>NZ_BAAASZ010000052.1:0-215313 GCF_039533145.1 Streptomyces macrosporus
GCACCAGTCGCTCCACGATCGTCACGCCCGCAGACTACCGACCACCCCAAATGAGATGGCCTGTTAGTACCTGATCTTGGGCCATGATCTGCGAGGCTCGCGCCAAAGTGGCTGCGTAAAGCCATGGAGCCGACCACCCCAGCCACAGAGAGTGTCTCCCGCATCGTGCCCGCAGCCGCGAGCGCGCCGCCGGGCGCGGCCAGTCGGGGCGGAGGCAGGAGACAGGTCGCGCCGCAGAGGCGGCCCGCGCCCGCGCCGTGCGCAGGCCTTGACCCCTGTGGAGAAAGTTGCTACTCAGACGTCGGCTGTGGTGTATCGGAGGGGGATCCTGTACTGCTCGCCTCGCCGTTGCTCGCGGCTTCCTCGGGGATGAGTCGGCTGGTGAAGCCCTGGACGGCGAGGCGCTCGTAGGCGCGGCGCACGTCTTCGGGTACGTCCTGGGCGACCATGAAGCCCTGGGCGGGGTAGAGCAGCAGGCGTTGCAGGGCCCCGACCAGCATGTCGATCACAAGGCGCGCGTCTTGGATCGACTCGACGTACTCGGAGAACGCGAGGGGCGCGGACGCGCATACCCACTCGACGTCCGGCCAGAGCTTGCGTGCGGTGGCGTACGCGCGCCGTTCCTCGTACGGCTTGCTGATCAGCAGGGCGGACGAGACCGGGATGCGCTGTTCTTCGAGCAGGGCGCGGGAGAGGCGGATGTTCTCGCCGGTGTTCCGGGCGTTGGGCTCGATCAGGATGGCCTCCGCGGGGACGCCCAGCTCCACCGCACGCTCCCGGTAGTGGACGGCCTCGCCCCGGGGCATCCGCTCCCGGGTGGTGGGGCTGGTGGCGCCGGTGAAGACGAGGAGCGGCACCAGGCCGCGGTGGTAGAGGTCGGCCGCGGTGTCGGCCACGCCCAGGTCGTGGCTGCCCAGGCCGATGCCCACCGAGCACGGACGCGGCTCGTGGTGCATCCGGTGGAAGTCCCACAGCGTCTGGGCGTCCCGCCACGCCTGTTTCGAGATCACCGGTTGTCCTCCTGCTTGGTCGAGTCGGGGACCTTGAAGTCGTAGACCCAGGCGAACCGCGAGGCGGCGTGGACGCCGATGGCGTACTCCACCACGGTCCCGTCAGCCGTGTACGTGGTGCGGTGCAGCTCCACCACGGGTTCCCCGGCAGGCAGTTGAAGAAGCTTCACCTCTTCGGGGGTGGGGATGCGCGCGAAGAGTTCTTCCCGCATGTGGTCGATCTCGTATCCCGCGTCGTACAGGACACGGAAGCCGCCGCCCTTGCCGGCCGGGCCCGGGGTGGGGTCGACCAGCCGGGTGCCCTCGACGTGCTCGGGCCGGTAGTAGCTGGTCAGGGTATGGGTCGGCCGGTCGCCTTGCTTCACCAACCGCGCTCGGGCGTAGACCTGGGCGCCGGGTGGCAGGCCGTGGGCCTCGGCGACGGCGGGCGGGGCCTCGACCAGGCTGACGGTCTGGGTCTGCTCGCCGCGCTGGTACGGCCGTCCGGAGGCCACGCGGTCGGCGATGAACGCCACCTCGTCCCCGTCGCGCCACTTGGCCTTGTCGTACCGCGCGATGCCGAGCCGCTTCAGCGGCACCTGCTCCCGCACCACCGTGCCGTGCCCACGCGATGAGGTGACCAGTCCTTCCGCCTCCAGGGCCTTGTAGGCGGCGTGGACGGTGGACTTGGAGCCCTCGCCCGCCTCGACCAGCTCCCGGATGTGCGGCAACTGCTCGCCGGGTGCGTACTCGCCGGCCCTGATCTGGGCGGCCAGTTTGTCCGCGAGTTCTCGCCACTTGGGGGTCATTCAGGACTCCTTTCAGTGCAGCCAGTGAAGCACAGTCCCAGGACTGTTGACAGTCCTGGGACTGTGCGCCATGGTGTTGCTCGGTCGCCCGCAGTCCTAGGACTGCGGATCTGAGGGCCTTCTTTGGGCTGCTCAGACACGCGACAAGGGGCCCGGGACAGAGCGGGCCGAGGGCGCACCCGACCCTGGTCACTCGGGAGGGCTTAGACCGAAAGGTCACGTCTCCATACGCCTTGGGATCGCACCCGAAGGAGACATCTGCACAACCCAAGTTCCGCAGCGCCACACGGTGCGCGCTGCGCCCGGCTCCCCTCCTGCTCCTCGGAACGGCCGGAGGAGCCGCATTGCACCACTCGACACCGGAGCGGCCCGCCGTCTCGCCACAGTCCGCGGACCGCTCCAGCTTCTCCATGTCCCTTCGACTTCCCGGAGTGATGCGTCATGCGCACGTACATCGGACACCACCACGTGGTGAACGCCGCCGAGTTCGCCGAACTGGCGCTCGGCATCGACGAGGAGCTGCCCGCCGGTATCGACGTCGACCTGTTCCGCGGTCCGCTCCGGCCAGAGACACCGACGGAACGCGCGGCCCGGCTGGACGCGGCCCGCGACGTGCTCGCCGAGCTGCGCGCGCAGGGTGAGAGCGGCGACGAGGTGGCCGCCTGGGACGCGCTGTACGCCGACGCGCTCACCCGCACCGTGCCGCTGCTGCGCTCCGCCGTCCGCGACGACCAGCCTGGGACGGGGGAAGCCGCATGACCGCCCCGGTGCAGACGGAACGACCGGCGGTTCCGCCGCTGACGCGCCCGGAACTGGGGCTCGCCGGGTTCGCCGCGCTGGCCGCGGCCGGAGTCGGCGTGCTGGGGCTGGCGTCCTCGTTCGACGCGGTGTCCTCCGCGGCGGCCCGCTGGGGCTTCGGCCAACCGTGGATGCTGCCGGTCGGCATCGACATCGCCATTCCGGTGTTCACGGTGGCCAACCTGCTGCTGATCCGGATGGACATGGCGCTCGCGTGGGTGCGGTTTGTGCCCTGGGCGCTCACCCTCGTCACGTGCTGGCTGAACGTCGCGGCCGGGCACTCGCTGTCGGCGAAACTCGCGCACGGCACCATGCCGTTGCTGTGGGTGGTGTTCTCCGAGATCGGCGCCCACATCTACGCCGTCCGGATCGGCGCCGCCACCGGCCGCCGGATGGACAAGATCCGCTTCTCACGGTGGCTGCTGGCGTTCCCCTCCACATTCGCGCTGTGGCGCCGGATGGCGCTGTGGGAGATCACCTCCTACGCCGACGCCCTCGCACGCGAGAAGGAACGCCAGCTGGCCCGCGCGGAGTTGCGCGAGCGGTACGGACGGCAGTGGCGCCGGCGCACCCCGCGCCGTACCCGCGTGCTGCTGAAGCTGGGCGACCTCGCCCCCGCCGCTGTCGAGCCCATCGCAGCTCCCGAGTCGGAGCCGGAAACCGCGAAGCAGGAACCGGAGCAGGAGCCGCGCCCACAGCGGCCCAGGACGCGGCGACCGGCCCGCCGGGCCAAGACCGGTGCGGCGCGCACGCCGGCGGAACTGCTCGCCGAGGCGCGGCAGGTGACGGCCGACTGGCCCACGGCGGCCTTGACCGCGGAAGCCATCCGTAAGGCCGTCCGGGTCTCCCAGGCCAACGCTCGCACCCTGCGCGACACCCTCCGCGCGGAGCGGACCGCCGCCGACGCCGAAGAGCCCGAGGCGGTAGCGGCCTGATCCGCACGACCTTGCCGCCTGACGAACAGCGCGACGGGCCCGGTCACGACCGACCAAAGCAGCGGCCGGGCCCGCCAACCCCTCCCGTATCAGGAAGGAAGTGCCAGTGAACCACGAGGATGAGAACGAACTGTTCGACCGACTCGAAGCCGAGATGAGCGCCGACTCGGACGCCGAGGTGGTCGACCTGGAGGCGGCGCGGTCGGCCCGTACCGGGTCGGCCGACCGGTCGCCCGACTCCGCGCCCGGCGGGTCGGGTGCCGAGTCGGTGGGAGAGTCGGCCGACGAGTCGGCTCCGGTGATGGTCGACCTGCCCGCGCCGGTCGGCCCGGGTCGGTGGGAGCGGCTGCGGGCCGCGAAGCGCCGTCCGGTGCTGCCCGTGTGGGCTCGGTCCAAGCCGGAGTTCGTCGGCGCGGCCGGATGGGCGGTCGGGCACATCGGCCACGCCGCCGCGTTCCACGGCGTCCGACTGCCCTGGTACGCCGCGGTGCTCGCGGCCCGTGCCCCGGTCGGGTGCGCGAAGTTCGTCGGCGGCACCCTGCGGTGGGTGACCGACGCCGAGGGCGAGCCGCTGCGACAGGCCGCGGCCCGACGCGAGAACGCCGAGGAGTACCTGAAGCTCTCCCGGCAGCGCGACCGCCGGGTCCGACTCCGCGCGATCCTGCTGACCCTGGCCGCGTTTGTCGGCCCGCTGCTCGCGCTCGCGCTGTGGGTGCTCGCCCCGACCTGGATGCTCGCGGTCGCCATGGCGGCCGCGGTGGCCGCGTTCGGTTTCGTCGGCACCCCGGCGGACAAGCCGATCGTCTCCCGCGCCGTGGTCGTCCCCGAGGTGGAGCGGCTGACCTCCACCATCGTTGAGCGGGCCCTGGGCTCGCTGGGCATCGCGGAGATCAACAAGGCGCTGGGCAAGGGCGGGGAAGGCATCAAGTTCCCCGCCCCGATCACCCGCGACGGCCCCGGCTGGCGCGCCGACGTCGACCTGCCCTACGGGGTGACCGTGCCGGACATCCTCGACCGGCGCGAAAAGCTCGCCTCCGGCCTGCGCCGCCCGCTGGGCTGCGTGTGGCCGGAGCCGGTCCCGGACGAACACGCCGGCCGGATGATGCTGTGGGTCGGCGACAAGCCGCTGAACAAGGTCAAGCCGCCCACCTGGCCGCTGACCAATGGCGGCACCGCCTCGCTGTTCAAGCCGCTGCCGTTCGGCACCGACCAGCGTGGCCGCAACGTCGACATCACGCTGATGTACGACAACGTCCTGATCGGCGCCATGCCGGGCATGGGCAAGACCTTCTCCCTGCGCACCCCGCTGCTGGCCGCCGCCCTGGACGTGCTGGCGGAGCTGCTGATCTGGGAACTGAAGGGCACCGGCGACCTGGAAGGGCTGAAGAAGGTCGCCGCCGACTACGGCTCCGGCCCGGACGACGACACCTGCGCCGCCGCGCTGGACTCCATCCGCTACGTCCACAAGGACCTGGAGCGGCGAGCGAAGGTGATCGCCTCACTGCCCAAGGACAAGTGCCCGGAGAACAAGGTCACCCCCGAACTGGCCGCCAACCGGTCGCTGGGACTGCACCCGCTGGTGCTGGCCATCGACGAGTGCCAAGAGCTGTTCTCCCACCCGGAGTACGGCAAGGAAGCCGGAGCCCTGTGCACGGCCATCATCAAGCGTGGCCGGGCCCTGGGCGTGATCCTGCTGCTGGCCACCCAGCGCCCCGACAAGGAATCGCTGCCCCCGGCCATCAGCGCGAACGTCGGCATGCGGTTCTGCCTGCGGGTCATGGGTCAGATCGAGAACGACATGATCCTCGGCACCTCGATGTACAAGAACGGCATCCGCGCCACGTCGTTCACCAAGTCCGACAAGGGCATCGGCTACCTGATCGGCGCCGCCGACGACCCGCAGATCGTCCGCACCTACTACATCGACGGCCCGTCCGCCGACGCCATCTGCGACCGGGCCCGCAAGGCACGCCAGGACGCGGGCACCCTGACCGGGCTCGCGGCCGGCAAGGAGCCGGAGCGGCGCCCGGCGGCCGACACGCTGCTCGACGACATCCTCGCCGTCGTCCCCGCTGGCGAGACCAAGGTGTGGTCCGAGACAGTCATCGGCCGTCTCGCCGAGCTGCGCCCGGAGCTGTACGGCACGTGGACGGACGAGACGGGCGAGTGGGACGCGGCCCGGCTCTCCGCCGCGCTGAAGCCGTACGGCGTCAAGGCCGTCCAGGTCAACCGCCGCGTGGACGGCAAGGTCGTCAACCGGCGCGGCATCGACCGCTCCCACATCGTCAAGGCGATCGCGGAGCGTGACGGAAACCGCGACGCCGGATGACGCCACAGGGCTGCTTGCGCAAGCATCTCGACCCGCTTGCGCAAGCAGCCCCGCTAGCACCCCACATAGCCCCTGATTAGGCCGCTAGCGGATAGCGGCCCACCTCGGCACACCCTTCGAAACCGTCTGAGAGGGCCCGCCATGCCCCCTGCGCTCCTCGCTATCGCCTGCCTACTCGTCGTCACTCTGGGTTACGTGTCGGTGTGTGCGGCGTCGCCGTTCGGCACCTGTCGCCGCTGCAACGGCTTCGGCTACGCCCTGACCACTGACCGCAAAGGACGGCCCAAGCGCGGCAAGGACTGCCGCCGCTGCCGTGGCTGCGGCAAGCGCATCCGCGTCGGCCGCTGGCTGTTCAACCGCGCCGCGCGGCTCTACCGCGACGGCTCCCACTGACCCGAAAAGGAGATCCCCGCATGGCCGTGACCGTCTCCCTGGTCCTGCTCTTCGGCTTGGTCCTGTTCTTCCTGCTGCGCTCCAAGACCCTCGGCTACGGCTCCGCGTTCGTCGCCGCGATGTTCGGCTTCTTCCTCGCCTCCACCGGCGCGGCCGGGCCCATCAACGAACTCACCGCCGCCGTCATCGACGCCATCCCCGACCTGTGAAAGGAGCCCGACCGTGACCGAACAGCTCACCGCGCGGCACTGGCTCGCCGTGGCACTGCCGAAGGCCGCGCCCGTGCTGGCCACCTCCACCGTGCTCATCCTGGCCCGGATCTGGAACGCCAACGGCGCCGAACACTCCGTCGGCAACGCCGCGCTGATGACCGTCCTCGCTCTCGGAGCCGCGGCGGCCGGCGCCTGCGCCTCTCTCGGGCAGTCCGGGGACGGGGTGCTCGCCGGAACCGCGTTCGCCGCCTCCGGCGGGCTCGCCCTGGCCGGAGTGGCCGGATACGCCGACGGCTGGTCGCTGCCGCTGCTGCTGTGGGCCTTGGCCACCGCCGTCGCCTACGGGCTCGCGGCCCGCTACTGGCGCACCGACCGCCGCGAGGCGGTGGCCTACGAGCGCCGGACCGTCGAGCGGCGCGAGGAGCACGCCCACATCGAGCGTGTCGAGGCCCTGCGGTCGCGCACGCAGATCGAGGTGGCCCGCGAGGGTGCCGCCTACGCCGCCGCGCTCGCCGAGGCCATGACCGCCCGCGCCATGCTGCCCGGCTTCGACCCGACCGCGCTCACCGCGGCCGGGCTGCCACAGCTCCCGTACAACACCGATCAGGAAGGAACGGCCTGATGCACAACCCGCCGCACCCCTACCCCATCTCCGACGGTCCCCTCGACACCCGCCCGCGCGGCTACGCCGACGAGTCCGGATGCCTGGCCGTCCTGCTCGCCGAACTGACAGCGGCAGGCGTGGAGCTGGGGGAGTACGACCGACGCATCGTCGACTGGCTCGCGGTGTGGGACTGGCCCACCGTCGCCACCATCGCAAGCCTCATCCGCCGGGCCGCGCGCAGCTCGCAGTAGCTACGCCCGGGGCGGCCACCGTCTCGCCAAAGTCCGTGGCCGCCCCGGCTCTCCATGTCCCTTCGACAGAACAGGAGACCTTCAGCATGCCCCAATCCGGCACCAGTAGGCAGTTGAGCGCGGCCCTTGCCGCGGCTGCCCGTGGCTGGCACGTCTTCCCGCTCCGCCCGGGCGGCAAGCGGCCGGCCTTGCACGGTGAGGCCCGCTGCCCCCGGACCGGGGATTGCAGGGCTGGGCACCGCAAGTGGGAGCAGCGCGCCACCTGCGATCCGGCCCGCATCCGCGCCGCCTGGACCCGCGCCCCGTTCAACGTCGGCATCGCCACTGGCCCGTCCGGGCTGGTCGTCGTCGACCTCGACACCCCCAAGGACGGAGCGGACGCGCCTGACGGCGCGGCGACCTTCCAGGCGCTCTGCGAGCGCGCCGGGCAGGCCATCCCCACCACGCTCACGGTGCGGACCGCGAGCGGGGGACGGCACCTGTACTTCACCGCCCCGGCCGGGGTGCGGCTGGGCAACACCGCGGGCACCCTCGCCCCGTTGGTCGACACCCGCGCCTGGGGCGGCTACGTCGTCGCCCCCGGCAGCACTACCGACGCGGGCACCTACGAGGTGGTGGGCGCCCGCCCGGTGGCGCCGCTGCCCGGCTGGCTGCTGGACGCCCTGCAGCCCACGCCCCGGCCTGTGGGGGCGGTGTCCGTGGCGGTGACGACCCGCGCCACCCGGTACGCCGAGGCAGCACTGGCCAACGAGACCAGGGCCGTCGCGGCGGCCCAGGAGGGTAGGCGCGAGGCCGCACTGTTCCGGGCCGCCCGCGCGCTGGGGCGATTCGTCGCGTGGGGCGACCTTCCCCGGTCGGTGGTGGAGGAGGCTCTTCAGCAGGCAGGGGAGTCGACCGGACTGCCGCCGGCCCAGTGCCGCGCCACCCTTCGCAGCGCGCTCAACTGGTCGATTGCGCACAACCCACGGCGGAGGACGGCATGACCGCCCCCACCCGTCCCCCGCTGAAGAGCCTCGCCCGGGCCGTCCACCGGCCGCACACCGCCCAACCGGCCACACCGGCCGAGACCGTGGGCGGCCCGAAAGACGTCGGCCGTAGGCCGTCCTCTCTTCGCTCTGACCCGCAGCAGGGCGACGGCCGGTTCCCGATCGCGTGGCTGCACGTCACCGCGCCCGGCCGCGGCGCCGTCCCCACCGCCACCTCGAAATGCCTGTGTGGCCACGACCGCAGCGCCGTCGGCCACCGCAAAGTGCTCGCCCTGATCGACGCCCACACCCACCACCGCGACGTATGCCCGCTCCGCACCACCGAAAGGAGGAACGCCGCATGACCAGCACCACTGCCGATGGCGCCGCACTGCTGAACGAGGTCGAAGCGTTCCACCGCCGCTTCAACATCTTCCCCATCGACGCTGCCTATGTGGCCGTGACGCTGTGGGACGCTCACGCGCACCTGTTGGACTGCTTCGACTCCACCCCGCGACTCGCTTTCCTCTCCCCGGAGCCGGGCAGCGGCAAAAGCCGAGCACTGGAAATAGTGGAGACCCTGGTGCCGCAGCCGATGGTGGCCGTCAACGCCTCCGCCTCCGCCCTGTTCCGGGCCGTCTCCGGCATGGACGGACGGCCCACGATTCTCTTCGACGAGATCGACACCGTGTTCGGCCCCAAGGCCGGGGAGAACGAACAGCTCCGCGGCTTCCTCAACGCCGGGCACCGCCGCTCCGGGGTGATGTGGCGGTGTGTGGGAGACGGTGCCAATCAGACGGTGCAGGAGTTCCCCTCCTTCTGCGCCGTGGCGGTGGCCGGGCTCGGCTCGCTGCCGGACACGATCCTGACCCGCTCGGTCATCGTCCGCATGCGCCGCCGTGCCCCCAACGAGAAGGTGGAGCCGTTCCGGCAGCGCATCCACGAGAAGGAGGGCCACGCGCTGCGCGACCGGCTCGCCGCCTGGGCGGCCAACGTGCGGCACCTGGTCGACGGCGTGTTCCCCGAGATGCCCGAGGGCATCACCGACCGGCCCGCGGACGTGTGGGAACCCCTGATCGCCGTCGCCGACGCGGCCGGAGGAGAGTGGCCGGAGCGGGCCCGGGCCGCGTGCGTCGAGCTGGTCACCGCGACGAAGGCGAACGACAAGGGCAGCATGGGCATCCGGCTGCTGACCGACTTGCGCGACTACGTGTTCAACGGCATCGACCGGCTGCCCACCGTCGCCATCCTCGACCGCCTCCACAGCCTCGACGAGGCGCCGTGGGCGGACATGAGCGGTAAGCCGTTGGATGCCCGCGGGCTCTCCCGGATGCTGCGCGAGTACATGACCGCGGACAACACCCCGATCGCGGCCCGCAACATCAAGACCGGCGGCAGCGTCATGAAGGGTTACTACGCCAGCGATCTGCACGACGCATGGCAGCGGTACTGCCCGCCACCCCCTGAGAGCCCGCTACTTCCGCTACCTCCGCTACCGAGCAGGTCAGAGACCCAAGAGAGGTAGCGGCAAGCCGCCGCTCATCCGCTACCGCGCCGCTTCACCCGCTACCGGCCCGCACGATCCCCCCTGCGGGTCGGTAGCGGACTCATCCGCTACCGCTACCCCGATCCGCTACCTCGATCATGCCCCTGACCAGGGCGGTAGCGGAGGTAGCGGAAGTAGCGGACCTGAGAGAGAAGGCCCGTATCTCATCCTCCTCGAAGGAGCCACGACACATGGCACGCACCGAGATGCTCAAGCTGCGCGACGTCCTGGCAGAGCTCGACATGAGCCGCGCCGCCTTCTACCGGATGCGGGCGCGCGGGCAGGGGCCGAAGCTGCTGAAGCTGCCCAACGGCCAACTCCGCGTCCGCCGCCGCGACCTCGACGCCTGGCTGAGCCACTGCGAAGAGAACGCCGCCTGATCCCGACCGGCTGAACAACCACCACACTTCGAGAGGGCCCGCCGCACGGCGGGCCCTCTCCGTATGGGGAGACATGCTCACGTACGACGTAGTCATCTGGTCGATCCGGACGCGGAAGGGCCGGCCGAAGCCCTTCGAGTTGCGGTGGCGGGTCGGCTCCCGCTCGCACTCGAAGAGCTTCACGCTCAAGGCCCAGGCGGACGGGCGCCGTTCGGAACTCATGGCAGCACTCCGCAACCGCGAGCAGTTCGACGAGGACACCGGGCTGCCCGCGAACGAGTTGAGCGCGCTCAACTCGCCCACCTGGTACGAGCACGCCAAGGCATACGTGCTCATGAAGTGGCCCAAGGCCGCGGCCAAGCACCGGGCGAGCATCGCCGACGCCCTCGCCACCGTCACCCCGGCGTTCGTCTCGACGACGCGAGGGGTGCCGAAACCGGACGTGCTCCGCAGGTCGCTCTACTCCTGGGCGTTCCGCGCGGTGCCAGGGAGCGACGGCACCCTCGCCTCCCTCGCGGACGCGAGGGAGCTCCCGGCGGACGTGCGGGCCGCCCTCGTGTGGGTCGAGAAGCACTCGCTCAAGGTGACCGAGGCGGCCCGGCCGGAGCGGATGCGGGCGGCCCTGGACGCCCTCTCGCGGAAGCTGGACGGGACACCGGCCGCCGACAACACCGTCAACCGCAAGCGCATGGTGCTCAGCAACGCCCTGCGCTACGCGGTGGAGAGGGGCGTCCTCTCCACCAACCCGCTCACCCGAGTCGACTGGACTCCCCCGACCCGTGATGACGAAGTCGACTTCCGCTACGTGCCCAACCCCGGCAGGCGGCGGCGCTCATCGACGCGGTGCGGGAGCAGGGAGACAGGGGCGCCTACCTCGCCCCGTTCTTCGGCTGCCTCTACTACGCGGCCATGCGGCCGTCCGAGATCGCCGCGCTGCGGGCCGCGGACTGCCGGCTGCCCGAGGAGGGTTGGGGAGAGCTGATCCTCGCGGGCAGCCGCCCGGAAGTCGGCTCGGGGGGGACCGACGACGGCGAGTCCTACGAGCAGCGCGGCCTCAAGCGCCGGGCACGCCGGGCCACCCGGCCCGTGCCGATCCCGCCCGTCCTCACGGCGATGCTGCGCGAGCACATCGAGGCGTACGGCACGGCGGAGGACGGTCGGCTCTTCCGTGCGGCCAAGGGCGGTCGCGTCCGGTCCACCGAGTACTGCGAGCTCTGGGACGCCGCCCGCGAGAAGGCACTGTCGGAGGCCGAGGCCGCGACCCCACTCGCGGACGTCCCCTACTCCCTCCGGCACGCCGGAGTCTCACTGTGGATCAACTCCGGTGTGGATCCGGTCGAGGTGGCCCGGCGCGCGGGCCACAGCCTCACCGTCCTGTTCCGCTTCTACGCCAAGATCCTGCGCGGTCAGCAGTCGCTCGCCAACCAGCTCATCGAGAAGGGGCTGAGCGGCGACACGTGACCGGGATCCTGGCCCACGGATGGCCCACACGCGCTGGTCGATGGCGGGATACGGGCGGGCCGGGGTGAGACAGGGCGAACGCAGAAGGGGTGCCTCCCGGTGGGAGGCACCCCTTCTGACCTGCTGGTTCGTTCACCTCGGCGGAGGCTGTGGGATTTGAACCCACGGTGGTGTCGCCACCACGACGGTTTTCAAGACCGTTCCCTTAGGCCGCTCGGGCAAGCCTCCCCACGCCGCACCACACGGCGCGGCGTGGGGATAGCGTAGCCGGTTCGTCAGTCGCCCCGGCGGGAGCCCAGAGTGAGTTCGACCGTGTTCTCCTTGCCGCCGCGTTCGTAGGTGAGCGAGACCTTCTCGCCCGGCTCGTGGGTCCAGATCTCGCTGATCAGGGTGGGGCCGCTGTCGATCACCACGTCGTCGAACTTGGTGATCACGTCGCCCGGCCGCAGGCCCGCCTTGTCGGCCGGGCCGCCCGGGGTGACCGGCTCGCTGCCGTCGTCGGTGTCCTCGATGACGCGGGCGCCGTCGCCCAGGTCGCGGAGGTCGACCTGGACGCCGATGACCGGGTAGACCGGCTCGCCCGTCTCGATCAGGGTCTTGGCGACGCGCTGGCCCTGGTTGATCGGGATGGCGAAGCCGAGGCCGATGCTGCCGGCCGCGCCCTGGCCGAGGCCGTTGCCCGCCGACTGGATCGCGGAGTTGATGCCGATCACCGCGCCCTCGGCGTTGAGGAGCGGGCCGCCGGAGTTGCCCGGGTTGATGGAGGCGTCCGTCTGGATGGCGCTCATGTAGGACGCCTGGGAGCCCTGCCCGTCGCTGGAGGCGACCGGGCGGTTCTTGGCGCTGACGATGCCGGTGGTCACCGTGCCGGACAGGCCGTACGGGGCTCCGATCGCGATCGTCGAGTCGCCGACCTGGACCTTGTCGGAGTCGCCGAGGGGGAGCGGGGTGAGCTTGGCGTCGGAGGCGTTCTTGAGCTTGATGACGGCGACGTCGTACCCCTGGGCGCGGCCGACGACCTCGGCCTCGTACTTCCTGCCGTCGGAGAAGGTCGCGGTGAGCCGGCCGCCGTCGGCGGCGCTGGCCACCACGTGGTTGTTGGTCATGATGTGGCCCTGCTTGTCGTAGACGAAGCCGGTGCCGGTGCCGCTCTCGCCGCCGCCCTCGGCCTCGATCGTCACCACGCTGGGCAGGGCCTTGGCGGCGATCCCGGCGACGGAGTCGGGGGCGCGGTTGACCTGTTCGAGGTCGCCGTCGGAGGAGATGGTCGTCGAGCTGCCGCTGTTCACGCGGTCCGCCGCCCAGTAGCCGACGCCCGTGCCGACGCCGCCCGCCAGCAGGGCCACCGCGGCGACGGTGGCGACGAGACCGCTGAACCGCCGCTTCCGCTCCGGCTGCGCGGGCGTGGGCGGGACGCCCCACGGGGAGGCGGGGCCGGCGGGAGCGCCGGGGGCGGGAGGCGTGGTGCCGTAGTCGTAGCCGCCCGGTGTGCCCCACTGTCCGGGGTACTGCTGCGGGGCGGGGGGAGCGGCGTGGAGCTGGGCCGTCCGGTCGGCGGGGGGTTCGCCGGCGGGGGGCCGGGCCGGCGTCTCGTGCGGGGGCTGCGGCGGCTGCGGGGGCTGGGAGGAGGAGGACGGGGGCGGGGACGCCGCCGGCGGGGACTGCGGCTGCCGCGCCGGCTCGGGCGACGCGGCCTCGGGCTCGGGCTCGATCTTCCGCAGGTGGGTGGTCGCCGCGTCTCCGGACGCCGGGGCGGGTCCGGACGCCGGGGCGGGCGCCGGGGCCGGGAGGTCGTAGTCCTCCGATGAGGTGTCGGTCGGTGTCCTGGGCGCGGCGGCGTCGTTCGCGCCGGACCGCTCGGCCGGCGGGGGCGGCACGGGGGCGCCGGCCGCGGGCTTGTCGGCGGCGCCCTCGTTCTCGGTGCTCACAGCTATCTCCTCAGGTACACGACAGTCGCGCGCCGGCAGGGGTGCGGCGCGTATTCAGGTGTATGACGTCAGCTTCTCCCGCGGCACGTCAGGGCGGCGTAAGCACGTCCGTCCGGGCGGCGCGCGGGCCCGGACGGCACGACGGTCCACGGCGTGGCGGCGGGGTGGCACCATAACGCGGTGAGCTACGAGAGCCACCAGGTGTCGCCCGGATCGCCCGGACCACGGCGCCCCATCTCCGTCATCGCCCACCGCGGGGCCTCCGAGGACGCCCCGGAGCACACCCTGGCCGCGTACCGCAAGGCCATCGAGGACGGTGCCGACGGGCTGGAGTGCGACGTGCGGCTCACCGCCGACGGCCACCTCGTCTGTGTGCACGATCGCCGGGTCAACCGTACATCCAACGGCCGAGGCGCCGTCTCCGCTTTGGAATTGGCCGACCTGGCCGCCTTGGACTTCGGCTCCTGGAAGGGCTGGAGCGACCCGCACGAGTCGCCGGAGACGGAGACCCGCGAGCACACCTCCGTCCTCACCCTGGAGCGGCTGCTGCGCCTGGTGGAGGAGCAGGCCGCCGCGGGCCGCCGCGTGGACCTGGCCATCGAGACCAAGCACCCCACCCGTTGGGCGGGGCAGGTCGAGGAGGAGCTGCTGCGGGTGCTCGCCCGCCACGATCCGGCCATTCCCGTGCGCGTGATGAGCTTCTCGGCCCGCTCGCTGCACCGGGTGCGGGCCGCGGCGCCGTGGATTCCCACCGTCTACCTGATGCAGTTCCTGCTGCCGCGCCACCGTGACGGGCGGCTGCCGCCGGGCGTGGGGATCGCCGGTCCGAGCATCCGGATCCTGCGGAACCACCCCGAGTACGTGGCACATGCGCACAGCATGGGCCATCAGGTGCACGTGTGGACGGTGGACGACCCGGTGGACGTCGAACTGTGCGCGCTGCTCGGCGTCGACGCCATCATCACCAACCGCCCCAGACGCGTCCTGTCCCAACTGGCCCAACTGGAACGGGGACGAGGGGTTTGAGCCGCTTTCCGCGGCGTTCGCGGGGAGTGCTCCGGCGCACTTCACGCCTCACCGGTGGTGAATCGCGGATGAGGGGTGCGTCACGGGAATGTTCCGTGCGGTTTCCGGTCTCGGACAAAGGGGCATCCATCACGTGGCGTGGGGCGAAGAAGGAGGTCTCGGGGGTGGCGTTGGTGGTTGCACAGAAAGCGCCGACGTCGTCGACGATGGCCGTACCCCACGGTCCGGCGGGCGTGGGTGCGGCGCGACGGCGTATGCGCGAGGAGCTTCTCGGTTACGGAACGCCCGAAGCGGTCGTGGACGACGCGGTTCTCGTCCTTTCCGAACTCCTCAGCAACGCGTACCGGCACGCCAGACCTCTCGGCGCGGGGAATTTCGTGTACGCCGCGTGGGGCCGCACCGAGGACGGCGGGGTACGCGTCTCCGTCACGGACGGCGGGGGCCCGACCCGTCCCCGCCTGGCCAATCCGTCGGTGACGGCGCGGGGCGGCCGGGGGCTGTCGATCATCACCTCCCTCGCCCGTGACTGGGGCGTGCGGAACGGCGACGACCCCGACGAGGTGACGGTCTGGGCGGTGGTGCCCCCCGGCGAGGGCGGGTTCGACCCCTCCATGGACTTCGATCTGGTGGACCTGGAGGACTTCGCGTAGGCGTTTCGGGTGGCATCTCCCGCGTACGCGGACGGTTCGGGCCCCACGCACTAGGCTCGCGCCGACAGCGTCCGTACGACCAGGAGATCCGCACGCCATGGCCAAGAAGCGCCGTCCCCAGACAAAGGCCGCCACGCCGCAACTCGTCGACGGGGAGGTTCCCGTCGTCGGGGCCCGCGAGCCCTGCCCCTGTGGATCGGGCCGCCGCTACAAGGCCTGCCACGGCCGGGCCGCCGCCCAGGCGGTGACCGAGCTGGTCCGGCGGCCGTTCGAGGGGCTGCCCGGGGAGTGCGACTGGGTCGCGCTCCGCGAGCTGGTGCCCGCCGCGACCGCATCGCTGACCCTGAAGGACGGTCTTCCCGAGGACGTCCCCTCCGTGACGCTCGCCACCGTCCTGCCCATGGCCTGGCCCGCGCTGCGCCGCGACAACGGCGCCGTGCTGCTCGGCCTGCAGAACGACACGCCCTCCGGGGACATCAGCCGGGACCTGGCCGACGTGCTGCGGCGGGCCCTGACCGCGCGGCCGGGCACCCCGGTGGCCGCCGAGCGGACCGTGGCCGACGCCCCGCGCCTACAGGACCTGCTGGACCTCGACGCGCCCTTCGTGCCCGAGGTGCACAGCGGCTTCGAGTTCTGGGTGGAGGACGCCGGCAACCAGAGCCCGGAGGTGGCCGCCTCACTGGAACGAGCCAATTCGGCCGCCTTGCCGACCGTCCGTCTGGAGGGCGTGGAGGCCGCGTACTGGTGCGAGACCCCGGAGAAGAACCACCTGCGCTGGGTCATGCCGCACCCCGAGGAGCAGTTGCTCGACGCGCTCGCCCGGCTGCACGCCGCCGGCGCCTCGTCGCTCGGGGGAGACACGCGTCTGGTCGGCTCGTTCCGCGCGCACGGGCTGGTGGTGCCGGTCTGGGACCTGCCGAGCGCGATGGGCGCGGAGGAGTGCGAGAAGCCCGCGGCGGCCTTCGCGGAACGGCTCGCGGACGCGCTCGCCGTCACCACGCCGCTGACGGCGGACGAGCGTCGGGCGCGCAGCGGATTCACCAATCGACAGGTGACTCTCAACTGACAGACGAATTTCGGGGAAGCATACGGACATTCGCACAGTGATTCACGTCACAACGAGCCGCACTCGCAGGTAAATCGACGGCTTGAAGAGATCGGTGGAATTTGCGAACGGCCAATTGCTTGTTACCGTTTAAGAGCCCGGTCGCTGGTGCATCCCCCGTCGCCAGCGATCGGGTCTTTCCATGTCCGGACGCTTCCGCGGGGATCTCCGGACGGCGGGTCGAGACCTCAACTCCCCGACAGGTCAACGGTGTTGCTGCCGGAGCGCAGCAGCAGCCCCTCCCCGTCCGGCGCCCCGATCTCGGCCACCGCCGTATACGGCTCGCCGCCCGGCCGCATTTCCGCGGTCTTCGCACGCGGGGTGTCGCACGTACCCGGCCGATCCGTCGCACGCAGGGTGCACGGCATGTGCATGCTCCGCCCGCCGGGACCCATCAGACTCAGGCCGCCGCGCAGTGATTCACCCGTGCCATTCCGGTAGTACATCCGTCCCCAGGTCGTTTCGTTCCGGGTGAGAACACACGTCTGCGCCACCACTCCCTCCGGCGCCGTGGCCTGGGGGCCGCAGACGGCGGTGACCGCCGACGGATCGCCCCCCTGTCGCGCCCGGTCCGGAGCGAGCGCGAACGCCGACGCCTCCGGCACGGGAGGCGCGGCGGGCTCGGGGGAAGGCGCCGAGGAGGGGGTGGAGACGGAGGCGGCGGGGCGTCCGCCGGGCGCGTCCGGTCCGGCGGTCGCGACGGCGAGCGGCAGGGCGACCGCGAGCGCCACCGTGCTGGCGAGCGCGGTCACGCGGAGGTTCGAGGCACGCTGCTGCGGCTCATGCATGAAAGGATCCACCCTGCAACTCGCGGGAGACGGAAGAGCCCTGAGGCGTCCCCGAACATATCGGGAGGAAGAAGGCGCCCAGGGGGACAGAGCGCCTGTTTCCCTCCAACTCCGGCGCGCTGCTACCCGTACGAGTGAACGGGGGGCGACGCCCCGACCGCGTGCCGGACGTGCGCCGGCCGCACGGCGTCAGCGCGCCGGGGCCGCACCGAGGTCAGTACGCCAGCCGGCTGCCGGTGTCCGGGACCTCGGCGCTGGCCCGCACCAGCACGTCCACCAGGAGCTCCATCCGCGGCAGCCACGGAGTTCCGCCGTCCCCCACGGACGGCGGCCTCTCCCAGCGCACCTGCCCGGCGCCGATGCGCGACGGCGGCAGCGGGACGTAGCCGCCCTCGCCGTGGAAGCGCAGCGAACTGGGCACCCAGTCCTGGGCGTAGAGCAACTCGCCCAGCTCCTCCAGGTCGTACGGCGCGACCAGCAGCGCGCAACGGGTCGGGGTCGCGATCACCGGGCCGGTGCGCAGCCCCAGCCGGTCGAACTCCGCCAGCGCCCGCGCCCCCGCCGACGCCGGAAGGCTCAGCGCGCACGGCGCGCGACCCCCGGTGGCCAGCAGGATCGGCGCGTCGGGACGGTTCGTCCACCACCAGCGCACCATGCGGGGGTCGGTGGTGGCCGCCAGCAGCTCGGGGTCGAAGGGGTGCGCGCCGGGCACGGCGCAGTCGGGCCGCGGACAGGAACAGCGCCCCTGTGGCTGCCCGGACTGGCGTGCGGTCAGGCGCCTGGGCTCCCGGGGCGCCACACCGGGCAGCACGGGCCACCCCCAGCGCGTGGCGCAGACGAGCGCCGCGTTCCGCAGCGCCCAGCGGGTCATGCGTCGCCTTCCGAGGATCTCGCGCATCAGCGCTCGTTCCTTTCCGTAACGCCAAGGATCGACAAGGACCTACCAGGACCGGAAACCGACGAGGGTTGTCCGATCCCTCACACCTGTACACCTGTGGATCTCACGTGACCGCGCGTGCGCGGCCGGGGCAGTGCGTCACCGCGTTCCGCTCTTCGCGGTCCGCTGCCCGGGCATTCCGTGGGGCGGGGGACACGGTGGGTCCGCCGTCCGGTGGCCGCGCTCGTGCCGTCCGTACTGCCGGTGCTGCCCGGTGGCCGTGCCCTGATCTTTCGCCACGTACGAGGGCGCGTCCTGATTCCGTCTCGTGAGACGCGCGGACCCGTCGCCGGGTTCCGACGGAACCCGACCGCTCGATCCCTTTTGCCGTACGTACCCACGTACCCACAACGACCGTGATGACGCGCTGTCGTACGGACGTCAGTCGACCGCGAACCACCGGACTGAAGGTATGTTTTCAGCCAAGCTTACGGTCACGTTCCCACTCCCCCGCATCCCCCCTCGCGCCCCCGCGGCAAAAGCCCCCGACAGGGACACCAACGGCCCGCTGGGACAATGCTGGACATCCCGTTATCAGGGCGTGTACACCTGGAGGCATTGATAGCGGAGCAGCACGACATGGGGGTTTGCGATGCTATTGAGGTTGCCGATCCGCGGTGAGGGACGCCGTCCATGAGCGCCCAACAGCCGCCGAAACTGGCCGGAATCAACTCGACCGCACCGCCGCCCCAGCACACTGTTCCGCCCGCCGTCACCGCCCCCCACCAGCAGCCCGCCTCCCCGCGCTCGCCCGCCGCCGAGGACCCCGCCCTCACACGTCCGGTCGAACGGCTCGCCGCCGTCCAGGACCGGCTCGCCGGGTGGATCTCCGACCTCACCACCCTGCACGACCTCACCGAACGCCTGGCCCGCGCCGACACCCTGGACGGCGTGGTGCGCGAGGCCCTGGGCGCCGGGGCCGCCCTCGTGGGCGCCCGACGCGGACTGATCACCCTGGAACCGGCCTCCCCGCCCCCCTCCCGGACCCGTTCCGGGCTCCTCCCCCACGCTCCCGCCGCCACCTACGGTCTCGGCCTGGGCGTCGCGGACCTCGGACACATCGAGACCGTCCCGCACGACTCCGCCTCCCACGCGTACCTCCTGGGCGGGCTGCCGGAGACCGGCGCCCGGCCGCGGGAGATCGCCCACCCCCACATCGCCGAGGAGACCGGCCTCGACCCCCGCCACCGCGAGGTCGCCGCCCGGCTCGGCTACGCCGCCAGCTACGCCGTGCCGCTGGTGGCCGAGACCGCCGGCCGGGTGGGCGCCGCCGTCTGGCTGTACGACGAACCCGCGCAGCCCACCGAGCGCCAGCGCCACCTGCTCGGGCTGTACGTCCGGCACGCCGCCGAGCACATCGCCCGCCAACTCGACCTCGCCCGCGCCCGCGCCGCCCTGGCCACCGTCCGCGAGGAACTGCTGCCCGGCCGGCTGCCCCGGGTGCCGGGCGTCCGGCTGGCGGTGCGGCACCGCACCGGACCGCGCGGCGGAGGCGACTGGTACGACGTCCTGCCGCTGCCCGAGGGGGCGCTCGGCCTCTCCGTCGGCGGCGTCACCGGCTCGGGGCCCGACGCGGTGGCCGCGATGGGACGGATGCGGGCGTCGCTGCGGGCGTACGCGGTGATGGAGGGGGAGGACCCGGTCGCGGTCCTGTCCGACCTGGAGCTGCTGCTGCGGCTCACCGAACCGGCACGCGTGGCGACCGCGCTGTTCGGGTACGCCGAGCGGATCGCGTCCCCGCGCCCGTCCGGCGGCGGGGTCGGGACCGCCGGGCACGCCACCCGGATCGTGCTCGCCGGGGCCGGGCACTGCCCGCCGCTGATCATCGGGCCGCGGCGCGTCGAGTTCGCCGAGACCACGCTCTCCGCGCCGCTGGGGATGCTCGCCTGCTGGGAGGCGCCGAGCGTCGAGCTGCGGCTGGCCCCGGGGGAGACGCTCCTGATGTACAGCGACGGCCTGCTGCACCGCACCGCGGAGCCGATGGACCGCGCCTTCGCCCGGCTCCAGGCCGCCGCCATCGGCGCTCCCCGGGCCGTCCGCGACGACCCCGAGGCGCTGGTGGACCACGTCCTGCACCTCGTGCTCCCCGACGGGCGGGCCGACGCCGACAGCGTCGAGGACGTGGTGCTACTGGCGGCGCGGTTCTGACCGTCCCGGCGGACCGTCCGCCGCGTCCCCGCCCGAAGACCCTCCGCCGAGGCCGTACCCCCGGAAAACCGCACGGATCTACGATGGGAAACGGCCCGCACGAGGCCCACACCACCAGCAGGAGGAGGCAGGGACGTGGCTGACCAGCAGACGCCGGAGATCCCGGACGAGCAGGGCGAACCGACCTCGGAAGAACCGATCAAGCAGCGCAAGAACGGCCTGTACCCGGGTGTCTCCGACGAACTCGCCGAGAACATGCGGACCGGCTGGGCCGACACCGAGCTGCGCGACCTGGAGCCGATTCCCCAGGCCGACCGCACCGCCGAGCGGCGCGCGAAGCTCTCCGCCCGCTTCCCCGGCGAGCGGCTGGTGATCCCCGCGGGCAACCTCAAGACGCGCTCGAACGACACCGAGTACCCCTTCCGGTCGTCCGTGGAGTACGCCTACCTCACCGGCAACCAGACCGAGGACGGCGTCCTGGTCATGGAGCCGAGGGCCGACGGCGGCCACGACTCCGTCCTCTACCTGTTGCCCCGCTCCAACCGCGAGAACGGCGAGTTCTGGCTCGACGGCCAGGGCGAGCTGTGGGTGGGCCGCCGGCACAGCCTCACCGAGGCCGAGCGGCTCTACGGCCTGCCGTGCAAGGACGTGCGCACCGTCGCCGACGTGCTGAAGGCCGCCTCCGGCGACGTCCGCGTGGTGCGCGGCCACGACGCGGGGATCGAGGCGGCCCTCGCCGACAAGACGACCGCCGAGCGCGACGAGGAGCTGCGGGTCTTCCTCTCCGAGATGCGTCTGGTCAAGGACGACTTCGAGATCGGCGAGCTGCAGAAGGCCGTCGACTCCACCGTGCGCGGCTTCGAGGACGTCGTGCGGGTGCTGGACAAGGCCGAGGCCACCTCCGAGCGCTACATCGAGGGCACCTTCTTCCTCCGCGCCCGCGTGGAGGGCAACGACGTCGGCTACGGCTCCATCTGCGCCGCCGGGCCGCACGCCACCACCCTGCACTGGGTGCGCAACGACGGCCCGGTCCGCTCCGGCGACCTGCTGCTGCTGGACGCCGGTGTGGAGACCCACACCCTCTACACCGCCGACGTCACCCGCACCCTGCCGATCAACGGCCGCTTCACCGACCTCCAGCGGAAGATCTACGACGCCGTCTACGAGGCGCAGGAGGCGGGCATCGCGGCGGTGAAGCCGGGCGCGAAGTACCTCGACTTCCACCACGCCGCCCAGCGGGTGCTGGCCGAGAAGCTGGTGGAGTGGGGCCTGGTCGAGGGTCCGGTGGAGCGGGTGCTAGAGCTGGGCCTCCAGCGCCGCTGGACGCTGCACGGCACCGGCCACATGCTCGGCATGGACGTCCACGACTGCGCCGTCGCCCGCCGCGAGACGTACGCCGAGGGGACGCTGGAGCCGGGCATGTGCCTGACGGTGGAGCCGGGCCTGTACTTCCAGCCCGACGACCTGACGGTGCCCGAGGAGTACCGGGGCATCGGGGTGCGCATCGAGGACGACATCCTCGTCACCGAGGACGGCAACCGGAACCTCTCGGCCGCGCTGCCGCGCCGCTCGGACGAGGTCGAGGCGTGGATGGCGCGCCTGCGCGGCTGATCCTCGCCGGCACCACCGCGTGGAACGGGAGGCTCCCCGGACGGTCGTCCGGGGAGCCTCCCGTTCGGTGACGCTCACACCGCCGGCGTGCCGGGGCCGGCGTTCGTGCGGTCATCGGCGCTGTCGTCCGTTGTCGTCGTCAATGCGGTCATCGGTCGTCACCGACCGTCACCGACCGCCATCGGCCGCCATCGGCCGTCAACGGCACCGTCTCGGCCGTCAGGACCCTCCCGGGGCGGGCGTCCGGTCGCACAGGCCGGGCCTGTTCTCGGTCTGGCCGGTGCTCTTCCGCCAGGTGTTCGCCGTGCCGGCGGTGCGGTTGCCCTCGGTGCGGTCGTGGCAGTCGTGCTCGCCGTTGTCCCGCAGCCGGTTGTGGGCGAGGAGGTTGTCCTCGTTCTCGCCCGCGTCGATGCGGATGCCGCTGCGCGAGTTGTCCGCCACCCGGTTGTGCGAGATGACGGACCGCGACAGGGAGTCCGGGCTGACGCCGATGCCGTCGCCGACGGTCGCCCCGTCGACGTGGTTGCGGATGATCTTGACGTCGGTGCTCGGTCCTCCGCTCGCCGCCGCGCCCGGCACCCCGCCGGACTCCGTGCTCGTGCGCAGACCGCCGGCGCTTCCCTCGATGTCGTTGTACTGGATCTGGAGCCAGTCGTTGTCGTAGCCGACGAAGAGCGCGGCTCCGGCGCTGTCCCGGACCCGGTTCCGCTCCACCTCGCTGTCCACCGAGTTCGTGATGACGAGCAGCGAGCCGTCCTGCCTCGAGGTGTTCCGCTCGACGTCGACGTCGGAGATGTCGCCCGGCTTGTCGCCCGCGAGCGCGATCGCCGCGGACTCGTTCCGGTAGAAGGAGTTCTCGAGGATCTCCGTGAAGTCCAGTCCCCGGTCCGAGAGGATTCCATAACCGCTTTCGGGGCCCGGCCGGTTGTTGTCGCGAATGCAGTTCTTCTCGACTTCGTTCTGCTCGTTCGCCTCGCGGATGTCGAGGTGCATTCCGAAGACGTTGTCCCGGATCACGTTCCTCTCCACCTGGTAACCGGAGAAGGAACCGCCGGTGGCGATGCCCGGTCCCGCGGTGTTGTTCCGGACGGTGAAGTCCCGGAACAGCACCCCGTTCGCCATCAGGTTGACGACGCCTCCCGAGGAGTTCCTCCCCTGGACGATCGAGTCCTTCGTCGGGTCCGGCGCCCGGTCCCTGTCGCATGCGCTCGGCGCGCGCGCTCCCGTCATCTGGAGGCTCTTGTCGACGTTCACCACCTCGTCGTACGTGCCGGCGCAGACCTTGATCCGGCTCCCCGCGGGGGCGGCGTCGACCGCGTCCTGGATCGCCATGAAGTCCGCGTTCGGACACTGGACGAGGTCGTCGTCGACGACGATCTCCGCCGGGGCCGCGTGACCCGGCACGGCCGGAAGTGCCGCGGCGAGCGCCACACACGCCGACAGGAAGAATTTCTTCTTCATGTCCTTGCCTTTTCTCTGGAATCGAGGGCACACCGAACGATCGGGTCCGCAGTGGATTGCGGCGGCGATTCCGGAGCGTGATCGGACGGTGCCATTCCGGAATCGCCGGCCTGCTTAGACCTTCGACCTCGGCACCAGACGCGGCAACTCGTCCTGCGCCGTTGGGAGAATCCGCTTCCCGAGTAGGAATTCCGCTGTTCCGGGCATGGGGGCGCGGGGCCTCGGACCCTGGGGGAAACCGGGCCGCGGGCCCGTGGACCGGGCGGTCCGGCGGCATCGGGGGCGATCCCGCCGTCCGCGGCCGGTCCCGCGCGGAACTCCTCCGGGCGTCGGCCGGAAGGGGGATGGAACGGCGTGGCGACTTCCCCTCTTTCGGCCCTCGGCCCTCACCCCGCCGACACCGCCCGGAGCCGCCCGGAGCCGGCCGGGGAAGCCCCGGGCGTCCGGAATCCGACGGGGGAACCCGACGGGCGAGGGCGGAGCGCCGGGCCCGCACACGCGTCCGCCCCGTGCCGGGCGGCGAGCCCGGCACGGGGCGGACGACGGACGGTGTCCGTCCGGTCGGATTCCGGTCAGGACACCCTCAGCAGCGCGTCCTTCCTCCACTTGAGGAGCTTGTCGAAGCAGACCACGGCTCCGTTGCCCGGCCGGCTGCGGAAGTCGACGTGGTCGGCGAGGGCCTCGATCAGGAACAGCCCCCTGCCGTGCTCGGGGGCGTGCACCCCGTCGTGGGACCCGTCACGGACCCCGTCACGGGTTCCGCCGTGGGTTCCGTCCCCGGCGGGCGGGGAGCCGGAGGGGTCCGCCGCGCCGGGCGGGCCGCCGCGCACGTACGCGAACCCCGGCCCGTGGTCGGTCACCTCGATGCGGCACATGTCGTCGTCGAGGTACGCCGTCACGTGGAACTCCCCGGCGCCCGACGTCCCGGCCCCCACCGGTCCGCCGTGCTCGACCGCGTTCGCGCACGCCTCGGAGAGCGCGACCGACAGGTCGTAGGAGACGTCGGGGTCGACGCCCGCCGCCTCCATCGCGCCGAGCAGAAGCCGCCGCGCGAGCGGAACGCTCGCGGCCTCGCGCCGCAAGTGGAGAGACCACCAGATGCTCATGCTCAGCCTCCTGGCTGCGGCTCGACATACGCCTACGTATTGCCCGAGGCACGGACGGTAAGCCCGGGGTTGACGCGCTACCGCTCATTCGGCGGACGCAGCGTGTTCGTCCATATACGGAAAATGTACGAGAAACGATCAATGCCCTGTCTTCTCCCGTCGTGCAGGAGTGCGGGGAGAGCGCGTCGCCCCCCCGGCGCCGCCCGGGAGCCCCCTGCCCCGTACCCGGGCCGAACGGGTGATGAGATGATGGTTCGGCCATGAGAGCCCCCGTCGCGCGCGCCGCCGCCGACCTGCGACTGCTTCGGGCCGCGGTGTTCGCCGCGGTCTGCGTCACGCTGTCCGCGGCCGGGCACGTGTTCGCGGCCGGGCAGGGTCTGCCGCCGTGGACGGTCGGGGTGGGCTTCGTGGCCGTGCTCGCCGTCGCCGCGCCGCTGGCCGGACGCGAGCGCTCCCTCCCCGGCATCAGCGCCCTGCTGGCCCTCGGGCAGACGGCACTCCACTGCCTCTTCTCCTACGGCCAGTCGACGCAGGCGGCCCCGACCGGGCAGGCCCCGGGCGGCAGCGGCGGCCGGGACGGGCTGCTGGCCCTGGCCGGACGGCTGCTCTGCGACGACAGGGCCGCGTCCGCCCTGACCGAGGCCGAGGCCCGCCGCATCGTCGCCGCCGCCGGACTCCCCGACACGGCACGGCACACCACGACGGCGGAGGCCGCGTCCCTCCACGGCGGACACGTCCCGCCGGGCATCGCCGGCGCCGACGGCCCGGCCGAGTGCCTCCAGGCCGCCGTGCGCACCGCCCTCTCCCTGCTCTCCGGCCCCATGCTGCTCGGCCACCTGCTGGCCGCGCTCGCCATGGGCTGGCTGCTGCGCCGCGGCGACGCCGCGCTGTGGCGGCTGGTGCGGCTCTCCGCCCACCTCGGCGACGGCTTCGCCGGCGTGCTCCTGGTACGGGCCCTGCGCACGGCGCTGCGCTGGGTGCGCGCCCTGTACCGCGGGCTGCTGCCCGACGGCGCCGTGCCGCCGGGCACTCCCCGCGCCGACGGGGCACCGGACCCGGTGCCGCCCCACTCCCTGGTGCCGACGCACGCGGTGGTCCGGCGCGGTCCGCCGCCCTCCTCGCACGACCTCGCCCTCGCGGCCTGACGCGTACACCCCCCACTTCCGTACCCGGGGGTGAGGTGTGCGCCGACGCCGCGCGCACCACGCCCGGGCTCGCCCGGCCGGTGGGTCTCCGACGCGAGCCCGCCACCGTGCCGGGGAGCGTGTTCTCCCGTGTACGAGGAGTGTCATCAGCATGCAGTTCCCGTTGCGTTTCCCGACGCGTTTCCCCGCGCCGTCCGCCCGCCGTCTCGCGGCCACGGGCGCCGTCGCCGCCGCCTGTGTCGTGGCCCTCGCCGGGCCCGCCGCGGCCCACGTCTCCGTCAACCCCGACGAGGCCGAGCAGGGCGGCTACGCCACCATCGACGTCAAGGTCCCCAACGAGCGCGACAACGCCTCGACCGTGAAGGTGGAGCTCACCTTCCCGGCCGACCACCCGCTCGCCTCCGTGATGCCGCAGCCGGTGCCGGGCTGGGACGTGAAGGTCACCAGGACCAAGCTGGACAAGCCCCTGGAGGTCCACGGCCGGCAGCTCGACGAGGTCCCCTCCAAGATCACCTGGACGGAGACCGACGGCGGCATCGAGCCGGGCACCTTCCAGCAGTTCCCCGTCTCCGTCGGGCAGCTCCCCGAGGACGTGGACCGGCTCGTCCTCAAGGCCGTCCAGACGTACGACAACAAGGAGGTCGTGCGCTGGATCGAGGAGCCCACCGACGACGGCGAGGAGCCCGAGCACCCGGCGCCCGTGCTGAGGCTGGTCCCCGCCGAGGACGGGGACGGCCACGGCGGTGACGACGCCGCCGAGAACGACGCCGCCGAGGACGGCGCCGACGCCGAGACCGCCGCCGACGCCGACGACACGACGGAGAACGCCGCGGAGTCGGGCGACGCCTCCGACACCACCGCCCGCGTCCTCGCCGTCATCGGCATCGTCGCCGGGGTCGGCGGCATCGCCTTCGGCGTCCTGGCCGGACGCCGCCGCACCTCCTGACGGCCGCGGCCCGGAAGGGTCCGCGCCCTCCCCCGCGAGGGCCGGGCCCTTCCCGGGCCCCGCGCCGACAACCCACCACCGCAAGGAAGAACGACACCATGCACCACACCCCGCGCCGCCGGACCCGGCTCACCCGCCGCACCCTCGGGCTCGCCCTCGCCGGCGTCCTGCTCGCCGCCGGCTCCACCGCCTGCGGCGCCTCCGGCGACGGCACGGGCGGCTCCGACCAGGCCCCGGTCTCCGTGGAGTCCAGCGACTCCGTGAAGCGCGGCACCGTCCTGAGCACCCCCTTCGACAAGCCCGACCTGGTCCTCACCGACACCGAGGGCAAGACCTACGACCTGATCGAGGAGACCAAGGGCCGGCCGACCCTGATCTACTTCGGCTACACCCACTGCCCCGACGTCTGCCCCCTGACGATGAGCAACATCGCCGTCGCCAAGTCCAAGCTGCCGAAGGAGGACCAGGAGAAGCTGCGCGTCGTCTTCGTCACCTCCGACCCCGAGCGCGACACCCCCGAGTCGCTCGGCACGTGGCTGCGCGCCCAGGACCCCGACTTCATCGGCCTCACCGGCGACTTCGACACCATCCAGGCCGGCGCCCGCACCCTGGGCATCAGCCTGGAGCCGCCGGTGGTGGAGAAGGACGGCGACGTCGTCTCCACCCACGGCACCCAGGTCCTCGCCTTCCTGCCCAAGGACGACAAGGCACACGTCCTGTACACCTCGGACGTGCCCGTCGAGGTGTACGAGGAGGACCTGCCCAAGCTGGTCGACGGGAAGCTCCCGTGAGCCGGCCCCGCACCCGCCGCGCCCTCGGGCTCGCCCTCGCCGGCGCCCTGCTCGCCGGCGCGACCGCCTGCGGCGCCTCCGGCCCGGAGCTGACCGTGGAGGGCGCCTACCTGCCCCGGCCGGTGACCGCCGACACCGCGGGCGGCTTCCTGACCATCCGCAACGACGGCGACACCGACGACCGGCTCACCTCGGTGAGCAGCGACATCTCCGACGACGTACAGATCCACACGACCGCCGACGGCACGATGCGCCGGGTCGCCTCGCTCCCCGTGCCCGCGGGCGGCGCCCTGGAGCTGCGCCGCGGCGGCGACCACCTGATGTTCATGGACCTCGACCGCAGACCCGACCAGGGCGAGAAGGTGTCGGTGGAGCTGCGCTTCGAGAAGTCCGACCCGATCACGGTCGAGATCCCGGTCGAAGCGACCAACCACGTCCCCGGCAGCCACCCAGAGTGAGGTCACCGCCATGACCACCGCCGCCCCCCACACCGCGCCCCGGTCCCCCTCGCGCGTACCGCCGCGCGTCCGCCCCGCCCTGCGGGCCGTCCTGCTCGCCGCACTGCTCGCCGTGTTCGGCGTGCTCGGCCTGCCGGGCGGCGCGACCCCGGCCGGCGCGCACGCCGTCCTGACCGGGAGCGCCCCGGCGCAGGGGGAGGTGGTGAAGGAGGCGCCCCGCGAGGTGACGCTCACCTTCTCCGAGAGCGTCGCGCTGTCGGACGACTCCATCCGCGTCCTGGCCCCGGACGGCAAGCGGGTGGACACCGGCGAGCCGGGGGAACGGCCCGCCGGGGCGGGCGACGGAGGCGGGGACGGCTTCCGCTACGGGGTGGCGCTGCGCGACGGCCTGGTCGACGGCACGTACACCGTCGCCTGGCGGGCGGTCTCGGCCGACAGCCACCCCATCGCCGGCGGCTTCACCTTCTCCGTCGGCGCGCCCTCCGAGACCTCCGTCACCGTGTCCGGGGAGGAGCCGGGCGGCGGCCCGGTCGGCATGCTGTACGACACCGCCCGCTACGCGGCCTACACGGGCTGGCTGCTGCTCGTCGGCGGGGCGGCCTTCGTCCTCGCCTGCTGGTCCGGCGCCGCCCGGGTCCGTCCGGTGCAGCGCCTGGCGGTGACCGGCTGGATCACGCTGACCGCCGCCACCATCGCGACGCTGCTGCTGCGCGGCCCGTACACCGGCTCGGGCGGACTCGGCGACGCCCTCGACCCGGACGTGATCCGCGAGGTCCTGGAGACCCGGCAGGGCACCGCGCTCGTCTCCCGGCTGCTGCTGCTCGCGGCGGCGGCGCTGTTCGTCTCGGTGCTCTTCGGGATGTACGCGCGGCAGGGCGCGGCGAGCGCCGACGGCCCTGACGGCCCTGACGGCCCCGACGGTGCCGGGAGCGGCGGGGACGAGAGCGAGCGGGCGCGGCGCGACCGGCGCGACCTGACCTTCGGGCTGGCCGTCGGCGGCGCGGTCGTCGCCGTCGGGCTCGCCTCGACCTGGGCCATGGCCGAGCACGCCTCGACCGGCATCCAGACCGGGGTCGCGATCCCCGTGGACATAGTCCACCTGCTCGCCGTCGCCGCCTGGCTGGGCGGCCTGGCGGCCCTGCTCGCCGCCCTGTGGCGGGGCCCCTCGGTCCCCCGCGAGGCGGTGACGCGCTTCTCTCGGCTCGCCCTGTGCTGCGTGGCCGTCCTCGCCGCGACCGGCCTCTACCAGTCCTGGCGGCAGGTCGGCGGCTGGTCGGCGCTCACCTCCACCTCGTACGGGCGGCTGCTGCTGGTCAAGGTCGCCCTGGTGGTGCTGCTGGTGGGCATCGCCCGTTCCTCCCGCCGCTGGACCGCCCGGCTGACGGACGCGACGGGCACGACGGATGCGACGGCGGGGAAGGCGGCGGAGCGCTCGGAGGACGGGGAGAACACGGAGAACGCCGAGAGCGGCGAGGGCGCCGACGAGCGGAAGGCCCCCGTCGCCGTCGGCGCCGAACGGTCCGCACCGGCCGACCGGGACGGGGAGTCCGCCGGCCTCACCCCCGAACGCGCCGCGCAGCTCGCGCGCCAGCGCGCCGCGGCGGAAGCCGCCCGGCGCAGGCGGGAGCGCGACGCCGACCCCGTGCGGTCCGGGCTGCGGCGGTCGGTGCTCGTCGAGGCGGCCGTCGCGGTCGCCGTGCTGATCGTGACCACCGTCCTCACCGGCACCGAGCCGGCCCGTACGGCGGAGGCCGCCGAGCGGGCGGGGACGGCGACGGCCGGGCAGCCGTCCGTCGGGACCAAGCCCGTCTCCCTCGTCACCCCCTTCGACACCGGCGGCCCCCGGGGCAAGGGCTCGGCCCAGCTCGACATCGACCCCGGCCGCAGCGGCGACAACACCGTCCACCTGCGGATCACCGACCCCGAGGGCCGGCCCATGGACGTCCCGGAGGCGAAGGTCTCCTTCACCCTGGACGCCCGGGACATCGGCCCGCTGAGCGTCCCCCTGAAGAAGGTCGTCGGGGGCCACTGGACGGCCGACGGGTTCCAGCTCCCCCTGCCCGGCACCTGGCGGGCCTCCGTGACGGTGCGGACCTCGGACATCGACCAGGTCACCGAGAAGGCCACCTTCCTCCTCCCCTGACACCCACGAGCCCCGCCACCCACGACACCCCCCGAAGCCCACACCGTTCGGCACCACCGAAGAACCGCGGAACAGAGAAGCGATGACCAAGCACCACCCCGACACCCCCTCCGGCGAGCGTCCCACCGGCCCCTCCCGCCGCCGTCTGCTCGGCACCGCGGGCGCGGCGGGCGCCGCCGGGCTGGTGCTCGGCGCGGCGGGCGGCGCCCTGGGCACGGCCGCCGCGACCGAGCCGCCCACCGACCTGGCCACGGTCGGACGCAGCCGCGTCCCGTTCCACGGCGCCCACCAGCCCGGCATCGTCGAACCGGCCCAGGCGCACGGCCACCTGATCGCCTTCGACCTGGCCGCGGACGCGGGCCGCAAGGAGGCCGCCGCGCTGCTGCGCCGCTGGTCGCGGACGGCCGAGGCGCTGATGGCGGGCGAGACTCCCTCCTCCCGGCTGCACGACACCGGCATCGCCCTGGACGCCGGGCCCTCCTCCCTCACCGTCACCTTCGGCTTCGGCCGGAGCTTCTTCGGCCGCACGGGCCTCGTGGCGCACCGCCCCGCCGCCCTCGAACCGCTGCCCCCGTTCTCGTCCGACGCCCTGGACCCGCGGCGCTCCGACGGCGACCTGTGGATCCAGATCGGCGCCGACGACGCCCTCGTCGCCTTCCACGCGCTGCGCGCCCTCCAGCGCGAGGCGGACGGCACGGCGCGGGTGCGCTGGCAGATGAACGGCTTCAACCGCTCCCCCGGCGCCACCGCCGGCCCCCGCACCCCCCGGAACCTGATGGGCCAGATCGACGGCACCAACAACCCCAAGGAGACCGACGAGGACTTCGAGCGGCGGGTCTTCGTGCCCGCCGGCGGCGATCCGGCGTGGATGGCGGGCGGCTCGTACGCGGTCCTGCGGCGCATCCGGATGCTGCTGGACGACTGGGAGCGGACGCCGCTCGCCGAGCAGGAGAAGGTGCTCGGCCGCCGCAAGTCCGACGGCGCCCCGCTCTCGGGCGGCTCCGAGACCACCCCGGTGGACCTGGAGAAGCGGAACGCGGACGGCGACCTCGCCATCGCCGCCGACGCCCACGTCCGGGTGTCGGCGCCGGAGACCAACGGCGGTGCCGCGATGCTGCGGCGCTCCTTCTCGTACCACGACGGCTTCCGCGACGACGGGGCCCCGGACGCCGGGCTGCTGTTCATCGCCTGGCAGGCCGATCCGCTGAAGGGCTTCGTGCCCGTGCAGCGCAAGCTGGACCGGGGCGACGCGCTCTCCCGCTTCATCCGGCACGAGGCGAGCGCGCTGTTCGCGGTGCCGGGCGGCGCCGGCGAGGGCGAGTACGTCGGGCAGCGGCTGTTGGAGGGGTGACGACCGAAGGCCGAGACCGGCACGTGGCCGGCCGGCCGCGCCGTTACTGTGGCCGTATGTCACCAGCGAGCCGCTATGCCTACCTGGGCCCCGAGGGCACCTTCACCGAAGCCGCGATCCGCACGCTTCCGGAGTCGGCCACCAGGGAACTGGTGCCGATGGTGTCGGTGCCCGCGGCACTGGACGCCGTGCGGAACGGGGACGCGGGCGGCGCCCTGGTGCCGATCGAGAACTCGGTGGAGGGCGGGGTCACCGCCACCCTGGACGAGCTGGCCACCGGCACGCCGCTGATGATCTACCGCGAGGTGCTGCTGCCGATCTCGTTCGCGCTGCTGGTGCGGCCCGGCACCACGCTGGAGTCGATCAAGACGGTGACCGGGCACCCGGTCGCCCAGCCGCAGGTGCGCCGCTGGCTGGCGGAGCACCTGCCCCACGCGCAGTGGGAGTCGGCGGCCTCCAACGCGGACGGCGCCCGGCTGGTCCAGGAGGGGCGGTACGACGCGGCGTTCGCGGGCGAGTTCGCGGCGGCGACGTACGGCCTGACGCCGCTGGTGACCGACATCCACGACGCGGAGAACGCGGAGACGCGCTTCGTGCTGGTCGGCCGTCCGGGGCGGCCCGCGGCGCGGACGGGCGCGGACAAGACCTCGCTGGTCCTCTGGCTCGGCGACGACCGCCCGGGCGCGCTGCTGGAGTTGCTCCAGGAGTTCGCGGTGCGGGGCGTCAACCTGGTGCGGATCGAGTCGCGGCCGACCGGGGAGGGCATCGGCCGCTACTGCTTCTCGGTGGACGCCGAAGGGCACATCGCCGACCGGCGGGTGGGCGAGGCGCTGATGGGCCTGCGGCGCATCTGTCCGAAGGTGCGGTTCCTGGGGTCGTATCCGCGGGCGGGTCTCGACCCGTCGCAGGTCACGCCGCTGCGGCAGGGGACGACGGACGAGGATTTCGCGGAGGCGTCGGACTGGCTGGCGCGCTGCATCGACGGACGTGCCTGAGGAACGGCCCGGAGATCCACACGAGTTATCCACAGGCCCTGTGGGTGACCTGTGCACAACGCATTCTCACAAAAAGGGCATTAGGGACAAAGCTCTCTTCTGTTTCCCCAAGGGGCATAGGCGAGCAGAACGGCACTCCTTGGGGTAAACATCGCGATCGACACCCGAAAGGACGGCATTTCCATCCGAAAGGGTGTGTAGATGAGGTGAAGAAGGGGAATTGATGGCCGAGCGCATATCCGGGCGCCGCCACCCCCTCCTTCTTCCACAGGGTGTCCAGAGCACCTGTGGAAAACAGGGTTCCATCCTCGGCTCCTGTGGATAACTCCGGCCGTCCGCTCCTCCGCCACCCCCTCCCCCCACCCGGCGACGGCGGCCTCCCTCCCCGCTCCTCGCCCTCCTTTCCGGGCGGCGGTTCCGTCCACGTCCACACCTCGAAACCCCCGGTACGGTGACACCGGGAATTCCCTTGACGCTCTCTCCGTTCCGTTTTTCCAGAAACTCCCAAAAAGGGCATAACGGTACGTATCGCCATATCGAGTCGAGCGCGGCGCCCCGCCCCCGGTACCCTGGCGGCGTGATTGACCTTCGCCTGCTCCGTGAGGACCCCGACCGTGTGCGCGCCTCCCAGCGCGCCCGTGGAGAGGACGTCGACCTCGTCGACGCCCTGCTCTCCGCCGACGAGCGGCGCAGGTCGTCCGGCGTCCGCTTCGACGAGCTGCGCGCCGAGCAGAAGCAGCTCGGCAAGCTGATCCCCAAGGCCACCGGGGAGGAGAAGGCCGAACTGCTCAAGCGTGCGGGCGAGCTGGCCGCCGCGGTCAAGGCCGCCGACGCCGAGCGGGACGAGGCCGACGCCGAGACCCAGCGACTGCTGCTCCGGCTCGGCAACCTCGTCCACCCCGACGTGCCCGTGGGCGGCGAGGACGACTTCACCGTCCGCGAGACGCACGGCACCCCGCGCGACTTCGCCGCCGAGGGCTTCGAGCCCAAGGACCACCTGGAGCTCGGCCAGGCGCTCGGCGCCATCGACGTCGAGCGCGGCGCCAAGGTCTCCGGCTCGCGCTTCTACTACCTGACCGGCGTCGGCGCCCTGCTGGAGCTGGCCCTGGTCAACGCCGCGATCGCCCAGGCCACCGAGGCGGGCTTCGTCCCCATGCTGACCCCGGCGCTGGTCAAGCCGCGCGCCATGGAGGGCACCGGCTTCCTCGGCCAGGCCGCCGAGAACGTCTACCACCTGGAGAAGGACGACTACTACCTGGTCGGCACCTCCGAGGTCCCGCTCGCCGGCTACCACATGGACGAGATCCTCGACGCGGAGAAGCTGCCGCTGCGGTACGCCGGCTTCTCCCCGTGCTTCCGCCGCGAGGCGGGCTCGTACGGCAAGGACACCCGCGGCATCTTCCGCGTCCACCAGTTCGACAAGGTGGAGATGTTCTCCTACGTCGCCCCCGAGGACTCCGAGGCCGAGCACGCGCGGCTGCTGGAGTGGGAGAAGCAGTGGCTGAACTCCCTGGAGCTGCCCTTCCGGGTGATCGACGTCGCCACCGGTGACCTGGGCGCCTCCGCCTCGCGGAAGTTCGACTGCGAGGCGTGGATCCCGACCCAGGGCAGGTACCGCGAGCTGACCTCCGCCTCGAACTGCAACGAGTTCCAGGCCCGCCGGCTGTCCATCCGGATGCGCCAGGACAAGAAGGTCCGCCCGCTGGCGACGCTCAACGGCACGCTCTGCGCGGTCCCCCGCACCATCGTGGCCCTGCTGGAGAACCACCAGCAGGCCGACGGCTCGGTGCGGGTGCCCGAGATCCTCCGCCCCTACCTGGGCGGACGCGAGGTGCTGGAGCCCGTGGGATCCGCCGCCAAGTGAGCACCAGACCTCCGGCCCTCCCCTACCGGCTGATCGCCACCGACCTCGACGGCACGCTGCTGCGCGGCGACGGCACCGTCTCGGCCCGTACGCGCGACGCGCTCGCCGCCGCCACGGCGGCGGGCGCCGCGCACATCGTGGTCACCGGCCGCTCCGTGCGCTGGACCCGGCACATCCTGGACGAGCTGGGCTACGACGGGCTGGCCGTCTGCGGGCAGGGCTCGCAGGTCTACCACGCGGGCGAGCACCGGCTGCTGACCTCGGTGACGCTCGACCGCCGGCAGGCGCGGCTGGCGCTCGCCAAGATCGAGGCGGAGGTCGGCCGACTGGCCGTGGCCGTCTCGCGGGACGGCGTGGACGGTGACGTGCTGTTCGGCCCCGGGTACCGGCTCGAAGGGGAGACGACGCTCCCGGCGACCCTGGTCTCCGGCTCGGACGAGCTGTGGGCCGCGCCCCTGAACAAGCTCTACCTCCAGCATCCCGGCGGGATGGACGACGACACCCTGGCCGACGCCGCCCGGCGGGTCGCGGGCGACCTGGTGAGCGTGGTGGTCTCCGGCGAGGGCATCGTGGAGATGCTGCCGCTGGGGCTCTCCAAGGCCAAGGGCCTGTCGATCGCCGCCCGCCGGCTGGGCCGCTCCTCGACGGAGACGATCGCCTTCGGCGACATGCCCAACGACATCCCCATGTTCGCCTGGGCCTCCCACGGCGTCGCCATGGGCGGCGCCCACCCCGAACTGCTGGCGGTGGCCGACGAGGTGACCGCGTCCAACGACGAGGACGGCATCGCGGTCGTCCTGGAGCGGCTGTTCTCCCTCTGAGGACCGGCCGGCCGCGCCGGCCGGGTCGCCTCGCGGGCGGCGCGGGTCAACGGCGGGACCGGACGCGGGCGTTGACGCGCGCTCGCCTCACTCCGGGGGCGGGCCCTCCTGGGTGCCCTCCAGGACCGCCCGGCAGATGGCGTGGAGCTGCCCGGTCTGCTCGGGCGAGAGGTGGTCGAACAGGGCGCGGCGGACCTGCTCCACATGGCCGTGGGCGGCCTCCTCCAGCGCGGCGAACCCCTCGTCGGTCAGCGTGGCCAGCGTGGTGCGGTGGTCGGCGGGGTGCTGGGTCCGCTTCACCCAGCCCCGGCCCTCCAGCTTGGCGACGGCGTGGGAGAGCCTGCTGGGCGAGGAGCGGGTGATCCTCGCCAACCGGCTCATGGTGAGGGTGCGGTCGGGCGCCTCGGAGAGCATGGCCAGGGTCTGGTAGTACGCCAGGGGCATCCCGGCGTCACGCTGCAACTGCCGGTCCAGCTCCTCCCGTACGCGCTGGGTGGCGCCCAGGAAAGCCCGCCAGGTCCGCTGCTCTTCGTCGTCCAGCCACCGTGTCGTGCCCATGTTTCCAGCGTACGGGGACGGGTGCGGTACCGGCCGGGCCGCCGATCGGGGGGCGGCGGCCCGGCCGGTCGCTCACTCCTCGCCGGCGAGGGTGAGGGTGCGCAGCTTCTGCCCGGCGTACCAGGTGCCCACGACGGTCACCACCGCCAGCAGCACCGCGGCGGTCGGCAGGCCGACGTCGGAGGCGATGTTCGCGCCGGGCGCCGTCTTCTCGGCCAGGGCCAGCGCCCACTGCTGGACGCTGAGCGTCCGGGCGCCGGGCACCAGGCTGCCGAAGAGCGCCTCCCAGATGAGGGCGTAGACCAGGCCGAAGACGACGGCGTGCCGGCTGACCGTGCCCAACAGCAGGAAGACGGCGCTGTAGGCGACGGAGGCGGCGACCGCCGCGACGGTGTAGGCGACGGCGATCTGTTGGCTGTTGCCGTTGAGGATCCACCCCGCGATCAGCATCGGGACCGCCGAGAACACCAGGGTGACGGCGATGGCGACGGTCAGCTTGGTCAGGATGATCGTGGGCCGCTTCAGCGGCTTGGCCAGCAGGTAGACGATCGACCCGTCGTCGATCTCCGGGCCGATCGCGCCGGTCCCGGCGATCACGCCGATCAGCGGGACCATGGTGGCCAGCGCGAAACCGCCGAGCACCTCCGTGGCCACCGCGTCGTCGGCGCCGACCAGCAGGCGGATCGCGACGGAGATCAGCAGGAGCAGGGCGGGCAGGACGAACAGGATCAGCGCCCGGCGGCGGCCGAGCAGGGCCCGGTAGGTGAGCCGGGCGACCGTGGGGTCGTACATCGCGGTGGGGCTCCTTGGACTGGTTGCCGGCTGTGACTCTCGGGGAGGTCTCAGGCCGTGACGAGGTAGGAGAAGACGCTCTCCAGGGACTCGTCCGAGGGCGAGACCGTGAGGAGCCGGATGCCGTGCGCGCGGGCGATGCGCGGCAACTGCTCGGTGAAGCGGGCGAAGTCGACGGCCTGGATGAGCAGGGCGCCCTCGCTCCGGTCGAGTTCGATGCCCGCGGTGCAGGGGTCGGCGATCAGCGCGGAGGCCAGCGCGCGGTCGTCGCTGGACCGTACGAGGTAGCGGTGGGGGCGGTCGGTCATCAGCCGGCGGATGCGCCGGAAGTCCCCGGAGGCCGCGTGCCGACCGGCGACGATCACCTCGATGTGGGAGGCGAGCTGCTCGACCTCCTCCAGGATGTGCGAGGAGAACAGCACCGTGCGGCCCTCGGCGCCCATCCGCCGCAGCAGTTCCATCAACTGCATGCGCTGGCGCGGGTCCATGCCGTTGAAGGGCTCGTCCAGCAGCAGCACGGACGGGTCGTGGACGAGCGCGGAGGCCATCTTCACGCGCTGCCGCATGCCCTTGCTGTACGTGGCGATCCTCCGGTCCTGGGCGTACTCCATCTCCACGGTGGCCAGGGCCCTGCGCGCGGCCTCGCCCGGGTCGGCCAGGCCGTGCAGCTCGGCGTTGGCGAGGACGAACTCGTGACCGGTGAGGAAGTCGTACATCGCCTCGCGCTCGGGGACGACGCCGATCTCCTGGTAGACCCGCTCGTTGCGCCAGATCACCGTCCCGTCGAGGGTGACGGTGCCGGCGGAGGGCGCCAGGAAGCCGCCCATCATGTTGATCAACGTGGACTTGCCCGCGCCGTTCGGGCCGAGCAGCCCGGTGACGCCGGGACCGATGTCCATCGTCACGTCGTTGACGGCGACGACGTTGCCGAACCAGCGGGACACGTGGTCGATGTGGATCGTGGTCATGGGTTACGCCGCCTTCTCGTTCTGCGCGGAGGTCTTCACGGTCACAGCCCCGCCTTGCGGTAGCGGCTCATCAGCGCGGCCCAGCAGGCCGCGATCAGGCCGAGGATGACCAGGGCGTAGACGGCCCCGGCGGCGGTGCCGGGCTCGTGCCCGCCGGGGAAGCCGGTGGGGGCGCCGAGGAACGCCGACTGGAAGCCGTCGACGAGCGAGCCGGGCGAGAAGAGCCCGAGCCAGGCGACGGCGCCGCCGTTGCCCTGCTCGTCGGCGATGGCCTGGACGGTGGTGACGGCGAAGTACGGGATGGTCAGCACGGCGATCACCGCGGCGACGCCGAAGCCCCGGCGCGGGGTGAGCGCGGCGACGACCAGGCCGATACCCGCGTGAAGGACGGAGAACAGCGCGATCGAGGCCAGGCCCTGGAGGAAGCCGGTGGTCTGGTCGCCGAAGTCGAGCTCGACGAGCAGGGCGCCCACGTACATGACCACCAGGGGCGCGGCGGTGAACAGGAGGAGCGCCGACGCCATGGCCGCGTACTTGGCCGCCACGTAGTCGACGCGCTCGATCGGGCGCGAGAAGTACAGCGGCACGGTGCGGAAGCGCAGGTCGCGGGAGACCGACTGCGGCGCCTGGGAGGCGAGGTAGAGGCCGATGACCGGCTGGAGCATCAGCGCGTACTCGGTGTACTCCACCGCCAGCTCGTCGGCGCCGGGGGTCACGGCGGCGACCGCCACCAGGATGCCCGCCGGCAGCACCATCACCGCCAGCAGGACGAACGGCAGCACCTTGGACTTCGCCGAGCGCCCCAGGCCGTACGCGCCGCGCAGGGACTGGGTCAGCAGCGAGCGGCGGGCGTAGGACCGCCCGAGGCGGGGGCCGTCGTAGTGGCGGTAGCCGATGTTGTGGATGCTGGCGTCCTCGCCGCGCTGGGCGGGGACGGCGGGGCTCGTGGTCGGTTCAGGCCGCATCGGTGCTGCCCCCCTTCTCGGTCGTTCCGGCGGCGTCGGCGTCGGCCGTCTTGAAGACCTCCACGATGCGGTGCCTGCGCTGCTCCATCCGGACCAGGCCCAGGCCCAGCTCCGCGACCGCGTCGCGGACGGTGTCGTACACGGCGTCGTCGGCCGCCTCGACCAGCAGGACGCGTCCGGCGCCGGGCAGTCCGTCGCCGCCCGTGCCGGCCACGGTGAGCCCGAGCCCGGTGAGGGCGGAGCGCAGGGCCGCGGTGCCGTCGGGGTGGGCGTCGGTGTCGGTGACCTCGACCGCGAGGGTGGTGGTCCGCCGGGTGAAGTCGGTGGTGGCGGAGGAGCGCAGCAGTCTGCCGCCGTCGATGACGACGACGTGGTCGCAGGTGCGCTCCAGTTCGCCCAGCAGGTGGGAGGTGACCAGGACCGAGATGCCGAAGTCGGAGTGGATGCGGCGGATCAGCCCCAGCATGTCGTCCCGGCCGACCGGGTCCAGACCGTTGGTCGGCTCGTCCAGGAAGACCAGTTGCGGGTCGTGGACCAGGGCCTGGGCCAGCTTGACCCGCTGCTTCATGCCGGTCGAGTAGCCGCCGATGGGCCGGTAGCGCTCCTCGTACAGCCCGACGTGGCGCAGGGTGTCGGCGGTCCGCTCGCGGGCCGCGGTGGCGGGCAGGCCGGACATCCGCGCCATGTGGACGACGAACTCGGTCGCCGAGACGTCGGGCGGCAGGCAGTCGTGCTCGGGCATGTACCCGACCCGTTCGCGGATGCCGGCGCCCTGCGTGGCGACGTCCATGCCGAGGACGGAGGCGGTTCCCTCGCTGGCGGGGGAGAGGCCCAACAGGATCTTGATCAGGGTCGACTTGCCCGCACCGTTGGCTCCCACCAGGCCGGTCACGCCCGGCGTGATCTCCATGGTGAGCCGGTCCAGCGCGGTGACCCTGGGAAACCTCTTGCTGAGGTTCTCGGTCGCGATGACAGTCACGCGGTCGACCGTAGTGGCGTCCGTCACGGGGCACGTCAGCCCGGGGGCGTGGATGTGCCTCGTACTGGAGGTGTACATGCCCTTAGGGGTGCCGGCCCCGGGAAGGAGTCCTCCGGCCGTGTCACGGGCGGTGTCACGACGCCGAGACCGGCAACCCGTCGTCCTCGGACCGTCCGGCGCCGTGCCGCGGCGGGAGCGGCGCGCAGGTCGGAACGTCGGGGGACGTCGGGAAGGAGAGGTGCGCATGGGAGCCCGGGAGACGGTGGCGGACGCGCGGGAGCGGTGGATCCCCACGGACGGCGTCGAGCTGTGCGTCGCCGAGCTGGGCCGGCGGACGGACGAGGACGGGAGCCGCCGCCCGACGGTGGTGCTGCTGCACGGCTACCCGGACTCCAAGGAGCTCTGGGCGCCGGTCGCCGAGCGGCTCGCGGACCGCTTCCACGTGGTGCTGTACGACGTGCGGGGCTTCGGGAGGTCGACGGCGCCCGACCCGCTGCGCGGCGGATTCACGCTGGAGAAGCTGACCGACGACTTCCTGGCCGTCGCGGACGCGGTGAGCCCCGACGCCCCGGTGCACCTGGTGGGGCACGACTGGGGGTCGGTCCAGGGGTGGGAGTTCGCCACGGTCGGCCGGACCCGGGGCCGGATCGCGTCCTTCACCTCCCTCTCCGGTCCGTCCCTGGACCACCTCGGGCACTGGTTCGCCGGGCGGCTGACCCGGCCGACCCCGCGCCGGGCGGTCCAGGCGCTCGGGCAGGGCGTCAGGTCCTCGCACGTGTACCTGATGCACCTGCCCGGCGTGCCGGGGACGGTCTTCGGCGGGCTCGGGACCGCCCTCGCGCGGCGGCGGGGCCGGCCGGTCTCCCCGGACCTCCGCGGGAACGCCGCGCACGGGGCCTGGCTGTACCGCGACAACGTCCGCTCCCGGCTGCGCGCCCCGCGCGAGGACGCCTACGCCCATGTGCCCGTCCAGCTGATCACGCCGGCCGACGACCCCTTCCTCTCCCCCGCCGTCCACGACGGCCTGGAGCGCTGGGTGCCGCGGCTGACGCGCCGCACGCTCCGCGCCGGCCACTGGGCGCCGCGCACCCATCCCGACCGGCTCGCCGGCTGGATCGGCGCGTTCGTCGACGCCTGCGAGGGGCGGCGCGAGGACGGCGGGGGCGGCGGGGGCGGGGACGCGCCCGCCGTGCGCGGAGGGCGGCACGGGACGTACGCCGAGTACTTCGGCGAACAGCTCGTGCTGGTCACCGGCGCGTCCCGGGGCATCGGCCGGGCGATCGTCCTGGCCTTCGCCCGGGCCGGGGCCCGGGTCGTCGCCGTGGACACCGACGGCGAGAACGCGGCGCGCACGGCCGAGCTGGCGCGGCGGGTCGGCGCGGCACGGGCGTGGGCCGAGACCGCCGACGTCTCCGACGGGCGGGCCATGGAGGCGTTGGCCGAACGGGTCGCGGACCGGTACGGCGTGGTGGACGTGCTGGTCAACAACGCCGGGATCGCCGCCGCCGGGCCGTTCCTGGAGCACACCGAGGACGACTGGAACGCCGTCCTGGGCACCAACCTGTGGGGCGTCGTCCACGGCTGCCGCCTGTTCGGCCGGCAGATGGCCGCGCGCGGCGAGGGCGGCCACATCGTCAACGTCTCCTCCTGCGCCGCCTACGAGCCCACGCGCGCCCTGCCCGCGTACTGCACCTCCAAGGCGGCGGTGCTGATGCTCAGCCAGGTGCTCCGCGCCGACCTGGCCGGGCAGGGCATCGGGGTCTCGGCGATCTGCCCCGGCATCGTCAGCACCACGATCCTGGACGACACCCGGTTCCGGGGCTTCGACGAGCAGGACCGCCAAAGCCGGATCAAGCGGGCCCGCCAGGTCTACCGGATCCGCAGGTACCCGCCGGAGAAGGTCGCCGACGCGGTGCTGCGCGCGGTGATCCGCGACAAGGCGGTGGTGCCGGTGAACCTGGAGGCGCGGGCGGGGCTGTGGCTCTCCCGGCTGGCGCCGAGCCTGCTGCGGGCGTTCGCACGGATCAACGTCCGGGCCTGACGGCCGGGCCGGGCCGGCCGAGGGAAGAGAAGCCGAGGGAAAAGAAGGTGCCGCGGGCCGGGGCGCGGGTGCGTCCTGGGCTCGTATCGACAACCGACTGGACGACCGACGCACCAAGCGGATCTCGAAGTACGCCGCACGCCACCTGCGGCACGACCCCGGACGGATCGGACTGACGATGGACGCCCACGGCCGGGTGGACGTCGACGAGCTGCCGGCCGCCGCGCTCCCCCTTCCGGCGCCGGACGGGATGCGGCGCCGGGCCCGTCCGGGTGTCAGGCCAACTGCCTCGGCGCCTCGACGGCGATCTCCTCGAAGACCTTCTCGTCGGCCTCGAACATCGTGCCGTCGATCGGCCAGTGCACCACGATCTCGTCGACGCCCAGCTCCCGGTACGTCCCGGCGAAGTCCACGAAGGCGGCGAGGGAGGCCAGGGGACGGTCCGGGGTGAAGCCGGTGAGCAGGACCCTGGACAGCTCCGCCGGGTCGCGGCCCTCCCGCGCGCAGGTCTCCTCCAGCCGCCGGATCTGCTCCCGGATCGCGTCGCGCGACTCCTCCGCGGTCCCGCCCGCGGCCACCCGCGGGTCCCCGGTGGTCACCCACGCCTGCCCGTACCGCGCCGCGAGCCGCATGCCGCGCGGGCCGGTGGCGGCCACCGCGAAGGGGACGCGGGGCCGCTGGACGCAGCCGGGGATGTTCCGGGCCTCGTGGGCGGAGTAGCGCTCCCCGTGGTGGGTGACGGCGTCCTCGGTCAGCAGCCGGTCCAGGAGGGGCAGGAATTCGCCGAAGTGGTCGGCCCGCTCGCGCGGCGTCCACGGCCGCTCGCCGGGCGCCCGGAGCACCGTGGCGTCGTACCCCGAGCCGCCCGCGCCGATGCCGAGCGTGATCCGTCCGCCGGAGACGTCGTCGAGGGTGATCAACTCCTTGGCCAGGGTGACCGGGTGCCGGAAGTTCGGCGAGGTCACCAGGGTGCCCAGCCGTATCCGCCCGGTGGCCGTCGCGGCGGCGGTGAGGGTGGGCAGCGCGCCGAACCAGGGGCCGTCGCGGAAGGGCTCGCGCCAGGAGAGGTGGTCGTAGGTGTAGGCGGTGTGGAACCCCAGCTCCTCGGCCCGCCGCCACCTCTCGCGCCCGCCCTCGGCCCAGCGCAGGACGGGAAGGATCACGGTGCTCAGTCGCATCCCCCGAGCGTATGCGGGCACCCGTGCGAGCGGCGGACCGGCCGGTGGGCCGGCCGGTGGGCCGGCCGGCGGGCCGGTACGGTCCGGCCCCGACGCGTCGGACGGGTGCGCCGGGCGCGGATCACCGGGTGCGGGACGTCCGGCGTCCTGACCGTCCGTGTCCATCCGGTTTCGAATGCGTTCGCCCGGTGGCTCATTCGGGCACCTCGACGCACGTGTGTGCGCGCATATGCGGGAGTATGGGGACCGTGACTCATGCCCTGGCATTCCCGACGACGCGTCCGCGCCTCATCGCCACCGACCTGGACGGGACGCTGCTGCGCGACGACAAGTCCGTCTCCGACCGCACGGTCGCGGCGCTCGCCGCGGCCGAGGAGGCCGGGATCGAGGTCTTCTTCGTCACCGGACGCCCCGCGCGCTGGATGGACGTGGTCGCCGACCACGTCCACGGACACGGGCTGGCGATCTGCGCCAACGGCGCGGCCGTCGTCGACCTCCACCGCGGACGTCGGATCGTGCAGGTGCGGGACCTGCCGCACGGCACCGCGCTCGCCGTGGTCAAGGAGCTGCGGACGACCGCCCCGGAGGTCAACTTCGCCGTCGAACGGACCGGCGGCATCCACTACGAGCCGCGCTACCCGCAGTTCCACCTCGACCCGGGCGCGGTGATCGCCCCGATCGAGGAGCTGCTGTCCCAGGACTCCGAGTACGCCGACCAGCCGGTCCTGAAGCTCCTGGCCCACCACGGGGAGCTGCCGCCGGACGACTTCCTGCGGACGGCCCGCGAGGTGGCGGGCCACCACGCCGAGTTCACCCGCTCCAGCCCCAACGCGCTGCTGGAGATCAGCGGGCCCGGCGTCAGCAAGGCCAGCACCCTGGCCCTGTGCTGCGCGCGGCGCGGCGTCGCGCCCGAGGAGGTCGTCGCCTTCGGCGACATGCCCAACGACCTGGAGATGCTGACCTGGGCCGGCGCCTCGTTCGCCATGGCCAACGCCCACCCCGACGTGCTGGCCGCGACCCCGTACCGCACGTCCACCAACGAGGACGACGGGGTGGCCGTCGTGATCGAGCGGCTGCTGAGCCTGCCCTCCGCCGCCTGACGTCCGCCGCCCGACGTCCGCGGAAACGTTCCGGCGGGGCGCGGGCCGTCCCGCCCGCTCGTCCCGGAACACCCCTGGACGCCCTTGCCTTGGAGCGCTCTCCAAACGCCAGCATGAGTCCTCCGAGCGCGGCGGAGGCGCCGCGCGGAACGGGAGGACTCCTCGTGAGCGCATCCGACGGCGCGCCGAACGCGCCGTACTTCGCCCTGGGCGCCATGGACTTCGGCACACGGCTGGACCGGGAGACGTCGACGACGCTGCTCGACCGGTTCGTCGAGCGCGGAGGGCGGTGGATCGACACCGCGAACTGCTACAGCTTCTGGTCGGACCCCTCCGGCGTCGGCGGCCAGAGCGAGACCGTCATCGGGGAGTGGCTGGCCGCCCGGCCCGGCGTCCGCGACCGGGTGCTGATCAGCACCAAGGTGCGCCAACAGCCCACCGTGCCGGGGAAGTGGCCGGAGTCCGCCGAGGGACTGTCGGCGCCCGTCGTACGCCGGGCGGTGCGGGAGAGCCTGGAGCGGCTGCGCACCGACCGGATCGACCTGTACTGGGCGCACGCCGAGGACCGCGGAGTGCCCCTGGAGGAGACCGTCGCGGCCTTCGGCGAGGTCGTCTCGGACGGGCTCGCCCTCCGGCTCGGGGCCTCCAACCACGCCGCCTGGCGCGTCGAACGCGGTCGCGCGCTCGCCCGCGGGACGGGGGTGACGGGCTGGACCGCGCTGCAACTGCGGTACTCCTACGTCCAGCCGCGGCCGGGCACCGTCCTCCCCGAGGGCGGGCACCTCCACGCGACCGCCGAGTCGCTGGACTACGTGCGCAGCGAGCCGGAGCTGGACCTGTGGGCCTACTCCACGCTGCTGTGGGGCTCCTACACCCGCCCCGACCGGCCGCTGCCCGAGCACTACGACCACCCCGGCACGGCACGGCGCCTGGCCGTCCTGGCCGAGGTGGCGGCCGAGACCGGCGCCGGCGCCCACCAGGTCGTCCTGGCGTGGCTGGCCGGAGGGGACCCGGCGATCGTCCCGATCGTCGGGGTGAGCCGCGTCGAGCAGCTCGACGAGGCGTTCGACGCGATGGAGCTGCGGTTGGACGCCGAGCAGCGGCGCCGGCTGGACGAGGCCGCCTGAGGGACGCGCGGGAGGACGGCGCTCGGGTGCGCCGGAGGACGCGGGTGGGCCGCGGGTCAGTCCCGGCCCGCGCCCACCGGCTCCTCGGTGGCCCGCTCCCGCTCCAGCATCCGCCGGAACGGGCCCTCCGCCCCGGCCAGTTCGCGGTACGGGCCGCGCTGGACCACGCGACCGCCGTCGAGGACGACCACCTCGTCCACCGTCTCCAGGCCGGCCAGGCGGTGGGTGATCAGCACGGTCGTGCGGCCCTCGGTGGCGGTCAGCAGGTCGGCGGTCAGGGCGTCGGCGGTGGCCAGGTCCAGGTGCTCGGCGGGCTCGTCCAGCACCAGCACGGGGAAGTCGGCCAGCAGCGCGCGGGCCAGCGCCAGGCGCTGCCGCTGGCCGCCGGAGAGCCGGGCGCCGAACTCGCCGACGAGGGTGTCCAGACCCTCGGGCAGCTCCTCGACCCAGGTGTCGAGACGGGCGGCGGCCAGGGCCGCGCGGAGGTCGTCGTCGGTCGCGGACGGCCGGGCCAGGCGGAGGTTCTCGCGCAGGGAGCTGTCGAAGATGTGCGCGTCCTGGGCGCACAGGCCGACGAGGCGGCGTACGGCGTCGCCGTCCAGGGCGCGGGCGTCGACGGCGTCCGGGCCGAGGGTGTGGCGGCCGGACTCGGGGTCGAGGAAGCGCAGCAGGACGTGGGCGAGCGTGGTCTTGCCCGAGCCGGACGGCCCGACGACCGCGACGCGCCGGCCCGGCGTCAGACGCAGGTCCACCCCGGCGAGGGCGGGACGGTCCTGGCCGGGGTGGCGGGCCGTGAGGTCGGTGAGGACGACGGGGAACGGGGAGTCCGGCGCCGGGAGCGGGTGCTCCGGCTCGCGGACGGGAGCGGGGGCGTCGATCACCTCGTGGAGCCGCTCGGCCGAGCGGCGGGTGCGCTGCCGGTACTGGGCCGCCTGCGCCATGCCGGCGACCGCCTCGAAGGAGGCGAGCGGGGTCAGGACGACCACCGCCATGAGGAGCCCGTCGAGCCGCCCGTCGTGGACGGCGGCGGCGCCGAACCAGGCCGCTGCGGCGACGGTGAGCCCGGCGGCCAGCGTGGACAGTCCGCCGCCGAGCGCGGTCACCGCGGAGCTGCGGGCGGCGAGGCGGGTGAGCGCGGTGTCGGCGGCGCGCACGGCCTCGGCGTGCCGGGGCAGCGCACCGGCGACGGTCAGCTCGGCGGTGCCGGTGAGGAGGTCGACGGTGCGGGTGGTCAACGCGCCTCGGGCGGGCGCGAGTTGCCGCTCGGTGCGCCGGGCGACGGCGGCGGCGAGCGCCGGGACGGCGACGCCGGCGACGAGCAGTCCGGCCGCGAGCACCGCGCCGGCCTCGGGGAGGAGCCACGCGGTGAAGACGGCGGCGGCGAGGGAGACCGTGGCGGCGACGGCGGCCGGGAGCAGCCAGCGCAGGAAGTAGTCCTGGAGGGCGTCGACGTCGGTGACGAGCCGGGTGAGCAGGTCGCCGCGCCGGGCGTGGCGCAGCCCGGCGGGGGCGAGGCGTTCGAGGCGCCGGTGGACGGTGACGCGCAGGTCGGCCAGGAGGCGCAGCACGGCGTCGTGGGAGACGAGGCGCTCGGCGTAGCGGAAGACGGCGCGGCCGATGCCGAAGGCGCGGGTCGCGGTGACGGCGACCATCAGGTACAGGACGGGCGGCTGCTGGGAGGCGCGCGAGATCAGCCAGCCGGAGGTGGCCATCAGGCCGACGGCGCTGAGGAGCGCGAGCGCTCCGAGGAGCAGCGCGAGGGCGAGCCGGGAGCGCTGGGGGCGCGCGATGCGGCGAACGCGGGCGAGGGCGTCCGGCTCGTGGGCGGACGCGGACGCGGATTCGGGGGCGGCCGTGGGGGCGGGTGCGGTGCGCGCCGGGGTCGGGGCCGGTCCGGGACGGCCGTCCCCGCCCGGCCCCTCCGGCTCGCCGCCGACCGCGGATTCGTCGTGGGCCGGTGTGCGGATCGGCGTGTGGGTGGGCGCGCCGACCGACGTGCCGGTGACGGCCGGGACCGTCGGCGCGACGTCCGGTGCCCGCTCGGACGGTGCGGGACCGGGGGCGGGCGCGAGGCGGACGACGCGGTCCGCGACCGCGAGCAGCGCGGGGCGGTGGACGATCAGGAGGACGGTGCGGTCACGGGCCAGGCGGGCGACCGCGTCGACGACGGCGGCCTCGGTGGCGCCGTCGAGCGCGGCCGTCGGCTCGTCCAGCAGGAGCAGCGGTCGGTCGGCGAGGAAGGCGCGGGCCAGGGCGACGCGCTGCCGTTGACCGGCGGAGAGCCCGGCGCCCATCTCGCCGAGGAGGGCGGTGGGCGAGAGGTCGGGGGCTCCGGCGTCGCGGAGGGCGGCGAGGACTTCGGCGTCCGTGGCGTCGGGCTTCGCGAGGCGGACGTTCTCGGCGATCGTCCCGGCGAACAGGTGCGGGTGCTGGGGGACCCAGGCGATCTGGGAGCGCCAGCCGGCCGGGTCGAGGTCGGCCAGGTCGGTGCCGTCGACGGTGACGCGGCCGGAGGTGGGGGGCGTGAAGCCGAGGAGGACGTTCAGGAGCGTCGTCTTGCCGGAGCCGGAGGGGCCGGTGACGGCGACGGTCTCGCCGGGCCGGACGGTGAAGGTGGTGGCGGGCAGCGAGTCGGTGGTGCGGCCCGCGTGGCGGACGGTGAGGCCGTCGAAGGCGATGGTGGCGGTGCGGGCGTCGGGCGCGGGGGTGGTGCCGGGGGCGGGGGGCGTGGTTTCGAGGACGCCGAAGACCTCCTCGGCGGCGGACAGTCCCTCGGCGGCGGCGTGGTAGTGGACGCCGACCTGGCGCAGGGGGAGGTACGCCTCGGGGGCGAGGATCAGCACGACCAGGCCGGTGTAGAGGTCGAGGTCGCCGTGGACCAGGCGCATGCCGATACCGACCGCGACGAGCGCGACGGAGATCGTCGACAGGAGTTCGAGGGCGAAGGAGGAGAGGAAGGCGATCCGCAGGGTGCGCAGGGTGGCGCGGCGGTAGTCGGCGGTGATGGCGCGGATGTTCTCGGCCTGTGCCTTGGCCCGGCCGAAGACCTTGAGGGTGGGCAGGCCGGCGACGACGTCGAGGAAGTGGCCGGAGAGGCGGGTCAGCAGCCGCCACTGGCGGTCCATGTGGGCCTGGGTCGCCCAGCCGATCAGGGCCATGAAGACGGGGATGAGCGGCAGGGTGACGACGATGGTCGCCGCGGAGATCCAGTCGTCGGTGACGATCCGGGCGAGCAGCGCGGCGGGGACGACGACGGCGAGGGCGAGTTGGGGGAGGTAGCGGGCGAAGTAGTCGTCGAGCGCGTCGATGCCGCGGGTGGCGAGGGTGGCCAGTTCGCCGGTGCGCCGGTCGCCGAGCCAGGCGGGTCCCAGGGCGGTGGCGCGGTCGAGGAGGCGGAGGCGGAGTTCGGACTTGACCGCGGCGGACGAGCGGTGGGCGGCCAGTTCGGTGAGCCAGGAGACCAGGGCGCGGCCGAGGGCCACGGCCCCGAGGAGGAGCAGGGGGGTGGCGAGGTCGGCGGGGGGCGTGTCCTGCTGGAAGGCCCGGACGACGACCTCGGCCATGAGGACGGCCTGGGCGATGAGCAGGCCCGCTCCGGCCAGCCCGAGCGCCACGGCCGCGACGAGGAAGACGCGGGTGGTGCGGGCGTACCGGAGCAGGCGGGGGTCGACGGGCTTCATGGGCGGCTGGGTTCCGGTTCCTGCTGGTGAGCGTCGACGGCGATGTGCTGGGTTCCGATCCGCTTGCGGAACACCCAGTATGTCCAGCCCTGGTAGAGGAGCACGAGCGGTGTGGCCAGGGCGGCCAGCCAGGTCATGATCGTCAGGGTGTAGTGGCTGGAGGACGCGTTGGCCACCGTCAGGCTCCAGTCCGGGTCGAGGGTGGAGGGCATGACGTTCGGATAGAGGGCGAGGAAGAGCGTCGCCACGGTGGCCACGATGGTCACCCCGGAGAGGGCGAACGACCAGCCCTCGCGCACCGCGGCGATCGCGCGGACGGCGGCGAGCAGGGCGAGGGCGGCGACGGCCAGGGCGATCAGACTGGCGAGGCCGCCTCGGTCGAGCCGGGTCCAGCCGAGGAAGACGACCGCGAGGGCGACGGTGGCGACCCCCAGGCGGACGGCGAGCGCGCGGGCGCGGACGCGGATGTCGCCGACGGTCTTCAGGGCGGTGAAGACCGCGCCGTGGAAGGTGAACAGGGCCAGGGTCGTCAGGCCGCCGAGGAGCGCGTAGGGGTTGAGGAGGTCGAGGAGGCCGCCGACGTACTCCTTGTCGGCGTCGATGGCGACGCCGTGGACGATGTTGCCGAAGGCCACGCCCCACAGGAAGGCCGGGAGCAGGGAGCACCAGAAGATGGCGCGCTCCCAGTTGGTCTGCCACGTCTCCTCGGGGCGCTTGGCGCGGTACTCGAAGGCGACGCCCCGGACGATCAGGCAGACGAGGACGAGGAGGAGGGGCAGGTAGAAGCCGGAGAAGAGGGTGGCGTACCAGTCGGGGAAGGCGGCGAAGGTGGCGCCGCCGGCGGTCAGCAGCCAGACCTCGTTGCCGTCCCAGACGGGTCCGATGGTGTTGATCAGCACGCGGCGCTCGGCGCGGTCGCGGGCCAGCAGCCGGGTGAGGACGCCGACTCCGAAGTCGAAGCCCTCCAGGAAGAAGTAGCCGGTCCACAGGACGGCGATGAGGACGAACCAGACGTCGTGGAGTTCCATCGGGGGAAACCTCGGTAGGACCTAGTAGGAGAAGGCCATGGGACGGTCGGCGTCGTCCCGGTCGTGGCCGCCGATCCTGGTGGGTGGGTTGAGGTCGGCCTCGGTCAGCTCGGGCGGCCCGGCCTTGACGTACTTGGCCAGCAGCCTGACCTCGATGACGGCGAGGGCGGCGTACAGGAGGGTGAAGACGGTCAGGGAGATCAGGACCTCGACCTGGGAGACGCCGGGGGAGACGGCGGCGGAGGTGCGCAGCAGGCCGTAGACGACCCACGGCTGACGGCCCATCTCGGTGAAGATCCAGCCCCAGGCGTTGGCGACGAGCGGGAAGCCCAGGGTGAGGAAGGCCAGCCGCCAGTACCAGCGGGTGAGGGTGGGGCCGAGGAGCCGGTCGCGGGTGAGGGCCAGGCGCGGGACCTCGTCGGCGGTGGTGCGGTGGCGTTCGGCGAGCCGGAACCGGCGCCGGGTGAGCCACAGTCCGACCGCGCCCAGGGCGGTGGAGGCCATGCCGAACCCGATCATCCAGCGGAAGCCCCAGTAGGCGACGGGGATGTTGGGCTTGTAGTCGCCGGGGCCGTACTGCTCCTGGAGGGCCTCGTTGGTGTCGTTGATGCCGGGGACGGGGGTGGAGAAGTCGCTGTGCGCGAGGAAGGAGAGGAGGCCGGGGATCTCGATGGCGACCTCGTTGTGTCCGTCGTCCACGTCGCCGTAGGCGAAGACGGAGAACGGCGCGGGTCCCTCGGTCTCCCACAGGGCCTCGGCGGCGGCCATCTTCATGGGCTGCTGCTCGTACATGATCTTGCCGAGCACGTCGCCGCTGACGGCGGTGAGCGCTCCGGCGGTCACGAGGGTGACCAGGCCGAGGCGGAGCGAGGTCCGCATGACGGGCACGTGGCGACGGCGGGCCAGGTGGTAGGCGGCGATGCCGACCATGAAGGCGCCACCGGTGAGGAAGGCCGCGGTCATGCTGTGGAAGAACTGCGCCAGGGCGGTGTTCTGGGTGAGCACCGCGACGAAGTCGGTGAGTTCGGCGCGCCCGTTCTCGGGGTTGATGCGGTAGGCGATCGGGTGCTGCATCCAGGAGTTGGCCGCCAGGATGAAGTACGCGGACAGGACGGTGCCGATGGACACCATCCAGATGGTGGCGAGGTGGAGCTTCTTCGGCAGCTTGTCCCAGCCGAAGATCCACAGGCCGATGAAGGTCGACTCGAAGAAGAACGCGATCAGCGCCTCGAAGGCGAGCGGGACGCCGAAGACGTCGCCGACGAAGCGGGAGTAGTCGGACCAGTTCATGCCGAACTGGAACTCCTGCACGATGCCGGTGACGACACCCATGGCGATGTTGATCAGGAAGAGCTTCCCCCAGAACTTCGTCGCCCTGAGGTACACCTCCTTGTTCGTCCTCACCCAGGCCGTCTGGAGGCCGGCGGTCAGGGCGGCCAGCGAGATGGTCAGGGGGACGAACAGGAAGTGGTAGACGGTGGTGATGCCGAACTGCCACCGTGCCAGGGTCTCCGGCGCCAGAGCTAGGTCCACGGCCCTCTCCAAAAGTGGACATGGTGTGACGTGTCACACGCGCTCGTGAATGCGTTCACATTCACAAGAAGTATGACGCACGTCTTTTCCTTTCTTTCACCCGGGGGGGTGTGAGGACGGAGACACTTTCGGGCGAGGGGTTCCGTCCCGGTTCGCGGGGAGGGAGGGCCGGGCGCGGAGCGGCCCCGTCCGCCCTCCGGACGCGCCGGGCGTCACGGCAGGGCGGACGGGGCCGGAGGTCTCAGAGCCCCTTGCGGAAGTCCCGCGCGGTCCGCAGGAAGATGTCGTTGGCGTCCGTCTCGCCGATCGTGACGCGGACCCCCTCGCCCGCGAACGGCCGGACCGTCACACCCGCCTTCTCGCAGGCCTCCGCGAACTCGGTGGTGCGCTCGCCCAGGCGCAGCCAGACGAAGTTCGCCTGCGTCTCGGGCACCGTCCAGCCCTGCTCCAGCAGCCCCTCGCGGACCCGCCCGCGCTCCTCGACCAGCGCCTCCACGCGCTTCAGCAGCTCGTCCTCGCTGCGCAGCGAGGCGACCGCCGCGTCCTGCGCGATCTGGCTCACCCCGAACGGGACGGCCGTCTTGCGCAGCGCCGCGGCCACCGGCTCGTGGGCGATCGCGAACCCGACCCGCAGCCCGGCCAGGCCGTACGCCTTGGAGAAGGTGCGCAGCACGCACACGTTCGGGCGGTCGCGGTACAGCTCGATCCCGTCCGGCACGTCCGCGTCGCGGACGAACTCGCGGTACGCCTCGTCCAGCACCACCAGGACGTCCTCGGGGACCCGGTCCAGGAAGCGCTCCAGCTCGGCGCGGCGCAGGGCGTTGCCGGTGGGGTTGTTGGGGTTGCAGACGAAGATCAGCCGCGTGCGGTCGGTGACGGCGTCGGCCATCGCGTCCAGGTCGTGGTCCTCGCCCTCGGTCAGCGGCACCTCGACGGAGGCGGCCCCGGAGATCCGGGTGATGATCGGGTACGCCTCGAAGGACCGCCAGGCGTAGACCACCTCGTCGCCGGGGCCGGCCGTGGCCTGGAGCAGCTGCTGGGCGACGCCCACCGAGCCGGTGCCGGTGGCCACGTGGGTCACGGGCACGTCGAAGCGGCTCGCCAGCTCGCTCGTCAGGGCGCCGCAGGCCATGTCCGGGTAGCGGTTGAAGGAGCCGGCCGCGGCGGTGGCGGCCTCCAGCACGCCGGGCAGGGGCGGGTAGGGGTTCTCGTTGGAGGACAGCTTGTACGCCACCGGGCCGTCGGCCGCGGGAGGGCGGCCGGGCTTGTAGGTGGGGATCCCGTCCAGTGCCGCGCGCAGCTTCGGGGCCTTCTCCGTCATGCCAGGTCCTCCTCGACCCTCCGGGCCAGTCGCGGAGCGGCCCTGCCGCCGCTCTCACCGCGTCCAATACTGCTCACCCTGGAAGGATTCCGGGAGACCCCCCGCGTCCTCCCTCGGAGGGGCGCATCCGAAGAAGCGTGCGCGGGTGGCGCGCGCCGTGGCGCGCATCACCCGTGGAGGTGAGTTGAGGCGGCCCGGACAGATTCGCCGTTCTACCGGAACAGGCGGTGGCAGAGCCGCAGAAACGATGGATCACACCCTGAACCGCCGCCCCTTCCATGGTCGTTATCGCTGATCCAGCTTGCAGAATCGTTTCTTCGCTCCTTTCCCTGTACACCTCCGCAAACGGCGTGTCACGGCCCTACTATCGGCACGCCATGACAGCAGCAGGGAAGCACCAGGTGAGCCGGTCCCGCGGCCGTCGGCTGGGACGCGCGGGCATCCGTGACGTGGCCGCCGCGGCCGGGGTCTCGATCACGACGGTCTCGGACGCGCTCAACGGCAAGGGTCGCCTGCCCGAAGCCACCCGGCGCCACGTCCGCGAGGTGGCCGACCGCCTCGGCTACCGCCCCTCCGCGGCGGCCCGGACCCTCCGCACCGGCAAATCGGGACTGATCGGTCTCACGGTCACCACCTACGGTGAGGAACCCTTCACCTTCACCGAGTTCGCCTACTTCGCCGAGATGGCCCGCGCCGCCTCCTCCGCCGCCCTGGCCCGCGGCTACGCCCTGGTGATCCTGCCCGGCAGCACCCGGCAGAGCCCCTACGACGTCTGGTCCAACGTCGCCCTCGACGGCACCGTCGTCATCGACCCCTCCGACCGCGACCCCGTCGTCACCGAACTGGTCCGCCAGGGCATCCCCGTGGTCTCCGACGGCCGCCCCTGCGGCGACCTCCCCGTCACCGCCTGGGTCGACAACGACCACGAGGCCGCCGTGACCGGCCTGCTGGACCACCTGGCCGCCGCCGGCGCCCGCCGCATCGGCCTGCTCACCGGCACCAGCACCGACACCTACACCCGGCTGTCCACCAGCGCCTACCTCCGGTGGTGCGAGCGCAAGGGCCAGGACCCGGTGTACGAGGCGTACCCCGCCCACGACCCCTGCGCGGGAGCCGTCGCCGCCGACCGGCTGCTCGCCCGGCCCGACCGCCCCGACGCCGTGTACGGCCTGTTCGACCCCAACGGCACCGACCTCCTCGCCGCCGCCCGCCGCTACGGGCTGCGCGTCCCCGACGACCTGCTGCTGGTGTGCTGTAGCGAGTCCGCCGTCTACGCGGGCACCGAGCCGCCCATCACCACCCTCTCCCTCAAGCCCGGACGCATCGGCACCACCGTCGTCCAGCTCCTGATCGACGCCATCGAGGGCGCCGGCGGCAACCGGCCCGTGCAGCAGATCATGCCGACCGACCTCATCGTCCGCGCGTCCTCGCAGCGGCGCCGCTCGCAGACGACGATCAGCGCACCCCGCTCCCCCGAACAGCACGACTGAGCGAGCGAAAAGGACACAACGGGAGAAAACTCCACCTCGTCCGGCTCCCGTCCGGCCCCGGCCCGAATTGTCGTCCCCGGGTGCGTCACAAGGCGCGACCTGCGTTCCTATGATGGGCGCACACACCAGGACCGGCTTTCGGCACGGGGCAACCCGCGGGAGGCGGCGAGGGTCCGGAAGGTGCAGGCGCGCGCGACGGTGGAGGGGTCGATGACTCAGGGGGCCGGTCGGGGATCCGACATGTGGCACAACGCGAGCGCGATGGGCGCGACCGGCCCGCTTCCGGACGGGTACACCCCCACGCAGCGGGACCTGCCCGTCGTCGGCCCCGCGGCCGGCGTGCCGATCCCCACCCCCACGCTGGTCGACACCCCCTCCCCCCTCGGCTCGTCCGGCGGCGAGCAGGGGCCGCTGTACGTCGTCGGCGACGTCCACGGCTACCTCGACGAGCTGCGGGCGGCCCTGCTCAACCAGGGTCTGATCGACACCGAGGACCACTGGATCGCGGGGAACGCCCGGCTGTGGTTCCTGGGCGACTTCACCGACCGCGGCCCGGACGGCGTCGGCGTCATCGACCTGGTGATGCAGCTCTCCGCCGAGGCCGCCGCCGCCGGCGGCTACTGCAAGGCCCTGATGGGCAACCACGAGCTGCTGCTGATCGGCGCCAAGCGCTTCGGCGACACCCCCGTCAGCTCCGGCGCCGGCACCGCCTCCTTCAAGGCCGCCTGGCTGCTCAACGGCGGCCAGCACTCCGACATGGAGCGGCTCCAGGACCACCACGTCCAGTGGATGTCCCGGCTGGACGCCATGGCCCTGGCCGACGACCACCTGCTGGTGCACTCCGACACCACCGCCTACCGGGAGTACGGCGACACCATCACCGACGTCAACGACGCGATCACCGAGGCGCTCACCCACCACGACGCCGACGAGACCTGGGACCTGTTCCGCAAGTTCACCAAGCGCTTCGCCTTCCGCGACGAGGGCGGGGCGGCGGCCGTGCGCGAGATGCTCGACACCTACGGCGGGCGACGGCTCGTCCACGGGCACAGCCCCATCCCGTACCTGCTGGGCGAGGTCGGCTCCGAGGACGGCGGCGACGGGGCGCCGCAGGTGCACGGACCGCACGTCTACGCCGACTCCCTGGCGGTCGCGATGGACGGCGGAGTGACCATGGCCGGAAAGCTACTGGTGACCCAACTCCCGCTCCCCGCCTGAGCGTTGGCTCCCCCGGCGTCCGCTTGACCCACCCGTGCGCGGACGGTTCCGCGGGTGAACGCCCCCACCGCCGGGTGCGTATTTTCCGGAAACACCCTGTCACCGCCTGACGGAACCGCTCTACCATCGGGTCCCTGTCTTCAGCGAGCTCTCCTCCGTTTCCGCCCTCACGGCCGTACGGAGCATCGGGGGATGCACATGAACAGCGCTCCGCACCTGCGCCTGGAGGACCGCCCCGAGTTCGAACGGGTCCTCGACGAGGCGCTGCGCACCGCACGCGACCACCCTGACCTGGCCGCCGTCGGCCGGCGGCTGACCACCGACCAGCTCCGCACCATGGCGCTGGGCGCCGCCGCCGCGATCGCCGCCTGCGCCGCCGCCGAGTACGACCACTTCGTCCGGCTCCGCGAGGAGCTGCGCCGGCCCGACCACGCCCCCTCGGCGCAGGGCGCGACCACGGGCCCCTCCGGAGCTTCCGGTTCCGCCGGGGCCGGGCTGCTTCCGATGCTCTCCGTGCTGGCGCCCCTGCTGGCCGGAACCGCATCGGTGATCTTCCTCCTGGTCGGCTACGCCCTGCGCGTGATGACACCCGAACCGTCCATCGCCGCGCCGATGCGCACCGCGGGCTGGGCCTTCGCCGCCCTGACCGCCGCCACGCTCCTGATCGCGTGCGTCGGCCTGCTCGTCACCGCCCTGCGCCACGGCTCCGGCGCGATCCGGGCGGGCGGCCCCGGCGGGCCGGACGGCCTGGCCGAGGAGGTCGCCCGCGCCCGCGCGGCCTGGCGGACGGCGCTGCTGGAGCGCGGGGTGCTGCCCTTCCTCCGCGAGGCCCTGGCCGCTCCCGACACCGCCGCCGTCCCCGACGCCGCCTCCGACACCGCCTCCGACACCGCCGAGGCGGCCGGGGCCGCGAAGGCGCCGCGGGAGAGCCGCCACCCCCGGCTGGGCTACACGCACCCAGGCTTCTCCAGCCCCGCCTCGGGCACGCCCCGCCAGGCGGGCACCGGCCCCCGCTTCACCAGCCCGGACTTCACCAGCCCCGACTTCGGCGGCCCGGAGCACGCCCCGGACTGAGCCCGAGGCCGAGCCGAGGCCGCGCCCGAGGCCGCGCTCCGACAATTCGGTGGGACCGGCGAGGGGGTGCCGGCATCCTGGGGAGGGTGACGGACCGATCAAGGAGCCCGGAGGAGCGCCGGGCGCCACACGAGCTGTTCCTGCGGATCTCCCCCGAGCTGCGGCTGTTCCTGCCCACGCGCCACCGCGGCGCCGATGCCCTTCCCGTGCCCCACGACGGGACGTCGTCCCTCGTCCACATCGTGCAGTCCGCCGGCGTCCCGCTGACGGAGGTGGGCGCGCTCGTTCTGGCGGACGGGCGGCGGGTGGGGCCGGAGCACCGCCCGGAGGCGGGCGAGACGATCCGGGTCGAGCCCGTGGAGAGGCCGCAGCGGGTGCCGGACGGGCCGCCGCGCTTCCTGCTCGACGTCCACCTGGGCACGCTGGCCCGGCGGCTGCGGCTGGTGGCCGGTCTGGACACCGCCTACCACAACGACATGGACGACGCCGCCCTGGTCGAGCAGGCCAACGCCGAGCGGCGCGTCCTGCTGACCCAGGACCGCGGGCTGCTGATGCGCCGCCAGCTCTGGATGGGCGCCTACGTGCACGGCTCCCGCCCGGACGACCAACTCGCCGACGTCCTGGACCGCTTCGCGCCGCCCCTGGCGCCGTGGACGAGGTGCACGGCGTGCAACGGGCTGCTCGACGGCGTCCCCAAGTCCGAGGTCGAGCACCTGCTGCGCCCGGGGACCCGCCGGACGTACGACACCTTCGCCCGCTGCCGCGACTGCGGACACGTCTACTGGCGCGGGGCGCACGGGAGTCGGCTGGAGGAGCTGGTGGCCGGGGCCGCCGAGTCGGTCCGCACCGCCGAGCCCTGATCGGCCCGGCCGAGCCCGGACCGGCCCGACGGGGAGGGCCCGGCGTCCGCGGCCGGGCCCTCCTCTCCCTCCGTCCCGCCGGGTTCAGCCGCGCGGGTCGGCCGCCAGGAACTCCTCCAGCACCGGCGCCAGCGCCTCGGGCCTCACATCGTGGTCCTGTCCGGGAAGCTCGCGGTACTCCCCGCGGGGCACGGCGTCCGCGACCGCCCGTGCCGTGGCGCGCATCCACTCCCAGGTCTCGCCGCCCGCGGCGACGAGGGTGGGCACCGTGACGGAGGCCAGCCGCTCGAAGGGCGGCGAGCCGTCCCCCAGGACCGCGTTGTCGTAGGCGAGGGTGTGGGCCAGCGCCTCGCACCCGGGCCACATCGGGGAGTTCCGCAACTGGTCGACGACCTCGCTCGGCGCGCCCGTCAGCCTCACGAACAGCTCGACCGCGTCGCCCCGGCGTCCGGCCGCCAGCGTCTCCGTCAGGCGCGCGGTGTACTCGGCCTTCCTCCTGCGGCTCTCCTCGTCCGACGAGTACGGGGGCTCGTACATCACCAGGTGCGTGACGCCGGCGTCGCCGTCCGCCGCCGCGGCGAGGGCCAGGGCGGCGCCGGAGGAGAAGCCGCACACCGCCGCCGACCCGCCCGCCGCGGCGATGACGGCCGCGATGTCCTCCACCTCGCGCCGGACGGCGTAGGGCGCGGAGGAGTCGCCGCTCGCGCCGCGCCCGCGGCGGTCGTGGTTGTAGACGGTGAAGCTCCGGGCCAGGAGGGCGGCCAGCGGCGCGTTCGCCGTGCGGTCGCAGAGGGCCCCGCTCACCAGGACGATCGGCGGGCCGTCGCCGTGGCGCTCGTAGGCGATGGGGGTGCCGTCGCGCGAGGTCACTGTCTCCATGGTCTCTCCCTGCCGTGTTCTCGGGGGGTGCGGTTCTCGGGAGGGTGGACCGTCCGGCGCGACGGAACTCATCGGTCGCGGCGCTCCCGTTCTCCTCCGGTGAGTTCCGGAGGGTCACTCATCTGTTCCGCCACCTAGGTTGCGAAGCTACCTAACTCATGGTGTCATCTAGGTATGGCAACAGACCGTAGGGCCAGTTGGCTCAAGGGCGTCCTGGACCTGCTGGTCCTCGCCTGCCTGACCGAGGGCGAGAACTACGGCTACGAGATCGCCAAGCGGCTGGACGAGGCCGGGCTCGGCACGATCCGCGGCGGCACGCTCTATCCGGTGCTCAACCGGCTGGAGGAGGCCGGCCTGGTGGAGGCCGAGTTCCGCGCCGCCGAGCGCGGCCCCGGCCGCCGCTACTACCGGCTGACCGGCGACGGACGCCGGCACCTGGCCGAACAGGGCGGCGCGTGGCTGGTGTTCCACCGGTCGGTGAAGGACGTACTGGGCAAGGGAGGGGTGGAGGAATGACGGGGCAGGGAAAGACGGCGCGGAGCACGGACCCGTACTTCACGGAGTTGGCGGACCGGCTCCGCGCGCGGGGCCTCGCCGAGGCGCGGGTGACCGCCGTCCTGGCGGACCTGCACGAGTACCTGCTGGACGCCGACACCACCCCGGAGGCCGAGTTCGGTCCGGTGGAGGAGTTCGCCGAGCAGCTCGTCCGCGGCGGCACGGACGCCTCCCCCGCCGAGCCCGCCGGAGAGCCGGGCCCCCGCGCCGAGGAGTGGCGCTGGCTCTGCGACGCCTACACCGACCGGGAGCTGCTGGCCCGCTTCGGCGACCAGGGCTGGGAGGTCGAACGCATCGACCGGCTGGGCCGCTTCGTCTGCCGCCGCGACCCCGCCGGCGCGATGCGCTGGGAGTACCGCCGCGAGATCGTCAGCCGCAAGGACCACGACGAGGTGGCCGCCCGCCTCGCGCCGGACGGGTGGGAGCCGTGCGGCCGGTGGACGTACATCACCTACTTCAAGCGCCCGCGCGCCGCCGTCACCGGCCCCGCCGCCGAACTCCCCGCCGTCCCCGAGCCACCGGCGCGCCGCCTCTTCCTCGGCTCGAAGTACCGGTGGCTGCTCGTGGCGGCCGCGGCGGCGTGGGGGGTGGCGGGCGTCGTCCTCCTCGTCACCGACGCCTCCCCCTTCACCCCCGCCACGCTGACGGGCACGCTCGTCGGCGGCCTGGCCGGCGGCGCCTTCGGGTCGTACGCCATGCGCCGCCGGTTGGCGAAGGAGTCCGCCGAACTGCCGTGACGCCCGGCGGGGGTGGACAACCGCCGGGCGCGTCGACCACGCTGACGCACAGCCGACACACAGACGCACCCGGCGGAGGGAACCCCGATGACCGCGGCCGGCACGGCCCGCACGGCAGCCCTGCTCACGTGGCTGCGCCCCGCCCTCTACGGCCTCGTCGTGGCGCTCGTCCTGCTCGACCTCGCCCACGACCTGTTCGGCCTCGGCGTCGACGCCCCCGGCCGGCTGCTGCTCGGGGCCGCCGTCGTCGCGCTCTCCACGGAGATCCCCCGGTCGCTCCTCGCCCGGAACGCGCACCGGGGCCCCGAGCCGGCGCCCGTCGAGGTCGCGCCGCCGGTCACCGGCCGCTGGAGCGCGCTCAACAGCCCCGCCGACAAGGTGCCCAGCCACGGCACCCGCGCCTACGGCCAGGCGTACGCGATCGACATCGTGCACGAGCCGGAGGACCGGCCCCGCCCGGCGTTCGGCTGGTGGCCGCCCGTCCGGCGCAACGGCGACTTCCCCGCGTTCGGCGCACCGGTGCTGGCGGTCGCCGACGCCACGGTCGTCCGCGCCCGGGACCGCCGCCGCGACCACCTCTCCCGCAACTCCTGGCCGGCCCTGCCGCTCTTCTTCGCCGAGGCGTCCGTCCGCGACGTGTCCGGACTCGGCGCGATCGTCGGCAACCACCTGGTGCTCGACCTCGGCGACGGCACGTACGCCCTCTACGCCCACCTGATGCGCGGCTCGCTGACCGTCCGGGAGGGCGAGCGGGTGCGCGCGGGCCAGGTGGTGGCCCGCGTCGGCAACACCGGCAACTCCACCGAACCGCACCTGCACTTCCAACTGATGGACGGGGCGGACCCGCACACGGCGCGCGGCATACCGTTCCACTGGCGCGGCGTCGGCGTCCCGGCGAACGGCGCGACGTTCACCGTGTGACCCGCCGGCCCTCCCACCGTCCGCGCTCCTCCCCGTCCGCCCCGAGGGGCCGGAGGACCCGCCGCACGCCGCCGAACGGCCGGCGGGGACGGCCGGCTCCACCACCGGCACGGCGTCGACCGCCCGCAAACCCCGCTCCCACCACACCAGTTGGCGCGATTGTCCAATTTTGGTCGATTGATCGGCATGCGCAGGGAAACGCGGAGCGGTGTCGGACGAGTTGGGGACGAGCGACGAGCACCGCTCCGCGACACCGAGGGAGAGCGAATGGCGCGCATGTCACGCGGGACCAGAACCGGCGCGATGGTGGCCGCCGGGCTGCTGGCCGGCACGGCGCTGGTCGGCTGTGGGACCGACGGCGGCGGGGAGAACCGGAGCACGGCCGATCGTGTGCAGGAGGGGAGTGCGCGGGCCGAGGGGCGCGAGGACGCCGCCGAGGTCGTGCGGACGGCACACGAGAAGACCGTGGCGGCCGAGACCGCGAAGATGACGCTGAGGCTCCACGCCGCCTCCGGCGGACAGGAGCGGACGGTCACCGGAAGCGGCTCCATCGACCTGGCCGACGGAACCAGCGACCTGACGATCCGGGTCGGCGGCGAGACGATCCGGCAGCGCGTGGTGGACCAGGCGCTCTACCAGAAGCTGCCGGAGTCCCTGCGGGACCGGGTGTCGGACGGCAAACCGTGGATCAGGATCGACCTGCGGGAGGCCGCCGGACGGATCGAGGGCGTCAACGGGGTGCGGATCAGCGACCCCGCCCGGGCCGTCGACTACGCCCGGGCCCTGTCGGACGACGACGCCACCCGGATCGGCCGCGAGAGGATCGACGGCGTCGACACCACGCACTACCGCGTGACCGTGGACGTCGAGGACCTCGCCGGCGAGGACACCGCCCAGGGCGAGCGGCTCCGGCGCCAACTCGGTGAGTCCCTGCCGATGGACCTGTGGCTCGACGACCGGGACCGCATCCGCCGCCAGCAGTTCGAGATCGAGGCCAAGGGCGCCGGCGGCCCGTCGGCGGAGTCGCGGGAGCCGGGAGAGCCCGATCGGACGCGGAGCGCCGCGGTCCGCACCGTGCTGGAGTTCCACGACTTCGGCACCCCGGTCGACGTCTCCGCGCCGCCCGCCGGACAGACCACGGACGTCACCGACAGGTTCGTCCGGCCGAGTGGAGAATCCCCCGCCGGCTGACACCGGCGGGCGCCGATGAGTCCGGCCACCGGCTCGCGTCTCTACCTTCGCAGAGACCCGTGGGCGTCCGCGGGCGAGCGACAGGAGGAGAGATGGCGAACACGCCGAACACGTCGCACACGCACACCACCCACGTGACCCGCACGGCACGCGCGACGCGCACGACGATCACCGAGCCGGTGGCCGAACTCGACCCGCGGTTCAGCGACGAGGGCGCCGTCCCCACCCCCTGGTCCGAGGCGACGCGGGGGCTGGAGGCGGCGGAGGTGTTCTGGCTGTCGACCGTACGGGTCGACGGACGCCCCCACGTCACCCCGCTGCTGGCCGTCTGGCTGGACGGCGCCCTCCACTTCTGCACCGGCCCGACCGAGCAGAAGGCCCGCAACCTCCAACGCAACCCGCACTGCGTCCTCACCACCGGGACCAACATCCTCCGCGAGGGCCTGGACCTGGTGGTCGAGGGCGACGCCGCACGGATCGTCACCGACGCCGAACTCCGGCGCCTGGCCGACCTCTACGAGGCCAAGTACGGTCCCGACTGGCGCTTCACCGTCCGCGACGGCGCCTTCCACGACCCGCGGGGCGGCGAGGCGCACGTCTACCGGGTCGTCCCCACCGTGGCCTTCGGCTTCGCCAAGGGCGACGCGTACGCCCAGACCCGCTGGCGGTTCGCCCGGTGACCGCGGCGAAGTCGGCAGGGGGTCAGGAGCGGAGGATGCCCGCCCGCCGGGCGGCCCTCAGCCAGGAGGGGAACTCCGACAGCAGCCGGTCGTACAGCTCGGGGTCGGGGACCCGATCGATGTCGTCCACGGCGAAGAAGCCGACGTTGTCCACGCGCCGCCCCGGCAGGGTGTCGAACCGCTCCAGCACCCCGTAGTTCGCCCGGCCCATGCCCACGAACTGCCAGAAGATCGGCTCCTCGACCGCCGCCCGCAGCTCCCGCTCGATCTCGTCGTCGCGGTAGACACCGCCGTCGGAGAAGAACAGCACCAGGGTCGGGTCGGGCGCCGGGTTCTCGCGGACGTGGGCGCGGACCTCCGCGATGACCCGCTGCTCCTCGTTCTGGACCCCCACCAGCCGCATGTCCACCTGATCGGGCTCCAGCCCCCGCTTGCGCTTCCTCGGGCGGCCGAACAGGCTCATCTCGCCCACCCGCACATGGCGGCGGATCCACCCGGGCAGCTCGCCGATCCGCAGGTCGGGCAGGCGGGCCGGATGGGTGGCGAACGTCCACGCCTGCATCTCGCCGTCGTCGTCGAGCTGCGCGGCGACGGCCGCCATGCGCTCGACGACGCCCGCGACGGTCCCCTTGCCGTACAGCAGCGCCATCGAGCCGGAGGCGTCCAGGACGAGGATCACCCGCGCCCTGACCCCCTCCGCGCCGTGCTTGCGCAGGCTGACGGCGACCTGCTCCTTGCGCAGGGACAGGCGCGTGCGCACGTCGACGGGCAGGCTCTCCTCGCCCGTGCCCGACCGCGGGGACGCCGCGGTCGGCTGCCGCAGGGGCAGGGGCGGACGCGGGGCGACCGGCTCCCGCGGCGGGAGCGGGGCGGGCGGCCGGACCGGCTCCGGTGCCGTCCGCGGCAGCTCCTCGTCCACGGTGATCCCGTGGTCGCGGGCCAGCCCGGCGAGTCCCGACGCGTACCCCTGCCCGACCGCGCGGAACTTCCACTGCCCGCCGCGCAGGTACAGCTCGCCGCCGACGAACGCCGTCTCGGTCGTCGCCTCCGTCTCGAAGCGCACCACCTCGGCGCCCGTCGCGGCGTCCAGCAGCGACAGCCGCAGCCCGGCCAGTTGCCCGAACGTCCCGCCGTCGGCCGACGCGCACAGCAGCACCCGCGCGATGCCCGCCTCCAGCCGGGCGGTGTCCACCTCGACGGTGTCCGTGACGGTGCCCTCCTGCCGCCGCTTGCCCAGGTGGCGCACGGCGCCGGAGGCGTGGTGGGGCTGGTTGTAGAAGACGAAGTCGGCGTCGTCCCGCACCCGTCCGGCGGCGGTCAGCAACAGCGCCGAGGCGTCGGCGTCCGGCGCGCCGGGGGCGTCCGCCCAGCTCAGCCGGGCCCGCACGGCGGGAACGGGCAGGGGGACGTTGGCTCCCTTGCTCAGCGATATCGGCTCCACGCGCTCCAGTCTGCCCGCCCGCCCCGATGGAAGGCCCCGGGAACCCCTCGTTCGTTCCGAGAGATCCACAGGTCGGATCAGTCCTCGACGACCGGACGGACGGGCGAGGGGAACGGGTCCGGACGGTCGTGGATCTCGCCCCCGGCCAGGACGCGGACACGGCGGCGGAACGGAAGCCGCGCGGATGTGTCGTTCACGACACCCCCGTGCTCCCGCCCGTCCCGGCGCCCGGCTCCCCGCCACGACGGAACCGCAGGTCGGCACCGCCGAGAACCGCGCCGGAGATCAACACCGCTGCCCCGCTTCGCGTTTGGTGCCGGGGGTGGGAATCCGAGACCGGAACCAACGCCTCATCGGTTTATGTATGCTCCTTGTCGTTTCATCACATCCCAGGGGGGATCTTTCGTGCGCAAGCACCCTGTCATGGCCGCTGCCGTCACCGCCGGTGCGCTGGCCGCTCTCGTCGCCGCTCCGGCCCAGGCCGCCGAGTACAGCTCGGCCCTGAAGGTCCGCGGAGTCCAGTACGACGCGCCCGGCCGGGACTCCAACAGCTGCTCCTCCGGCAACACCCGCGAGGAGTACCTGACGATCAAGAACTACTCGTCCTCGGCGACCGTCAACCTCAAGGGCTACATCGTCAAGGACGCCGCCGGGAACCGCTTCACCTTCACCGCGAGCCACTCGCTCCAGCCGGGCGACTACGTGAAGCTCCGCGGTGGCCGCGGCACCGACTCCGACAAGAACAACGTGGTCTACCGCAACAACTGCAACTTCCTCTGGAACAACGACCGCGACACGATCTACCTGTACAAGCCCTCCGGCAGCCGCGCGGACGTCCACTCCTACACCAAGAGCGGATCCGACCCCGACGGCAACGGCTACATCACCTTCCACAAGTAGGCTCCACAAGTAGGCCGAACGCCCCCGGTCCCCCGTCTCCCCGAACGGAGGCGGGGGACCGCCCGGGCCGACGGCCCACGGCGGCCCACGGCGGTCGGGACGTCGGCGCGGAGCCGAGAAGGCCGAGGCTCACACCCGGAAGCCGCAGACGTACACCAAGTCCGTCGGGTCCGTCATCCGCCTCATCCCCGCGTCGACGCGGGCGAGGACGGTCTCCCTGTCGGCGTCCCACGGGTCGATGTCACGGTCCTCGCGCTCACCGACGTCCCCGACCCGGACCCCTCGGTCGATCAACGCGCCGATCAGTTCCAGGGCGACCTCCCGGACCCGCGACACGGGGGCGCCTCTGCCCGCCACCGTCTCGGCCGAGTCCCACAGGGGGACGAAGTAGAGGAGCCCCTTCTCCGCGTACCGGAAGAGGTACTCCACCTCCTCCTCGAAGAGATCGGCCGACACCGCCCCGCCTCCCTCACCTGTCCATCGGTTCCGGCCGCCCGGTCGTTCCCGGAGGCGCCCGTCCGGTGGCAGGAGTCCGTCCCCTCGGCCGGGTGACGGCACAAAGTGGCCGAATCTCATCGTCGGCCGCTTCTCCTCGTCCGTCCGGGGCCGCCGTCCGTCCCCGGCCGCCGGATCTCGCGGCGCGCCTCCGCCCTACAGGCGCCGCACCGCCTGCGCCTCCGCCCTCTCCACCGGCGTACGGCCGTAGACGTGCACCAGCGCGAGGTGGAAGAGCGCCGGCGCGAGCGGGGCCCACCGGTGGACGCGGTCGGCGCGCAGCATGTACCGGGCCACCGCCGCGGGTCGGAAGGGCACGTAGTCGACGGTCTGGTGCTCCCACCGGTCCGCGACCCCCCGGCTCATGCGCTCCTGGAGTCCCTCGCGGGTCAGGTCCTTCAGCCGGGCGTGGAAGTGGGCGCTCCAGTGACGCCTGTCGACGTCCAGCACGAAGGCCAGCAGGTCGAGCGAGTACTCGTGCGGCTCCAGGGACAGCTCCTCGCGCATGCCGCGCCGGGAGACCGCGTACAGGTCCGGCGCGCTCCTGCCGGCGGAGTCGATGTGCCGCGACATCCCCTCGTTGACCGAGGAGTTCCAGACGCCCGGCGCCATGCGGACCCGGTTGCTGCGCCGGCTGACGACCAGCATGTCGTCGGCGGTCACCACCGCGATGTTGACGGCGAAGCTGCACTGCAGGAACGCCGGTGCCCGCAGCGGGTCGTCCGGGTCGAGGTACCGGGAGCGGGGGGTCGTCCCGTCGGACAGCCGACGGTCGAGCTGCTGGGCGGCGAGGAAGGTGTAGTAGTCCGTCGGACGCAGCCGCAGGTGCACTTCCGGCCGTTCGTCGAGGGCCGTCCGGGACACGTCGAAGGACTCCACCGCGTACCGGGGGCCGTTCCACAGCGGCGTCCGCCCCTCCGCCCTCAGGCGCTCGCTCTCCTCCGCGATCTCCTCCCGCCACGCGGCCATGTCCGGCGGCAGCTCGACCTCCCCGTCGAGGACCTGGACGTGGATGCTCTCGGGGGAGATCGGGGAATCCCCGTCGCCCTCCACGATCAGGGCGGAGGTGTGGAGGGGGCCCAGGGAGAAGGTCCGCCACACGGGCGCGGACTCCTCCCGGCTCCGGAGGCCGCGCAGCGCGACGGAGGAACGTCTGCGCAGCCTGAACCAGCCGTCCTGCAACGGCTGTTGGAACAGCACGGCGAACACCATGCCGATCACAGCGCCGACCACTCCGTTGGCCACGTCGATGCCGCCCATGCCAGGGAGGGTATCGGCGGTGATCACACCGGTCGCGCCCTCCGCTTCCCGGATGCCCCGGCAGCGGCCGGGGCATCCGGGAGGAGCGGTCCGTGCGCGGAGGTCAGTCCACGACCGGCAGGTAGACGCGGTGCCCCGCCGCGGCGAACTCCTCGGACTTGCGGCGCATGCCCTCCTCCGGGTCGACGCCCGGGTCGACGGCGGCGTCACCCGCGCCGACGGCCTCGACGGCGAGGTCGCCGCCGTGCTCGCGACGGATGTCCCGGGAGATCTTCATCGAGCAGAACTTCGGCCCGCACATCGAGCAGAAGTGCGCCGTCTTCGCCGGTTCGGCCGGGAGCGTCTCGTCGTGGTAGGCGCGGGCCGTGTCCGGGTCGAGGGCCAGGTTGAACTGGTCCTCCCAGCGGAACTCGAACCGGGCGTCGGAGAGGGCGTCGTCCCACTCCTGGGCACGGGGGTGGCCCTTGGCCAGGTCCGCGGCGTGGGCGGCGATCTTGTAGGTGATGACGCCCGTCTTGACGTCGTCGCGGTCCGGCAGGCCCAGGTGCTCCTTCGGGGTGACGTAGCAGAGCATCGCCGTGCCCCACCAGGCGATCATCGCGGCGCCGATGCCGGAGGTGATGTGGTCGTACGCCGGGGCGATGTCGGTGGTGAGCGGGCCGAGGGTGTAGAAGGGCGCCTCGTCGCAGATCTCCTGCTGGAGGTCGACGTTCTCCTTGATCTTGTGCATCGGGACGTGGCCCGGGCCCTCGATCATCGTCTGCACGTCGTGCGACTTGGCGATCCGGTTGAGCTCGCCCAGGGTGCGCAACTCGGCGAACTGCGCCTCGTCGTTGGCGTCCGCGATGGAGCCCGGCCGCAGTCCGTCGCCCAGGGAGAAGGTGACGTCGTAGACGCGCAGGATCTCGCAGAGTTCCTCGAAGTGGGTGTAGAGGAAGTTCTCCTTGTGGTGCGCCAGGCACCAGGCCGCCATGATCGAGCCGCCGCGCGAGACGATGCCCGTCTTGCGGCGGGCGGTCAGCGGGACGTAGCGCAGCAGGACGCCGGCGTGGACGGTCATGTAGTCCACGCCCTGCTCGCACTGCTCGATGACGGTGTCCTTGTAGACCTCCCAGCTCAGCTCCTCGGCCCTGCCGTCGACCTTCTCCAGCGCCTGGTAGAGGGGGACGGTGCCGATGGGGACGGGGGAGTTGCGCAGCACCCACTCGCGGGTGGTGTGGATGTTGCGGCCCGTGGAGAGGTCCATCACGGTGTCGGCGCCCCAGCGGGTCGCCCAGGTCATCTTCTCCACCTCCTCCTCGATGGAGGAGGTGACGGCGGAGTTGCCGATGTTGGCGTTGACCTTCACCAGGAAGTTCTTGCCGATGATCATCGGCTCGGACTCCGGGTGGTTGACGTTCGCCGGGAGCACGGCGCGGCCCGCGGCGATCTCGTCGCGGACGAACTCCGGCGCGCACCCCTCGCGGATCGCCACGAACTCCATCTCGGGGGTGATCTCGCCCCGCCTGGCGTACGCGAGTTGCGTGACGGACGTGGTGCCGTCGCGGCCCCGGCGCGGCAGGCGCGGGCGGCCGGGGAAGACGGCGTCGAGGTTGCGCAGGCCGCCGCGCGGCGAGGTGTGCCTGATGCCGTCGTCCTCGGGCCGCACCTCGCGGCCCGGGTACTCCTCGGTGTCGCCCCTGGCGACGATCCAGTTCTCCCGCAGCGGCGGCAGGCCGCGGCGGACGTCGGTGTCGATGTTCGGATCGGTGTACGGGCCGGACGTGTCGTACAGCGTCACGTCCCGGCCGTTGGTGAGGTGCACTCGGCGGACGGGCACCCGGATGTCGGGGCGCGTTCCGCTCAGATAGCCCTTGTGCCAGCCGATCTCGCGCTGGGCTCCGCCGTCGGCGGTGTTCTGGGCAGCGTTTTCGGGCGTGCGTGCATCCTGCGTGGTCATGAGACCCAACTCCCTACGCCGGCATTACCCGGTAACAGGTTCGGCGGTCGACGCAGCGTGTCCCCGTGGCCGTCCCACGGAGGTCAGCGTCCTCTCAGCCCCGTGCTCGGAGCTCCCGCGGTGTGCAAAAGCGCCCCCACGCTAACGGCTGATCCCGGACGTGCGCCAGAGTGCCCTCCACACCTCCTGGGATGATCGGGGTGTGGACTCTCCTCCCCGCCCTCCGTACCCCCGTCCGCCACAGCCGCCCACGCCCGGCAACACGCCCGGTCCCGCGGACGCGCACGGCCGCGCACACGACCGCGCGGCCGGACCCGCGGCCGGTCACGCGCACGCGCACCACCACGGTCCCGTCGCGCCCGCCTCGGCGCGGCTGCGCAGGATCATCGCGGTGGTGCTGGTGCCGTTCGCCGTGGCGGTGCTCGCCGGGCTGGTGGTGCTGTGGCCGGGCGGGACCCCGGAGGGGAAGGAGGGGCAGAGCGGTCTCGGCTACGACCGGCAGACGTTCTCCGCCCGGGTCACCGCGGTGGAGGAGGTGGCCTGCGAGGACGTGAACGCGGCCCCCGGACAGCGGCCCGGCGGGGAGCCGGGCGTGGCGGACTCGCTCCCGCGGACGGGCGGGACGTGCCTGAAGGCGACCGTCGAGGTCACCGAGGGCAAGGACGCGGGCCACACGTTCCCGGAGGTCGTCACCCCGGACGCCACCCGCCGTCTGACGGCCGGCCAGGAGGTCGTGGTGGCGTACGCGCCCCGGGCGCCGCGCGAGTTGCAGTACAGCGTGGTGGACGTGCGGCGCACCGTCCCCCTGACGGTGCTGGCCGCCGTCTTCGCGCTGGCGGTGGTGGTCGTCGGACGGCTGCGCGGGGTGCTGGCGCTGGTCGGGCTGGTGGTCGGCTTCGCGGTGTTGACGCTGTTCATCCTGCCCGCGATCCTCCAGGGCTCCGATCCGCTGGCCGTGGCGGTGGTCGGGGGCAGCGCGATCATGCTGGCGACGCTGTACCTGTGCCACGGCGTCAATGCCCGCACCTCGGTGGCCGTCCTGGGGACGCTGGTGTCGCTGCTGCTGATCGGGGTGCTGGGCTCGGCGTTCATCGGCTGGGCGGAGCTGACGGGCAACACCGACGACCAGACGGGCCTGGTGCACACCCTCTACCCGGACATCGAGGTCCGCGGTCTGCTGCTGGCCGGGGTGCTGATCGGTTCGCTGGGCGTGCTGGACGACGTGACGGTGACGCAGACCTCGGCGGTGTGGGAGCTGCGGCAGGCCGATCCGGAGGCGGGCTGGCGCAGGCTCTACGGCGCGGCGATGCGCATCGGGCGCGACCACATCGCGTCGGTGGTGAACACGCTGGTGCTGGCGTACGCGGGCGCCTCGCTGCCGCTGCTGCTGCTGTTCTCCGTCGCGCGGAGCGACGTGGGGACGGTGGCCGGCAGCGAGGTGGTGGCGGAGGAGATCGTGCGGACGCTGATCGGCTCGATCGGCCTGGTCGCCTCGGTGCCGGTGACGACGGCGCTGGCCGCGCTGGTGGCGGTCGCGGACCGCGGGGACGGACGGGACCGGGGGCGCGGTCGGCGGGGACGGCGGCGGGCGCGGCACTGAGCCGCGCCCGCGACGCTCCCGTGCGCCCCGGCATCCGTCGGGGCGCTCCCTCCGCCCCTCCGCCGGATGCCGGAGGGCTCGGGTGCCGGGCGGGTCAGGTGCCGGACGACGAGGTGAACTTCCGCACCACGTAGACCAGTCCGCCGACCAGCGCGACGAAGAGCAGCAGCTTGAACAGCAGCCCCAGGATGAACCCGACGACGCTGGCGATCAGGCCGCCGAAGACGAAGAGCGCGATGGCGGGGATCGCGACCCACTTCACCCACCACGGCAGCGCCGCGAAGGTCTTCTTGACGTCCATGCCCGTTACCCGCTTCCTCTGCCCGATCGCTCGCCCGATCGCATGCCCGATCGCTGTGGCTCCGGGACCGCGGTCTCGTTCCGCGGTCCCCGTCGTCCGTCTCCGATGCTAGGCGGGCCGGAGCCCCGGTGGGAGCCGCACCGGCCCGGGTCCTTCCCCGATCCGGCCCCTAGGGAACCCCGAGGCCGGGGGCGTCAGCTCTCCGGGGGAGAGAAGACGACCAGGACCCGCAGGTCCTCGGAGACGTGGTGGAACTTGTGCGGCACCCCGGCCGGCACGTAGACCACACTGCCGCGCGCCACCTGGGTGGTCTCGTCCCCGACGGTGATCAGCGCCCGGCCGCTGACGACGAAGTACACCTCGTCCTGGCGGTGCGGCTGCTGCGGGTCGGGTTGGCCGCGGTCCAGGGCGTACAGGCCGACGGACATGTTCCGCTCGCGCAGGAACTGGAGGTACGCGCCCTCGTTGGCGGCCCGCTCCGCCTCCAGTTCGTCCAGTCGGAACACCTTCACAGGTCCTCAACCCCTCACCGGTAGGCGGCCGCGTCCACATCTGGGACGATCTCGACCATGGTGACCTTTCTCGTCAAGACGATCGCCAACGCCGTGGCCCTGGCCGTCGCCGTGTGGCTGCTGGACGACATCACGCTCACGGGTGACGACACCGCCGACAAGGCTCTCACGCTGGTCCTCGTCGCGCTGATCTTCGGTCTGGTCAACCTGGTGGTCAAGCCGATCGCGAAGCTGCTCTCCTTCCCGGTGCTGGTCCTCACCCTGGGCCTGTTCACGCTGGTGATCAACGCGCTGATGCTGCTGCTCACCTCCTGGCTGGCGGACCGGACGGGCCTGGCCTTCCACGTCGACGGCTTCTGGACGGCCGTCCTCGGCGCCCTGATCATCTCCATCGTGTCGTGGGCGGTGAACATGCTGCTGCCCGACGGCGACTGACCGCGGAACACCGGCGGAGCACCGTCCGAACGCCGGCACGTCGCCGATGATGGAACACATGCGCACTCGCACGTCCGACACCCCCGACCCCGCCGGCGCCCGTACGCCGTACCGCGTCTGTTTCGTCTGCACCGGGAACATCTGCCGCTCTCCCATGGCCGAGGCCGTCTTCCGCGCCCACGTGGCGGAGGCCGGGCTGGCGGACCTGGTGGAGGTGAGCAGCGCGGGCACCGGCGGCTGGCACGTGGGCGACGGCGCCGACCACCGCACGCTCACGGTGCTGGAGGCGGCCGGATACGCCCTGGAGCACGTCGCGCGGCAGTTCCGCGGCGACTGGTTCGAACGGCTGGACCTGGTGATCGCCCTGGACGAGGGGCACCTGCGCGAGCTGAGGGCGCTGGCCCCCACCCCCGAGGACGCCGCGAAGATCCGGCTGCTGCGCTCGTACGCCCCCGACGCCGACGGCGCCGAGGGGGACGTGCCCGACCCGTACTACGGCGGGATGGAGGGCTTCGAGGAGTGCCTCGCCCTCGTGGAGGAGGCCGTGCCGGGGCTGCTGGAGGAGGTGCGGGCGGCGGTGGAGGCCGACGGGGCCGCCGCGGCGCGGTCGTGAGCGAGGGGTTCGTCGTCGGCCGTGCCGCGGCCCTGACCGGCTCCGCCGTCGACGGGGTTCGGCCCGTGGGCGGCGGCGACATCTGCGACGCGTACCGGATCGCGCTCCCGGACGGCCGCGCCGTCTTCGCCAAGACCCTCCGCCCCGCGCCCGAGGGCTTCTTCGCCGCCGAGGCCGGCGGTCTGGAGCTGCTGGCCTCCACCGGGACGGTCGCCGTTCCCCGAGTGCTCGCCGCCGAGGCGGACGTGCTGCTGCTGGAGTGGATCGAGCCGGGCCGGGCGGACGCCGCGCAGGCCGAACGGCTCGGCCGCGAGCTGGCCGCCCTCCACTCCACACCGGCCCCCGCCTGGGGCAACCCCGACCCGTCCCGCCCCGCCTACCTCGGCTCGGTGCCCCTGCCCTCGCCCGCCGAACCGCCCACCGCCCCGGAGGACTGGCCCGCCTTCCACGCCGAGTGGCGGCTGCTGCCCCTGCTGCGGCAGGCCGTCGACCGCGGCGGGATCGGCCGTGGGGACGCCCGCGACGTGGAGCGGCTGTGCGAGGAGCTGGCCGCCGATCCGGGGGACGGCACGGGCGTCTCCGGACCGCCGCAGCCGCCCGCCGTCGTCCACGGCGACCTGTGGTCGGGCAACGTCCTCTGGTCCGCCGACGGTCGCGCCCGTCTGATCGACCCGGCCGCGCAGGGCGGTCACCCGGAGACCGACCTGGGCATGCTGGAGCTGTTCGGCTGCCCCCATCTGGAGCGGCTGCTGGCCGCGTACGAGGAGGTCAGGCCCCTGCCCGGCCGTCGGGCCCGGCTGCCGCTCCACCAGCTCCAACACCTGCTGGTGCACGCCGTCCTCTTCGGCTCCGGCTACGGCGCCCGGTGCGGTGCGGCGGCCCGGTCGGCGCTGGGCTGAGCGGCGCACGTACGCTCGAAGGCACCGAGTACGACGACCGGGGCGGAGCACGAGGAGCGGCACATGGTGGACGGCGGGAACGGCGACGGCGACGGGACGCGGGTGGTACGGGCCGGGCTGCCCGAGGAGGAGCCCTACGCTCCGCCGCTGCCGGGTCCCGTCCTCGCCGCGCACTACCACCTGCCCGGCGACCCTCCCCCGGAGTCCTTCGGACCCGGGAGGGACCCCCGTGGCGTCCCGTACACCTACGGCCGCGACAACAACCCCACCTGGACGGGGCTGGAGCGCGCGATCGGCGAGCTGGAGGCGCCCGGCGACGAGACGGCGCGGACCACCGTCTTCGCGTCCGGCATGGCCGCGATCTCCGCGGTGCTGCTGTCGCGGACGAAGCCCGGCGACGTGGTGGTGCTGCCCTCGGACGGCTACAACCTGCTGATTCCCATGCGGGAGCGCCTGGAGGGCTACGGCGTGGAGGTCCGCACCGCCCCCACCGGCGGCGACGCGCAGCTGGAGGCGCTGGACGGCGCGACGCTGCTGTGGATCGAGTCGCCCTCCAACCCCGGCCTGGACGTCTGCGACATCCGCCGGCTGGCCGACGCCGCCCACGAGCGCGGCGCGCTGGTCGCCGTGGACAACACCCTGGCCACCCCGCTGGGCCAGCGCCCGCTGGAGCTGGGCGCCGACTACGCCGTGGCCAGCGGCACCAAGGCGCTCACCGGCCACGGCGACGTCCTGCTGGGCTACGTGACCTGCCGGGACGAGGAGCTGGCGGCGTCGGTGCGGCTGTGGCGCAAGACGGTCGGGGCGATCCCGGGGCCGGTGGAGGCGTGGCTGGCGCACCGCTCGCTGGCCACGCTGGAGCTGCGCACCGCCCGGCAGGCGTCCAACGCGCTCGCCGTCGCCGAGGCGCTGCGCGAGCGTCCCGAGGTGAGCGACGTACGCCACCCGGGGCTGCCGGACGACCCGGCGCACGAGGTGGCCGCCCGGCAGATGCGGCGCTTCGGCTGCGTGGTCTCCTTCACCCTGCCGGACAAGGGCTTCGCCGAGCGCTTCCTGGCCGCGCTGCGGCTGGTGGGCGAAGCGACCAGCTTCGGCGGCGTGCGCTCCACGGCCGAGCGGCGCGGCCGGTGGGGCGGGGACGCGGTGCCGGAGGGCTTCGTGCGGATGTCGGTGGGCGTGGAGGACGCCGCCGACCTGATCGCCGACCTCCGGACGGCGCTGGACGTCGCCGGACGCGGCTGACCCGCGGACGACCCGACGCGCGCGCCGGGCGCCGGCCCGCGGAGAGGGCGCGGGCGGCTTGACGCTCCCCCCCTCGTGCCTCAAGCCGCCCCGCGCGACGCGCGTGGACCGCGCCGGGTCAAGGGTAGTTGACCCACCGTCATTGTCCCATCACGATTTTCGACACTCCCGCTCGCCTCGTCGGCCCCGCTCGTCTCGTCGACCCCGGTCGCCCTCGTCGACCCGCTGACCGGGCGGGTGCCGGGTGCCGGGCGAGGTTTCGCCCCCACCGCGCCGGGCGAGACCTTCCCCATGACCGTCGACGCACGCCCCGTGGTCAAGCGCACCGCCCGGGCCATCCTGCTCGATGACGACGAGATGATCCTGATCAAACGCACCAAGCCCGGCCGCGCCCCGTACTGGATCACCCCGGGCGGCGGTGTCGAGCCGGAGGACGCCACCGTCGTCGAGGCGCTCCACCGCGAACTGGACGAGGAACTGGGGGCGAAGGTGACCGACGTGGTCCACGCCTTCGTCGACACCGTCCCCTACGACCCGGCCGACGACCCGGACGCCGCGGACCCGACCGGCCCGCCCGGGGTGAAGGTGCAGCACTTCTTCGTCTGCCGGCCGGCCGACATGGACCCCTCCCGCCGCCACGGCCCCGAGGTGGACGCTCCGCGCGGCGAGTACGAGATCGTCCGCGTCCCCTTCACCCGCGCGGGCATCGCCTCGGTGGAGGTGGTGCCGCCCTCCCTGCGCGCCTTCCTGGACGCCAACATCGAGGGCGTGCGAGCCCTGCTCGCCCCCGACCTGGGCCTGGGCTGACCGGCCCGGAAACGGGAGCCGGTCCGGGGCCGGGCGTCAGCCGAACCAGCCGGTGAAGGGCACCTCCTCGGCCTCCGCGCGGCGGCTGCGCGCCCGGGCCAGCACCCTCTCGGCGTGGGCCCGCCAGGCCGCCGGGTCCTTGGCGTCCGGCAGCGCGTCCGCGAACGCCGGCCGCGCCGGCGGACTCCCCGCGGCCCCCCGCTCCGCGACCGCGGGAACGTGCTCGCGCGCCGGACGCTCGGCCGGACCGCGCTCACGCGCCGCGCGCGCCGTCCCGAAGAAGTCGCCGCCCTTGCGCCGCTGGTCGTCGGTGCCCCAGTCGCGCGGCGTCCCCTTGGGCGCCTTCTGCAGGTGCGGGATGTGCTTGGCGCAGTGGATGTACGCCTCCTCCACCGTCACCCGCACCCACATCCGCGCCCGCCGCCCGGGCACGGAGTCGACCGTGAGCTCGGGGTGCGCCGCCCGGACCGCCTCGTCCTCGACGATCTCGGCACGCCCGTTGACGTGCAGGCCGATCCGGGCCCGGAAGAAGTCGATCATCAGGATGCCCACGTGCGGGTTCTCCTGGATGTTGCCCAGGCTGGCGTGCACGCCGTTGCCCCGGTACTCGGGGTACAGCAGGGTGCGTTCGTCGACCACGTGCAGGAAGCCGGGCGGCCCGGCGCGGAAGGTGCTGTCGCACTCGCCGTGCCGGTCCGCGGTGGCCAGGAAGAACATCTCCTGCCGCCCGATGAACTCCCGCATCCGCTCGTTGAGGTGGTCGAGCATCTGCTCGTCGTAGAAGCGGTCGGCGCGCTCGACCGTGCCCAGCCGCCGCTGTATCGCGTGCTCGCCGTCGCTGCCGGGCCGTACGGGCGTGACCGCGGTCGCCTGCCGGTGCTCCACCGGCTCCACCACCCGCAGCAGCATCGTCTCGTCGGTCGCTCGGACCGCACCCGCCGCTTCCGTCACATCCATCCCGTGGTTCACGCCGCGGTCCACATTCCGTTCCAATTCCCTGCCGCTCTCGGTTCCCTGCCGTACCCGGTCGCGCCCGCCGCCCTCAACCGCCCACGGCGGCCAGGCCGTCGAGGGAGTCGTGCCGTATGCGGTGGGAGGGGATGCCGGACCCCACCAGCGCGTCCACCCCGCTGCGGATCATCCCGGGCGGGCCGGACAGATAGCCGTCGTACGCGTGCCACGGCCCGTACCGCCTGACGGCGTCCGGGAGTTGACCGACGAGACCGTCCGACGGCCCCTCGGAGACCACCGGGCGGACCGACAGCCAGGTGTGCCGCCGCTCCAGCTCGCGCATGGTGTCCAGGTCGTACAGGTCGTGGGCGCTGCGGGCGCCGTAGAACACCTCCATCCGGCGGGCCCGACCGTGCCGGGCCACGTCCTCCACCAGCGCCTTGATGGGCGCGATGCCCGTGCTGCCGCCCAGGCAGAGCAGGCCGTTGTCGCGGGAGTGGTCCACGGTCATCGTCCCCGCCGGGGCGCCCAGCCGCAGCACGTCGCCGGGGCGGGCCCGGTGGACGAGCGCGCCCGACACCCAGCCCGCGGGCACGGCCTTGACGTGGAAGACGAGCAGCCCGTCCGTCCGCGGGGCGCAGGCGAGGGAGTAGTTCCGCCACACCCTCGGCCACCACGGGGTCTCCACACTGGCGTACTGACCGGCCAGGAAGGGGTAGGGCCGGTCCGGCCGCACGGTGATGACAGCGATGTCGGACGTGCGCATCTCGTGCGAGACCACCTCCGCCTGCCACCAGGCCGGGGCGCGCCGCTCGTCCTCCGCCGCGGCGTCGATCATGATCTGGGAGATCGCGGTGTAGGCCCGCACCCAGGCGGCCTCGGCCTCCTCGCTCCAGGTCCGCGTGGCGTAGCGGGTGAGCGCGGCGATCAGGCACTCGCCGACGGCCGGGTAGTGCTCGGGCCGGGTGCCGTACTTGCGGTGGCCGCGACCGAGGTGGGAGAGGTACTGGGTCAGGACGCGGGTGTCGTCGATGAGCTTGGCGGAGGTGAGCAGCGCCTTGAACAGCCGGTCGCGCTGGGCGTCCATGGAGGCGGGGAAGAGCTCGCGCAGCCGCGGGTGCCGGACGAAGAGCAGGGCGTAGAAGTACGAGGTGACCGCCTGGGAGATCGGCTCTATCTCCTCCAGCGTGCGGCGTATCAGCAGCGCGTCGCTCTCGGGGTCGAACCTGCCGTAGTCGGGGTTGGCGACGAACGGCTCGGGCGCGGGACGGGCGGCCGGGGGCGACGGCGCGGGACCGGACGGCGGCGCGGCCCGCTCCTCCGCCGGAGGGGTGAACCAGTTCCACTCCCCACCGCCGGCGTCACGTCCTACGGCGGCGGTCCCGCCGGCCGCGCCCTGGGGAGTTCCGTTGTCCGCCGACGTAGTGGCCATGGTCTGTCTCGCCTCGAACATCTTCCGATCGGTGCGGTCGCTCGCCGGGGGCGGAAAGCGCCCGTAAGGAGACCCCGTGTCATCGGCCGCGGATTGACGTGAGCGGCGATGTGGACTCGACCATACCGGCGACCCGTCAATGCACAAGTCCCCTCCGCGGTTTCACGGAATTCCGCCTCCCCCGCCCCCGCCGGACATGGCCGGCCGCCGCGTCCGGCGTCCCGTCCGCCGTCCCGACGGGCGCGCGGAGCAGGGCAGTCGGCCCTCGCCCCGGCCCGGGGGGCGGGGTCCGGGACCGAGGGGAAACGGATTGCGCGCACGGCGGTCGGCACACCTCCGCATGTCACCGGCGCGCGTCCCGCAAGCCCTCCGTCGCGTATCGCTCACACTTTCGATGCGCGATCTTCACTTTCCCGGGCGGCATACGGAAAACCTGCGGGATCGCCCCCTCCGCGCTTTCCATCACGGGCCGTTCCCTTTCCTCCCCCCGGCCCGCGCATTTCCCCTCTCGGCAACCGGGGCGGACGGCGACCGGACTCCCGGGAACCACACGCGAGCACGCCGGAACGCGCGGGAACACCCGGCGGAGCACCCGCGCGCCTCCCGGGAGCGGACCGCCGCCCTTCCCGTACTCCCGGCCGAGTACACCGGGACACTCCCGCCACCGGACGCGCCGCGGACCGCTAACGACGAACGCGGTGGGCATGCGACACCTCTCCCGCCCGGCCCGCCGGGCCCTCCTGGTCGTCCACGTCACCGTCTCCGCCGCGTGGCTCGGCCTCACCCTCGCTCTGCTGACGCTCGCCGTCGCGGGCGCGGCCGGCGACTCCCCCGACGCCGCCGAGACGGCCTACCGCGCCATGGCGACCATCACCGACCGGCTGGTCGCCCCGGTCGCCCTCCTCACCCTGACCAGCGGACTGGCGCTCTCCCTCGGCACGTCCTGGGGGCCGGCGCGCCACCGCTGGGTGTTCACCAAGTTCTGGCTGACCCTCGCCGCCAACGGCGCCTCGATCCTCCTCCTCCGTCCCGGAATCGACGCCGCCGCGGCCGAGGCCGCCGCCGGACGTCCGGTGAACCCCGTCGACCCCCTCGTCCCCCGTCCGTCGCGCCGGCGACCCACGCGTTCGTCACCGCGATCTCGGTGCTCAAGCCCTGGGGGCCGACACGCCGGGGCAGGCGGGCGCGCGCCGCGGGACGCGCGAGGACGGGAACGAGGACGGGAACGGGGACGGAAGCGGGGACGAGGACGGAGGTCGGGGCCGGCACGAGGGCGTAAACCGGTGGCCGTGCCACCGACCCGTCGGCCATCCTGGGCCTCCGTGACCTCCTCCTCACCGTCCTCACCGACCGCACCGACCGCACCGACCGCACCGACCTCGCCCTTCTCGCCCTCGCCGCTCCCGCCGGCCCCGCCCGTCCGCCGCCTCACCCTCGCCGACCTCCCCGCCTGCCTCGACCTCGCCGCCGACCGCGGCTGGTCACGCGAGGAGCACAAGTGGCGGCTGCTGCTGACCGCCGGACAGGGCTACGGCATCGACGCCCCGGCCGACGACGTCCGCGGCGGCCTGATCGGCGCCTTCGTCCTCACCACCTACGGCCCCCCGGACGGCGTTCCCGGCGGCAGGCCCTGCGTCTGCGTCTCCATGGTGCTGGTCGCCCGGCGCCACGCCCGCCGCGGCCTGGGCCTCCGGCTGATGCGGCACGCGCTCCGGGAAGCCGGCGACGCCACCGTCTTCCTCTTCGCCACCGACCTCGGACGGCCGCTCTACGAACGGCTCGGCTTCACCCCCCTCACCCCCGTCGACACGTACACCGGCCGCTTCGCCTGCGCCTGCCCCGGAGGCCACACCGCCGACGTCCCCGTGCGCGACGCCACCGCGGCCGACCTGCCCGCCGTGCGCGCCCTGGACACCGCCGTCTTCGGCGCCGACCGCACCCACCTCCTCGCCCGCCTGCCGTCCTTCGCCGACCGCCTCGCCGTCGCCGCCTCCGGCACCGAAACGACCGGCTTCGCCGCCGCCTGGCCGAACGGGGACACCACCGTGATCGGCCCGGTCGTCGCCGAGGACGAGACCACCGCCCGCGCCCTGATCGCCCACCTCGCCTCCCGCACCGAGGGCCCGATCCGCTTCGACACCCACGCCCACCACCGGGACCTGGCGGTCTGGCTGCGCGCCCACGGCCTCGCCGGCGGCTTCCTCTCCACGCTGATGGTCCACGGCGCCCCGGACGTCCCCTGCGACACCCGCCGCGTCTTCGCGCCCTGCTCGGTGGCGCTGGGCTGACGCCCCCGGACGGCCCGGCCGAACGATCCGGGGGCGCCGGACGCGCGGGCGTCAGTCCGCGCGCCAGCCCTCCGGGTCCACCCCGCCCGGGACGGGGGCCTCCGGGTCGTACGGGCGGCGCGTGAAGACGAACGTCCCCAGGTCGAGGTGGTCGACCGTGCCGTCCGCCCGGCGTGCCACCCGCAGCGTCTCGCCCGCGTAGTAGCCGTCCAGCCCGGTCCAGGTGCCGTCCTCCTCCGGCCGGAACCGGGAGCCCCGGCCCGCGCCGCCCACCGCGCCCAGTTCCAGCTCCCGTCCCGAGCGCAGCCGCAGCACGAACGCCGACGGCCCCCAGTACCAGGGACCGGTCAGCTCCAGCAGCTCCGGATCGGCCTCGGACCGCGGCCGCCACGGCTCGGGGCAGGACGGCTCGCGCTCCGCCACGATCCCCAGCAGGTCGGCCGCCAGACCGCCCACCGGCAGCCCCGACGTCGCGTTGACCAGCACCACGCTCGCCAGCCGCTCCTCCGGAGCCGTCCACAGCGCGGCGAGGAACCCCGGCATGGACCCGGTGTGCCCCGACAGCAACCGCCCGCCCGAGCGCGCCAGTTGCAGCCCCAGCCCGTACGCCTGGTCCCAGGACCCCGCCTCCGGCGCCACCGCCGGGGACCGCATCTCGGCCAGGCTCTCCGCGCCGAGCACCCGCTCGTCGCCCGCCGACAGGAACGCCGCGTAGCGGCACAGGTCCTCCGCCGTCGACCACAACTGCCCGGCGGGCGCCATCAGCCCGGTCTCCGCGGCCGGTTCGGGCTGCACCACGTCCGCCCACGGATGCACGGCCCACCCCCGGGCGTACGGCTCGACGGGCAGCGCCGTCGTACGGCGCATGCCCAGCGGCTCCAGCACCTCCTCGCGCAGCACGTCGCCCCACGGCGCGCCGCGCAGCCGCTCCACGAGGGAGCCCAGGAGCGCGTAGCCGAGGTTGGAGTAGTGGTGCCGCCGCCCCGTCGGGTGCCGCAGCGGTCGCTCGCCGAAGAGGTCCGTCGGCTCGGGCCTGAGCTTGCCGGGCGTCCGCTCCCACCAGGGGCCGCGCGGCTCGGCGGCCAGGCCGGAGGAGTGGGACAGCAGCTGGGCGATCGTCGCCCCGGCCAACCCCGGCCCCGCCTCCGCGGGCACGTCCAGGTGCTCGCCGAGCGGATCGGCGAGGTCCAGCCTCCCCTCGTCGCGCAGCCGCATCACCAGCACGGCGACGAACGTCTTGGTGATCGACCCGATCCGGTACTGGGTGTCCGCGGTCGGCGGACCGCCGTCCACACCGCCGCGCGCCCCGGCCCACACGGCCCTCCCGTCCCGCACCACGGCCCCGACCACCGAGGGCACCCGCCCCTCGGCCTGGGCTCGGGCCAGCCTGTGGAGGAGCGCCCGACGGGTCTCGGGCAGCGGCTCGACGTCCGGTTCTCCGTTGTCTGTGATCATGTGGCCACTCTCCCCGGTCACGTCCGCGGACGCCGGCGTTTTCCACCGCGCCGCCCGAGGCGGTGCGGTGGCCCGCCCCTGTGGACGACCGACGCGGACGGACGGTCTTTCGCACGCTTTCACGCCGTTCGTTCGTGTCTCCACACGTTTCGCCTCGTTCTCCTGGTGAGGGGCGGGGCCATTGGGGTGACGCCCGATCGGAGGAAACGGTGATGGTGGACGAAACAGTCCTGCTGGAGTCGAGGGCGCTGCGCGAGAGCGTGGCGGGCCGCACGGAGGCGCTCGACAAGGTCAAGGCGCTCTCCGTCCTGCCGGACGGACTTCACGTGACGACCCGGATGGTGGCGGACTACTTCGAGGTGGGTGTCGAAGCCGTCAAGTCACTGGTGAAGGACCACCGGGAAGAACTCCAGGCCAACGGATACCGGCTGTTGACGGGACCCGCACTGAGGTCCTTCAAGGACCTCTGTGGGCTGAACCCGCGCACCCGCTCCGTGGGCGTCTTCTCCCGGCGTGCCGTCCTCAACGTCGCGATGCTGCTGCGCGACAGCGTCGTCGCACGTCAAGTGCGTGCGTATCTGCTGGACGCCGAGCGGAACGCTCGTCCACAGCCTGTGGACAACGTGGTGCGCGCCCGTGTGGACATCGACCTCGCCGCCCTGGACGACCGCATCGCCCGCGTCGGTGCCGAGGCCGCGAGCAGGATCATCGGCCGGACGGTCGTCCCCATGCTGAACCACCTCGTCCGGGCGTCCGGTGAGCAACACCGCGAGCTGGTCGACATCCGCGCGGACCTCGACCGCGTCGAACGCACCCTTCGCGAAAAGGGTCCCGTGAGGACGATGACCGCCGTGGACGCCATGGACCGGCGCGCGTTCGAGGACCACGTGGCCGGCCTGTGCCGCCGCGACGGGTGCACCCTCACCGACACCGTCACCGACACCCGCACCGACACCGGCGGCACCGGCGCTTCGAGCACGGACCTCCTTGGCCGTACCGCCGACGGACGGCGGCTGGTGGTGCGGTGCGAGCACTCCGCACCGGACCGGACCGTGCGGAGCGGGGAGATGCGGGAGTTCATCGGAACGGCGAAGGACGGGCACCGGGCGGAAGTGGCCCTGCTCGTCACCACCTCCACGGTCACCCCCGCCGCGCTGGACCTCGCCGCCCGCCACGGTGTCACCGCCGTACACCGCGCGCTGCTGGAGGCGTGGAGCACCGGGACGGTGCTCCAGGCGCTGCGCTGACGGCCGGCGCGCTCGCGACGGAGGCCCGAAGTCGCAAGAAGAGGTTGCGGCTTCGGGCCTCGCGCAGTCTAGCGGCGACCGGACCGTTCAGAGCGCCAACTTGAACCCCACGTGCGAGGCGACGAAACCCAGGCGCTCGTAGAAGCGGTGGGCGTCGGTGCGGGTGGCGTCGGAGGTGAGCTGGACCAGGGCGCAGCCCGCCCGGCGGGCCTCCTCGATCGCCCACTCGATCAGCCGGGCGCCCAGCCCCGCGCCGCGCTCGTCGGCGTGGACGCGGACGGCCTCGACGAGCCCGCGACTCGCGCCGCGCCGCGACAGCCCGGGGATGACGGTGAGCTGGAGCGTGCCGACGACCCGGCCGTCCCGGACGGCGACGACCAGCTTCTGGTGGGGATCGGCGACGATCCGCTCGTAGGCGGCGCGGTACGGGGCGAGATCGTCGGGCGACTCGCGTCGGGCGCCCAGCGGGTCGTCGGCGAGCATGTCCACGATGGCGCGCAGGTCGTCGGCCGTCGCGGGCCGTATCTCGAGATCGCTCATGATCGTCACCCTACGCGCGCCGCCTCCGCCGCGGTGGACGTTTCCGGGCGGGGTTCGGGGCGCCGGCGAAGACGCCCGGCGGACGTCCGATTCCTTCAAGACCGGCGGCGGGTCCACCGCCCACCATGGCGGCATGGCACCTCGATTCGACCTCGTCGGCCTGGTCGTCACCGACATGGCCGCCTCGCTCGCGTTCTACCGCCGCCTCGGCCTCGACATCCCCGCCGAGGCCGACGGCCTGCCCCACGTGGAGGCCGCCCTGCCGGGCGGGCTCCGCCTCGCCTGGGACACCGTCGAGACGGTCCGCTCCTACGACCCCGACTGGACCCCGCCCCGGGGCGGCGCCCGCGTGGACCTGGCCTTCCTCTGCGACGACCCGGCCGAGGTGGACAAGCGGTACGCCGAGCTGGTCCAGGCCGGGTACACCGGGCACAAGGAGCCCTGGGACGCCTTCTGGGGGCAGCGCTACGCCGTCGTCCTGGACCCCGACGGCATCTCGGTCTCCCTCTTCGCCCCCCTGCGGGAGGATCGGCCCGACAGCAGCACCGAGAGCTGAACCCCGGTCAACTCCCGCACCTCGCGGGAGAAGTGCGCCTGGTCCGCGTACCCGGCCGAGGCGGCGACCGACGCCGCCGGCACACCGGCGCGGGCCATGCGCAGCGCCCGCTCCAGACGCAGCACCCGGGCCAGCGTCTTCGGCCCGTACCCGAACGCGGTCAGCGAGCGACGGTGGAGCTGCCGGGCGCTCAGCCCCGACGCACGCGCCACGGCCGCCACGCTCCCGCCCGCGCGCAGCCGGGCCGCCACCGCCCGGGACAGCGGATCGTCCGGCACGCCGCGCAGCCGGTCCGCGGCCAGGTCCTCCAGCACCCGCGCCCGGTCGGACGCCTCCGCCACCCGGTCGGTCAGCTCCCGCACCTCGCGCCCCAGCCAGAGCGCGTCGAGCGGCACCCGCGCGTCACGCAGCTCGTGCGCCGGTACGCCCAGGACGCGCGGCCCGGTGCCGGGGGCGAACCGCAACCCCACGTAGCTCGTGCCGGGAACGTCGTCGACCAGGTGCGCCCGGGTGTCGGGCCCGGCCACCAGCAGCCCGCCGGCCGTCCAGATCAGGTCCATGCACCCGTCCGGCAGCACCCGTGCCCGGCGGACGTCCGGCAGGGCGCCCCGACGCCAGACCACCGCACCGTCCACCCGTCGCGAGAGCCGTTCCTCGTACACCCCTCCAGCATCCCCCGCCCGCGCCCCACGACGCGAGCGGTTCGCGACGAGCCGGAACCCGCCGGCGGCGGTCCGGGCCACCGGGAGCCGCCGGAGCCGCCGCCCGGTGGGGTCCGTGCCTCTCCCGTCCACGCGACGGCTTGCGACGGCTCAGGACTGCGCCAGGTAGCCGGCGAGGGCGTCGCGGCGGCGCCGGAGGCCGTCGATGCGCTCGTCCATGGCCGCCAACTCCCGGCTCAGGACGGCCCGCAGGTCCGCGCACCAGTCGAACCCCGGCCGCTCGCCCCGGACGCACGGCAGCACCGAACGGATCACCTCGGTGGACAGGCCCGCGTCCAGCAGGGCACGGACCTGCCGCACGGTGACCACCGCGTGCTCGTCGTAGTCGCGGTAGCCGTTCGGACCGCGCCTGACGTCGAGCAGCCCCTGCGCCTCGTAGTAGCGCAGCAGGCGCGGGCTGACCCCGGTGCGCCGGGACAGCTCCCCGATCAGCATCCGACCACCCCCTCGGAGTTGACCTTCACATCGGTGTGAAGCCTTAACGTCGCCCCATGGGCAGACGTTCCACGCATGCCGCCCGGTGTCGGCGGCGACACCCCGACCACCGCCCCGACCGGGCCCGTCGTTCCGTTCCCTCGACTCCACACCACCGGAGGGCCGCATGACCGCCTTCGTCGTTCAACGCAACGGTCGACCGGCGACCGCCGAGGAGTTGACGCCGCTCGCCTTCGCGGGCCACGCCCACTTCACCGCCCTGCAGGTGCGCGGGGGCCGGGTCCGGGGCCTCGACCTCCACCTGGAGAGGCTGCGGTCCGCCTCGGTGGAGCTGTTCGGCCGGGCACTGCCCGACGACCGGGTGCGGTCCTGTCTGCGGGCGGCGCTGGAGGCCGGCCCGGCCGACCTCTCGCTGACGGCCACGGTGTACCTGCCGACGGGCGAGTTCACCGTGGCCGGAGCCGATGTGGAACCCGAGCTACTGGTCCGCACCGGACCGCCCGCTTCCGGCCCGAAGGGCCCCCTGGCGCTGGCGGCGGTCGAGCACGAACGGTTCCTCCCGGCCGTGAAGCACGTGGGCGAGACGGCCAAGACACACTTCCTCCGCCACGCCGTCGAGCGCGGCTTCGACGACGCCGTCTTCGTCGACCGTCGGGGCCGGCTGAGCGAGGGAACGATCTGGAACCTGGCCTTCTGGGACGGCACCACGGTGGTGTGGCCCGTGGCCGAGATGCTCGGCGGGACCACGATGGGCATCGTCCGCCGGCAGTTGGATCGCCTCGGAATCCCCCAGCGCCACCGGGAGGTCACGCTCGCCGACCTGCCGGCGTTGGCCGGGACCGTGGTCATGAACTCGTGGACGCCGGGTGTGGCGGTGCGCCGGATCGGCTCCGTACCGTTGCCCGAGGCACCGTCCTTCGTGGAGACGCTTCACCGGGCCTACCGGGCCGAACCGCTCACCTCGCCGTGAGGGACGGCCCGCCCGACGCCCGCCCGTACCGTTCCCCGGTCCGCGGGTCCGCGAGCAGGCGGCCGTCTCCCGGGTGTGGGCTCGCGAGGGTCCACCGACCGGTCCGGAGGTTCCATGCCCCCGCTGATGACGCTGACCGCGATAACGCTCGACTGCCCCGATCCCCTGGCGCCGGCGGAGTTCTACCGGCAGGCCACCGGCCTCGAACCGCACCCGAGGTCCCACGCCGACTTCGCCGGCCTCCGCCGCGAGGACGGACTCCTCATCGGCTTTCGGCGGGTCGACGACCACCGGGCTCCCCGCCGGCCCGGCCAGAGCGTTCCCCGGCGGCTCCACCTCTGCTTCGCGGTCGACGACCTGGACGAGGCCGAGGCCCGGCTGCTCGAACCGGGCGCCGGCAAGCCGGATCACCAGCCGCACGGGGATCGCCGGCGGGTTCTCACCGACCCGGCCGGACGTCCCTTCTGTCCGACGGTCAGGAGCTGAGTCCGGCTCGGGGCGGCCGGTCGGCTCCGCCGTCGACCGGACATCGGCCGTGGGACCGGGGACGGTGGAGGTCGTCTCACGGGTCGGTGACCGCGCTCGGTCCCACGGCGATGTCACGTCCTCGGACCCGATCCCTCCCACCGCCACGGCAACCCGCCACCGGAGCGGCACGCACCGTCCCCGTACTCGGTGGTGCACTCGGACGAGTACGGAGCGAACGGGGCCGGCCAGGGCCGCCTAACCCGCGGCCGTCGCCGCGTCGGCGGGCCCGGGGGCGGGTGGCTCGGGGGCGGCGTCCGGTGCGGGGGACGGCGTGCGGTAGGCGCGGAGGGGGGTGTTGACGGCGGCCACGGCGATGACCGCCAAGGTGGCGGACAGGCCGCCGACGACCAGGGAGAAGGGAGCGGAGGTGGCCGATGCCAGCAGGCCGCCGCGGAAGTTGCCGAGTTCGGGGCCCGCGACGCCGATGACGTGTTCCACGGAGGAGACCCGCCCCCGGTACGCGTCCGGGGTCTCCACCTGGACGAGGGCGCTGCGGGTGATCACCGACACGGTGTCGGCCGCGCCGGCCACGGCCAGACAGCCGAGCGCCGACCACAGCGATCCGGCCAGGCCGAAGCCGGCCAGGGCCAGGCCCCAGACGCCGGCCGCGGTCAGTTGGACCAGACCGGCACGGCGCCGGCGCGTCACCGTGCCGGAGAGCAGGCCGGCCGTGATCCCCCCGACCGCGACGGCCGAGAGGAACAGGCCGAGGGTCTGCGGATCGCCGCCGAAGCGGATCTCGTTGATCAGCGGGAAGAGCGCGATCGGCATGGCGAGCAGCGTCGCGGACAGGTCGGTGGCCATCGAGCCCCACAGCGTCGGGCGGCGCAGGATGATCCGCCAACCGCCGCGCCGCGGCCGGCGCCCGGTGCCCGCCGCGTCGGTGCCCTCGGGCCTCATGGCCGGGAGGCGGATCACCGTGAGCATGGAGACCGCGACGGTGACGGCCTGCGCGGCGTAGGCGGCGGGGAAGCCCCAACGGGCGATGATCAGCCCGGCCAGCGCGGGCCCGGCCAGCATCGCGGCCTGGAAGGAGACGTTGGTCAGCGCGAGCCCGGCCGCGACCTGATCGGCCGGCAGCAGCCGGACCGGGAAGGTGCGCCGGGCAGGCGCGCCGAGCGCGCCGCAGGCGGCTCCCAGGGCGACCAGGGCGAGCAGCAGCGGCACGCTTCGGTTGTCCGCCAGTGCCTGGGCGCACAGCCCCGCCGCGGCCAGCAGTTGGCCCGCGGTGGCGGCCCACACCACCGTACGGCGGTCGACGGTGTCGGCCAACGTGCCGCCGAGCAGCCCGAACAGCACCATCGGCAGGCCGGTGGCGAGCCCGATGGCGCCGGTGCCCACCGGGCTGCCGGTCAGGTCCCAGACCTGGGCCAGCACCGCCACCGTGGCCATCTGCGTGCCGAGTTGGGAGGCCGAGGAGCCGATCCACAGGTCGCGGAACAGCCGACTGCCGCGCAGCGGACGGGTGTCGAGGAACCGAACGGGCCCCCTCATCGCGGCGGCTCGACGAGGTGGTCGAGGATCCGCTGCCGCATCGACCGGCGTTCCAACGCCCTGCGCAGATCCTCGACGACGGTGGTCAGCGCGTAGGGGATCTCGGCGTCCAGCTCGGCGACCGTCGCGTGCGTGGCGCGCCACTCGGCCTCCAGGAACGGCACCAGCGATCGGCCACGCTCCGTCAGGTCGACCCGCCGGGTGCGGGCGTCGGGGCCCGGCTCGGTGGTGAGCAGACCCTCCTTGCGCATGGCGGCGACGGTCTGGCTGATCGCGGAGTGCGAGCGGCCGAGGGACTCCGCGAGCTCGCGGATGGTCAGCGGCCCGGTATGGGCGAGCCGGATCAGCGGATAGGCGAACCGCGGCCGCACCCCCTCGATGCCACGCTCGACGTAGACCTGCTCGATCTCGGCGTCCATGGCGGCCAGCAGCTCGTGCAGCGACTGCCAGGGATCGGGGAGCGCCGTGGGGTCGGAAGATGTCACAGCGCTAATATAACAGCGCTGTCATAAATGGCGGCGGCCTTTCCCGGCCATCCCGCCCCTGTGGGTGCCGATGCCCCTGCGCGTACCCGCCCCGCTCGTGCCCCCTCCCCACCCCGTCAGCACAACGGCGACTCACCGACACGTGATCCACCGGTCCGGGTCTCCCCCGGGGAACCGGGGAACCGACGCGGCCGGGCGTCAGGTCTGGGCCATGTCGACGAACCGCGAGTAGTGGCCCTGGAAGGCCACCGTGATCGTCGCCGTCGGGCCGTTGCGGTGCTTGGCCACGATCAGGTCCGCCTCGCCCGCACGCGGCGACTCCTTCTCGTAGGCGTCCTCACGGTGCAGGAGAATGACCATGTCGGCGTCCTGCTCGATCGAACCCGACTCACGGAGGTCCGAGACCATCGGCTTCTTGTCCGTGCGCTGTTCGGGGCCGCGGTTGAGCTGGGAGAGCGCCACCACCGGCACCTCCAGCTCCTTGGCCAGCAGCTTGAGGTTCCGGGACATCTCCGAGACCTCCTGCTGACGGCTCTCGGGACGGCGCGAGCCTCCCGACTGCATCAACTGGAGGTAGTCGATGACGACCAGCCGCAGGTCGTTCCGCTGCTTCAGGCGGCGGCACTTGGCGCGGATCTCCATCATCGTCAGGTTCGGCGAGTCGTCGATGTACAGCGGCGCGTTGGTGACCTCCGGCATCTGACGCGCCAGCCGGTTCCAGTCCTCGTCCGTCATGCTGCCCGAGCGCATGTGGTGCAGCGCCACGCGCGCCTCGGCCGACAGCAGACGCATCGCGATCTCGTTGCGCCCCATCTCCAGCGAGAAGATCACGCTGGGCAGGTTGTGTCTGATCGAGCACGCGCGGGCGAAGTCCAGGGCCAGAGTCGACTTGCCCATGGCGGGTCTCGCCGCGATGACGATCATCTGGCCCGGGTGGAGGCCGTTGGTGAGGGAGTCCAGGTCGGTGAAGCCCGTGGGGACGCCCGACATCTGGCCGCTGCGCGAACCGATCGCCTCGATCTCGTCGAGCGCGCCCTCCATGATCTCGGCGAGGGGGAGGTAGTCCTCCGACGCGCGCTGCTCGGTGACCGCGTAGATCTCCGCCTGGGCGGTGTTGACGATCTCGTCGACGTCGCCGTCGGCCGCGTATCCCATCTGCGTGATGCGGGTGCCCGCCTCGACCAGGCGGCGCAGGACGGCGCGCTCGTGGACGATCTCCGCGTAGTACTGGGCGTTGGCCGCGGTGGGGACCGTCTGGACCAGGGAGTGGAGGTAGCCGGGGCCGCCGACCTTGGCGATCTCGCCGCGCCTGGTCAGCTCCGCGGCGACCGTGATGGGGTCGGCGGGCTCCCCCTTGGCGTACAGGTCGAGGATGGCCTGGTAGATCGTCTCGTGGGCCGGCCGGTAGAAGTCCTTGCCCTGCAAGGTCTCCACCACGTCGGCGATGGCGTCCTTGGAGAGCAGCATGCCGCCGAGGACCGACTGCTCGGCGTCGATGTCCTGCGGGGGGACGCGCTCGAAGGAGCCCGCCGCGCCCGCGGGCCAGGTGTCGGGGCCGCGGTCGTGCCGCTCGCCGTCCGGTGCCACGCCCCGGCGTTGGCGTGAGAGGGGCAGGTGGTCGCCCGGTCCGGTGCCTCCCGCGACAGGGGCGTAACCGGGTGCCGGGCTCTCGACGTGCTCGGACTGCGTCACCCCGCCACCTCCTCCCGTTCCGTGCGGCCGCGCCCCCCATTCCTACGGCACGGCTCTGACAATGGGCGCGCCCGCCGATCGGTTACGGCGCGTCGAGTCCGTGGCGAAGACGAGGGGAACAGCGGGCGGGTGCCGGACAACGGTATGGCCGTGGAGGGCTTCGACCAACTCGGTTATCCACAGGGCATGTGGACGAGCGGGCCCAGCCTGTGGAGAACTCGGTGAATCCTGTGCACGAGCCGGGGGACGGACCTGTGGAGAACTCGGCGACTTCCTCTCCGCACCCGTCCCGACCTGCTGTTTCGCCATCCACCGGCTGTGCAGGAGAAAAACTTCGCGCCCGCCGCCAAGATCGCGACAAACGGCACAGAGGATCTCACCGCAGGTGAACAATGGTAAGAGTCACAGCGCTCTTGCAACTATTACTTGTGGATGTTTGGATCGGATCATGACACACGCTCCCCAGCCCGCCGGGCGCGCCGCCGTACGACGCCACGATCGCGAGATCATCGCGCTGGCCCTCCCCGCCTTCGGCGCGCTCGTCGCGGAGCCCCTGTTCGTCATGGTCGACAGCGCGATCGTCGGTCATCTGGGCACCCCACAGCTCGCCGGGCTCGGTGTGGCCGCCACGCTGCTGACGACGGGCGTGAACATCTTCGTCTTCCTCGCCTACGCCACCACCGCGGCCGTCGCCCGCCGCGTCGGTGCCGGAGACCTGCCCGCCGCGATCCGCCAGGGCATGGACGGCATCTGGCTGGCGCTGCTGCTGGGCGCCGCGGTGGTGGCCGTCGTCCTGCCCACCGCGCCCGCCCTGATCGACCTGTTCGGAACCTCCGCCACCGCGGCGCCCCACGCCGTGACGTACCTGCGGATCAGCACGCTGGGCATTCCGGCGATGCTCGTCGTCCTGGCGGCCACCGGGGTGCTGCGCGGGCTCCAGGACACCCGGACCCCGCTGTACGTCGCCGTCGGCGGGTTCTCCGCCAACGCCGTGCTCAACCTGGTCCTGGTCTACGGCGCCGGGTGGGGCATCGCCGGCTCGGCGTGGGGCACGGTGATCGCCCAGTGCGGCATGGCCGCCGTCTACCTGGTCGTGGTGGTCAGGGGCGCCCGACGGCACGGGGCCTCCCTGCGCCCGGACGTCGCCGGGATACGCGCCGGCGGCCGGGCCGGTGCGCCGCTGCTGGTCCGTACGCTGTCGCTGCGCGCCATGCTGGTGATCGCGACCGCCGTCGCCGCGCGGCTGGGGGACGCCGAGGTGGCCGCGCACCAGATCACCCTCACCATCTGGTCGTTGCTGGCCTTCGCGCTGGACGCGATCGCCATCGCCGGACAGGCCATCATCGGCCGGTACCTGGGCGCCGAGGACGCGGAGGGGGCGCGGGCGGCCTGCCGCCGGATGGTGCAGTGGGGCGTGGTGTCCGGGGCGGTGCTGGGGGTGCTCGTGGTGGTGGCCCGGCCGCTGCTGCTGCCGCTGTTCACCTCGGACACGGCCGTGCACGACCAACTGACGCCGGCGCTGCTGGTGGTGGCGGTGACCTCGCCGATCGCGGGGGTGGTCTTCGTGCTGGACGGCGTGCTGATGGGAGCGGGCGACGGGCCGTACCTGGCGTGGGCGGCGCTGGTGACCCTGGTGGTGTTCGCGCCGGTGGCGCTGGCCGTTCCGGTGCTGGGGGGAGGGCTGACCGCGCTGTGGTGGGCGGTCGCCGGGCTGATGATGACGGTCCGGCTGGTCACCCTGTGGCTGCGGGCGCGCTCCGGGCGCTGGGTGGTCACCGGGGCGGTGCGGGCCTGACGAGCGCGCACCGCGCGGAACGCGCAGGGCCGCGGTCCCGTGGGGGACCGCGGCCCTGTGTGTCACCGTCGTACCGGCCGGCTCACCGGCCGGGTACGGACGCGGCGATCGCCGCTCAGGCGGCGCCGACCTCGACGCCGACCTTGGCGGTGACCTCGGGGTGCAGGCGCACCATCACCTGGTGGGAGCCGAGGGTCTTGATCGGCGAGCCCAGCTCGATGCGGCGCTTGTCGACGTCCGGACCACCCGCGGCCTTGACCGCCGAGGCGATGTCGGCCTGGGTGACGGAGCCGAACAGGCGGCCCTGGTCGCCGGCGCGGACCTTCAGGCGGACCGTGAGGCCCTCGATCCGGCTCTTGATCTCGTTGGCCTGCTCGATCGTGGCGATCTCGCGGATCTTGCGGGCGCGACGGATCTGCTCGACGTCCTTCTCCCCGCCCTTGGTCCAGCGGATCGCGAAACCACGGGGGAGCAGGTAGTTGCGGGCGTACCCGTCCTTCACCTCGACGACGTCGCCGGCGTTGCCGAGACCGGAGACCTCGTTGGTCAGGATGATCTTCATGAGTCGGTCACCCTTTCCTTATCGAGCGGTCGAGGTGTAGGGCAGCAGCGCCATCTCGCGGCTGTTCTTCACGGCCGTGGCGACATCGCGCTGGTGCTGGGTGCAGTTGCCGGTGACCCGGCGGGCACGGATCTTGCCGCGGTCGGAAATGAACTTCCGCAGCAGGTTCGTGTCCTTGTAGTCGACGTAGGAGATCTTCTCCTTGCAGAACACGCAAACCTTCTTCTTCGGCTTGCGAGCAGGCGGCTTCGCCATTGTCTCTCTCCGTTTGGTTCAAGAAGTCTGTGCCTGTGAGCGCAGCCCTTCCCGGCCCGTGGGGGTCTGTCAGAAGGGGGGCTCGTCCGAGTAGCCACCGCCGGAGCCGCCGCCCCAGCCACCGCCGCCGCCCTGCTGGCCGCCGGCCGGAGCGCCCGTGGCCCACGGGTCTCCCGCGGGGGCGCCGCCGCCCTGCTGGCCGCCGGGGCCGCCGCCCCAGCCGCCGCCACCCTGACCACCGCGACCGGTGGTCTTGGTGATCTTGGCCGTGGCGTTGCGCAGGCTGGCGCCGACCTCGTCGACGTCCAGCTCGTAGACCGTGCGCTTGACACCCTCGCGGTCCTCGTACGACCGCTGCTTGAGGCGGCCCTGCACGATGACGCGGGTGCCCCTGGTGAGGGACTCGGCGACGTTCTCCGCCGCCTGCCGCCACACCGAGCAGGTCAGGAAGAGGCTCTCGCCGTCCTTCCACTCGTTGGTCTGGCGGTCGAAGGTGCGGGGAGTGGACGCGACACGGAACTTCGCGACCGCCGCACCGGAGGGGGTGAAGCGCAGCTCGGGGTCGTCGACGAGATTGCCGACGACCGTGATGACGGTCTCGCCTGCCATGGGTGAACCTCTCGGCGGGGGTGCTGCTGGCTGCTGGTGATGCTGTGGTGCTCGGGGGGTCGGGGTGCTACCCGGCCCTCGATCCGCTGGGCGGGACGCTCAGTGGACGTCGGGGCGGAGGACCTTGGTCCGCAGAACCGACTCGTTCAGGTTCATCTGACGGTCGAGCTCCTTGACGACCGCGGGCTCGGCCCGCAGGTCGATGACCGAGTAGATGCCCTCGGGCTTCTTCTTGATCTCGTAGGCGAGACGACGGCGGCCCCAGGTGTCGACCTTCTCCACCTTGCCGTTGCCCTCGCGGACCACGGAAAGGAAGTTCTCGATCAGCGGGGAGACAGCGCGCTCCTCGAGATCGGGGTCGAGGATGACCATCACCTCGTAGTGACGCATGTGGAACCCACCTCCTCTGGACTCAACGGCCACGGTCGTTCCGTGGCAGGAGGGTCTATGCGTTGCGAACAACGGTATCGGCCGGCACCGACAGTCCCGGGGGCTTTCCCGGAACCGCCCGGGAATCCGTTCCCGGGAAGATCGTGACCTGGGCAGACACCGTGCAGACGGTACAGAGTACCCGCACCGAGACTCCGGTTGAAATCCGGTGCCCGCTCGCCGCAATCTGGACACAACGGATGTGAGTGGCGTCACCTGGCGCCACTTCCGGCAGTCCGGACATCCCGGACTCTCCGCTGGGAGGTGCCCCATGGCGCAGGCGGTACGGAAGAGGGGCGGCGGGATCGCCTCCATCCTGAACAGCGACCACCAGGCGCATCCGGTCGAGAACCGCCTCGTCGCGGTGACGGCGGTTCTCGGTCTGATCGCGTTCGTCACATGTTTCTTCTCCGGCCTGCACCTGCTCAGCTCCTGGGCGGGCCTGGTGGGCATCGTCACCGGCCTGTGGGGCCAGATGATCTCCGCGACCACGGAGGAGCGGTTCGTGCTGGTCATCGGCACGGGGGCGGCGGCCGTCGGCTTCTTCCTGGGCATGTGGAACGGCGGCCTGTTCTGAGACCCGGCCCGGCGGCCGCCTCCCCCGCCGCCCCGCACCCCCCGCTTCAGGCTCCCTTCGGGCTCCGTCCCCGGCGTTGCCCCGCCGGGGCACGATCGGCGCCGTTCGGCCCGCAGTAGGCTTCCGGCCAGACCCTGCGAAGTACGCCGGAGGAGCGCCCCGTATGAGCCTGACCCTGAGGACGATCAGTCGCGAGCAGCACCTGGCGTATATCCGCAGCCTCCCATCGGCCAGCCACATGCAGGTCCCGGCGTGGGCCGACGTGAAGACCGAGTGGGGCTCGGAGAACCTGGGCTGGTTCGACGGGAACGGCGAACTGGTCGGGGTCGGTCTGGTGCTGTACCGGCAGCTGCCGAAGGTCAAACGCTATCTCGCGTACCTGCCCGAAGGGCCGGTGATCAACTGGTACGCCCCGAACCTGGAGGAGTGGCTGCGCCCGATGCTGGCGCACCTGAAGGCCAAGGGCGCCTTCTCGGTGAAGATGGGGCCGCCCGTGGTGATCCGGCGCTGGGACGCCCCCGCGATCAAGGCGGGCATCCAGAACCCGGACGTGAAGCGGCTGCGGGACGTGGAGGCCACGCACATCGAGCCGCGCGCCTTCGAGGTGGCCGACCGGCTGCGGCGGATGGGCTGGCAGCAGGGCGAGGACGGCGGCGCCGGCTTCGGCGACGTACAGCCCCGCTACGTCTTCCAGGTGCCGCTGGAGGGCCGGACGCTGGACGAGGTGCACAAGGGCTTCAACCAGCTGTGGCGGCGGAACATCAAGAAGGCCGAGAAGGCCGGTGTCGAGGTCGTGCAGGGCGGCTACGACGACCTGCCCACCTGGCAGGAGCTGTACGAGGTCACGGCCGAGCGCGACCGGTTCCGGCCGCGTCCGCTGGTGTACTTCCAGCGGATGTGGAAGGCCCTGAACGCCGAGGACCCCAACCGGATGCGGCTGTACCTCGCCAAGCACGAGGGCGAGGCGGTGGCCGCGGCCACGATGCTCATCGTGGGCGGGCACGTGTGGTACTCCTACGGCGCGTCGGCGAACCACAAGCGGGAGGTCCGTCCGTCGAACGCCATGCAGTGGCGGATGCTCCAGGACGCCTACGCCCTGGGGGCCAGCGTGTACGACCTGCGCGGCATCAGCGACTCCCTGGACGACAGCGACCACCTCTTCGGCCTGATCCAGTTCAAGGTGGGCACGGGCGGCCAGGCGGTGGAGTATCTCGGCGAGTGGGACTTTCCGCTCAATAAGCTGCTCCACAAGGCGCTCGACATCTACATGTCGCGCCGCTGAAGCCCGTCTCCACGCACGTCCGGCGGTTCCGGAGGACCCGACCGGACCGATGAGAAAGGTTCCGTACGGCCATGGCGCTCACCCTCTACGTCGACACCGAACGCTGGCGGGCGCACCAGCAGACGGTGCTCCGGCAGTACCCGGGCCTGGTCCCCGTCTGCAAGGGAAACGGCTACGGCTTCGGCCACGAGCGGCTGGCCGAGGAGGTGACCCGCTTCGGTTCGGACGTCATCGCCGTGGGCACGACGTACGAGGCCGCTCGCATGAAGGACTGGTTCAGCGGGGACCTGCTGGTGCTCACGCCGTTCCGCCGCGGTGAGGAGCCGGTCCCGCTGCCGGACCGGGCGATCCGTACGGTCTCCTCGGTGGACGGGGTGAACGCGCTGGTGGGCGCGCGCGTCGTCATCGAGGTGATGAGCTCGATGAAGCGGCACGGGGTGCTGGAGGAGGACCTCGGCAAGCTCCACGCCGCGATCGACGACGTGCGGCTGGAGGGCTTCGCGATCCACCTGCCGCTGGACCGCACCGACGGCACGGACGCGGTGGAGGAGGTCATCGGCTGGATGGACCGGCTGCGGGCGGCCCGTCTTCCGCTGGAGACGATGTTCGTCAGCCATCTGAAGCCGGAGGAGTTCGCGCGGCTGAGGCAGCAGTTCCCCCAGACCCGGTTCCGGGCGCGGATCGGGACGCGGCTGTGGCTGGGCGACCACAAGGCGACGCAGTACCGGGGTTCGGTGCTGGACGTGACGCGGGTGGCCAAGGGGGACCGCTTCGGTTACCGCCAGCAGAAGGCCCCGGGCGACGGGTGGCTGGTGGTGGTGGCGGGCGGCACCTCGCACGGGGTGGGCCTGGAGGCCCCGAAGACGATGAGCGGTGTGACGCCGCGGGCCAAGGGCGTGGCGCGGGCCGGGCTCGCGACGGTCAACCGCAACCTCTCCCCGTTCGTGTGGGACGGGAAGCAGCGCTGGTTCGCCGAGCCGCCGCACATGCAGGTGTCGATCCTGTTCGTCCCGGAGGACGCGGCGGAGCCGAAGGTCGGCGACGAGCTGACGGCGATCCTGCGGCACACCACGACGCAGTACGACCGGCTGGTCGAGCACTGACCGCCGCGGGCCGCCCGCGGCGGCGGGCGCGCGGTCGGGTGCGGAAACGGCGAGGGCCCCCGGACATCGCGTCCGGGGGCCCTCGCCGTCGCATGGGCGGCCTGTTCGCCGGCGCCCCTGTTCCGCCGGCGCTCAGTGCGTCACCCGCGTTCCGTCGGTGCCCGACGGCTCAAGCGGTCGACACGCGAAGGCCGACGCTCAGCGCTCGACCTCGCCGCGGATGAACTTCTCCACGTTCTCCCGGGCCTGGTCGTCGAAGTACTGCACCGGCGGGGACTTCATGAAGTACGAGGACGCCGACAGCACCGGACCGCCCACTCCCCGGTCCTTGGCGATCTTCGCGGCGCGCAGCGCGTCGATGATCACACCCGCGGAGTTCGGCGAGTCCCACACCTCCAGCTTGTACTCCAGGCTCAGCGGAACGTCGCCGAAGGCGCGTCCCTCCAGCCGCACGTACGCCCACTTGCGGTCGTCCAGCCAGGCCACGTAGTCGGACGGGCCGATGTGGACGTTCTTCTCGCCCAGGTCCCGGTCGGGGATCTGGGAGGTGACGGCCTGGGTCTTGGAGATCTTCTTGGACTCCAGCCGGTCGCGCTCCAGCATGTTCTTGAAGTCCATGTTGCCGCCGACGTTCAGCTGCATCGTGCGGTCCAGGATCACCCCGCGGTCCTCGAACAGCTTGGCCAGCACCCGGTGGGTGATGGTGGCGCCCACCTGGGACTTGATGTCGTCGCCGACGATCGGAACACCGGCCTCGGTGAACTTGTCCGCCCACTCCTTGGTGCCGGCGATGAAGACCGGGAGGGCGTTGACGAAGGCCACCTTGGCGTCGATGGCGCACTGCGCGTAGAACTTGGCGGCCTCCTCCGAGCCCACCGGCAGGTAGCAGACCAGGACGTCGACCCGGCGGTCCTTGAGGACCTGGACGACGTCGACCGGCTCCTCGGCCGACTCCTCGATGGTCTCGCGGTAGTACTTGCCCAGGCCGTCCAGGGTGTGACCGCGCTGGACGGTGACACCGGTCGTGGGCACGTCGCAGATCTTGATGGTGTTGTTCTCGCCGGCGCCGATGGCGTCGGCCAGGTCCAGGCCGACCTTCTTGGCGTCCACGTCGAACGCGGCCACGAACTCGATGTCCGAGATGTGGTAGTCACCGAACTGCACGTGCATCAGACCCGGCACGCGGCTCTTCGGGTCGGCGTCCTTGTAGTACTCGACGCCCTGCACCAGCGACGCGGCGCAGTTGCCCACGCCGACGATGGCTACGCGAACCGAACCCATTGGCGGTTGCTCCCTGTGTTCTCAGTCGTTCCCGAAGAGGACCCGCACGGCGCGGACCCTCACTTGGCGGTGTCCTCACCAGACGGATCGGACGGGGTCTCCCCGCGGCGCCGGTCGCGCCCCGCCCGCTCGCTCTCGATGAGTTCGTTGAGCCAGCGGACCTCGCGCTCCACGGACTCCATTCCGTGTCGCTGGAGTTCGAGGGTGTAGTCGTCCAGGCGCTCGCGCGTGCGGGCCAGGGAGGCGCGCATCCTGGCGAGGCGCTCCTCCAGCCGGCTGCGGCGGCCTTCCAGCACCCGCATCCGCACGTCGCGCGAGGTCTGGCCGAAGAAGGCGAAGCGGACGCCGAAGTGCTCGTCCTCCCAGGTGTCCGGACCGGTCTGGGACAGGAGCTCCTCGAAGTGCTCCTTGCCCTCGGCCGTCAGCCGGTAGACGATCCTGGCCCGGCGCCCGGCGAGCGGCGCCGAGGGGGAGTCCTCGGGCGGGGTGCCGGGCTCCTCCGTCAACCACCCCCGCTGCACCAGCGTCTTGAGGCAGGGGTAGAGGGAGCCGTAGCTGAAGGCGCGGAAGACGCCCAGCGAGGTGTTGAGCCGCTTGCGCAGTTCGTAGCCGTGCATCGGCGACTCGCGGAGCAGCCCCAGAACGGCGAACTCCAGGATTCCCGAGCGCCTGCCCATCGCCGTCACTCCCTCCGTCCGTCGGTGCCGCGGCCGTGTGCCGGCCGCGGTGTCCTCCCCCGCGTCTCTCGACTCGCGGTGTTCCCTGTTCCGCTCTGTCGATACCTCGCATCGATGTATCGACTCGATACATCGTAGCGATAGCTCAGACGATAGAACGCCGACCCGGACGGGACAAGAAGAGGGGGTGAGGGGGCTCACACCGCCGATTCGTCACAGGTCACTCGACCCTTTTGCGCGGAAAGCCGACATTGGCAGGTTTTGGAGCTGCGTAGTCTGTCCGCTGTGCAGAAGGTGACCGGGAACCAACGAGACGTTCGACGCGTCCTCGTCCCGGGTGCAGTGCGGCCAGTTCGGGGAGTCCGGCCGGGCCGCACGTCGGGGGACCGGAAGTACACTGCCGCCTTCAGGCGCGAGCGCCTGCCCGAGGAGTAGCTGTTCCACATGAGCGAGCACCGTCGCAAGCCACCGCAGTCGCGTGGCCGGCGCGCCGCCCAGCCGCCGTCCGGTGGCCGGCGTGCCGCGCAGTCACCGCACGACGCCACCCCCAGCTCCCACGGCATGCCCTCTGACCGCCCTTACGGCGGCCGGGCCGAGGCCCGTCGCGCGGCGCAGCGCGCCGCGGGCGGCAGACGCCGTGCCGCGAGCGGCGCCACCGCCGTCGGAGGACGCCGAGCGCGCTACGAGCCGGAGAAGAAGCGGTTCATCGACTACCCGCGGTCCGACAGGGACGGCTGGCGGCGCTGGACGCCGTCGTGGAAGCTGGTCACCGGTCTGTGTCTGGCGTTCCTGGGCGCCCTCGTCGGCCTCGCGGGTCTGGCACTGGCCATGGTCGAGATCCCGACCGAGGCGAACGCCGCGGCGGTCCGGCAGAACAACGTCTACTACTGGAACGACGGCAAGACGGTGATGGCCCGGGTCGGTGAGCAGAACCGGCAGAACGTCAAAATAGAGGACATCCCGAAGTCGATGCAGCAGGCGGTCGTCGCCGCCGAGAACGCCACCTTCTGGGAGGACAGCGGCGTCGACCCGGTGGGCATCGCCCGCGCGTTCGTCAAGATGGCCACCGGCGGTGACACCCAGGGTGGTTCGACCATCACCCAGCAGTACGTCAAGAACACCTACCTGACCCAGGACCAGACCATCACCCGCAAGGTGAAGGAGCTGTTCATCTCCATCAAGGTCAACACCGACATGGAGAAGGACGAAATCCTGCAGGGCTACCTCAACACCAGCTACTACGGGCGGAACGCGTACGGCATCCAGGCCGCGTCCCAGGCGTACTTCAAGAAGAACGCCGAGGACCTCACGCTCTCCGAGAGCGCCCTGCTCACCACGGTGCTCAAGGGTCCCGACCTGTACGACCCGGCCGGCGGGGTGAACAGCTCCGCCCAGGAGAACACCCAGCGCGCCAAGAAGCGCTGGAGCTGGGTCCTGGACCGGATGGTCGAGCTGAAGATGATCAGCCAGAGCGAGCGGGACGAGTGCGAGTTCCCCGAGATCGCCCGCCGCGAGGCGCCGACCGACATGAGCGGTCAGGTCGGTTACCTGGTGTCCGTCGCCGAGGCCGAGGTGATGAGGAAGCTCGATCTCACCAAGGAGCAGTTCGACCAGGGCGGCTACCAGATCCACACGACCTTCGACAGGAAGAAGGTCACCGCGCTGACGAAGGCGGTCGACGAGGTCCGCGATCAGTACCTCAAGCCGGACGAGCGCCCCGGCGGCAAGGACAAGTACGTCCAGTTCGGCGCCGCCTCGGTGGAGCCGGGCACGGGCGAGATCGTCGCGATCTACGGCGGTCCGGGCTTCGACAAGGGCCACTTCACCAACAACGCGGACACCCAGGGCGTCCCGGTCGGTTCGGTCTGGAAGCCGTTCGTGCTCTCCGCCGCCATGGAGTACGGCACGTACCGGAGCGGAGGCGAGGGCATCTCGCCGGAGAGCGTGTACAACGGCGACAACAAGCTCAAGATCAAGCAGCAGGACGGCACCGACTACCTGGACAAGGAAGGCAACCCCTTCTACCAGGTGAACAACGGCGACGAGGACCACGGGCCCATCACCCTGCGCAAGGCCATGGAGGTGTCCGCCAACACCCCCTTCGTCCAGCTCGGCATGGACGTGGGCATGGACAAGGTGAAGACCGTGGCCGAGAAGGTCGGCATCGACGAGAACAGCTTCGACCCCAACCTCAACCCCTCCTTCGCGCTGGGCACCTCCACCCCGGGCGCCATCGAGATGGCCGAGGCGTACGCGACGTTCGCGAAGTCCGGCACCCACGTCGAGCCGTACGCGGTGACCAAGGTCATGAAGAACGGCGAGGAGAGGCCGGGCTTCGAGAGGCCGCGGAAGGAGACGGCGCTCGACGCCAACATCGCCAACAACATCACCGACATCCTGCACAAGAACGTCGTCAACGGCCCGGACGGCACCGGTTACCGGGCCCGGCAGCTGGGCCGCCCCGCCGCGGGCAAGACCGGTACCACCGACCAGAACAAGTCCGCCTGGTGGGTCGGCTACACCCCGCAGTTGTCCACCGCGGTCACGATGTTCCGCAGCGACCCGGAAGAGGGAACGCTGCTGTCGATGAACGGCACGGGTGGCTTCCCGTCCATCCACGGTGGTGAGCTGCCCACCCAGGTGTGGGTGAACTACATGAAGGACGCCCTGGCGGGCGAGCCGGTGGAGAACTTCCCCAAGGCACTCCCCGTGGGCGAGAGGGCCGACCAGATCAGCACCCCGTCCCCGACGCCGTCCGCGTCCGAGTCGCCCGACCCGAGCCCGTCCGAGAGCGAGGAGACGGAGCCCTCCACGGAGCCCTCGTCGTCCGCGCCGTCGCCGTCGACCCAGCCGTCGAACACCTGCCGGCCCGGTGAATGGTTCTGTGAGGACACCGAGGGCCAGACGGAGGGGAACACCGGCGGCACCGACCAGGGCAACACCAACGGCTCCGACGGCGGTACCGACGAGGGCACCACCACGGGCTCCGACGGCGGTACCGACCAGGGCAACACCAACGGTCGCCCGGGCGGCGACAGTGGCTCCTCGCTCTGGGGCCAAGGCGGCAGCAACGACTGATCCTCACGCCCGACGCTGGACCTTCTCCGGCCCCCGTGCTCTCGCGCGGGGGCCGGAGTGCATGGCCATCGAAGCGGCCAGACTCGTTTGAAGGTTGCATGCCATGCTGCCCGAAATTACGATCACGGAATGCGTATCAGGAAGAAACTCTCCGTCGTGATGGCGCTTGCCTCCGCTGCCGCCTCCATAGTTCTGTTAACCCCCTCCTCGGCCATGGCCGCCTACGGCTGCGGCAGCACAGCTCCGGACAAGGACAGTCAGGCCTACGGGAAGTACTTCGCGACTTCTGTGAACATCCGCAGCGGTCCGTACACGAGTTGCGCTGTGAGAGGGGTCGGCTACACGAGCCACACGGTCGATATCCACTGCTACACCAACGTGTACTACAACGGGCGTAACTGGACCTATGTCCGCGACGTCACCACAGGCGTGACCGGCTGGGTCTGGGATGGGAATCTGAACACAGTCTCCTACAGCCTGTGCTAACGGCCGTGGGGAACCGAACGCCATGACCGAGTGGACGGTCTGCCCGCCCGGAGTGGCGGGCAGACCGGGTTCCCTGGCCGGTAGCGGATGACCACCTGCCGAGCGAAGGAAGGGGCCTCTGCGGTCCCGACATGTGCCGGTTCCTTGGGTGGCGCGAACAGGCCATACGGCAGGATGGGCCCATGACGTTCGCGCGCCAGGACCCACAGGCACCGGTACGGCCCACCGACCAGGACGAGATCGCGGCCAGTGGCAGCGAGCTGATCGGTGGGCCGATCGGCAGGCGCGCGCTGACCGGGCGGCACTGGTGGTCGCCCGTGCGGGTCGTGCTGCTGGTGGCGATGGGGATGTTCGCGCTCGGCATGGTGCAGAAGCTGCCCTGCTACGAGAGCGGCTGGTTCCACGACCGGACCGCCCAGTACGTGCACGCCTGCTACTCCGACATCCCGCACCTCTACACCGGACGCGGCTTCGCCGACGACCTCACGCCGTACTTCGACCGCATCCCGCAGACCGTCTCCGGCGGGATGGAGTACCTGGAGTACCCGGTGCTGACCGGGGTTTTCATGGAGGTCGCCTCCTGGCTCACCCCGCACGGCGGCGAGATGATGCACCGGCAGCAGATCTACTGGATGGTCAACGCCGGGATGCTGATGGTCTGCGCCGCCGTCCTGGTGGTGTGCGTGGCCCGCGTCCACCGGCGCCGTCCCTGGGACGCCCTGCTGGTCGCGCTCGCGCCGGCCCTGGCCCTGACCGCCACCATCAACTGGGACCTGCTCGCCGTCTCCCTGACCGCCGCGGCGATGCTGATGTGGTCGCGGAGCCGTCCGTTCGCCTTCGGGGTGCTGCTCGGCCTCGCGACCGCCGCCAAGTTCTACCCGTTCCTGCTGCTGGGACCGCTGCTGGTGCTCTGCTGGCGCGCGGGGCGCTGGAGGGAGTTCGGGTCGGCGCTGGGCGGGACCGTGCTCTCGTGGCTGGCGGTGAACCTGCCCGTCCTGGTGTTGGCGCGGGACGGCTGGTCGAAGTTCTACACGTTCAGCGAGGAGCGGGGCATCGACTTCGGCTCGATCTGGCTGGTCGTCTCGCAGCGCACCGGCGATCCGCTGGAGCACGCCAACACCTACGCCATGGTGCTGATGGCCCTGGGGTGCGCCGGGATCGCCGCGCTCACCCTGTACGCGCCTCGGCGTCCGCGCTTCGCCCAGCTCGCCTTCCTCGTCGTCGCCCTGTTCATCCTGACCAACAAGGTCTACTCGCCGCAGTACGTGCTGTGGCTCATCCCGCTGGCCGCCCTGGCCCGGCCGCGCTGGCGCGACTTCCTGATCTGGCAGGCGTGCGAGGTGGCGTACTACCTCGGCATCTGGTTCTACCTCGCCTACACGGGCAGCGGCGACGATCACCACGGGCTGCCCACCGAGGGCTACCAGATCGCCGTCGCGGTCCACCTGCTGGGCACGCTGTACCTGTGCGCGGTGGTGCTGCGGGACATCCTGGTCCCGGAGCGCGACGTGGTCCGTCGCGACGGTTCCGACGACCCCTCGGGCGGCGTGCTGGACGGCTCGCCCGACGTCTTCGTCCTCGGTCGGCGCCGTGACCACGGGTACGGGTACGAGGCTCCCGAGGGAGACCGGGAACCGATCACGGGGTGGGGTCCGTCCTCCCGGCCGCACTCTCACGCGGGGTGATCCTCCGAGGGCCGTGGGCGGATGGGGAAAAGGCGTCGTTTCACGTGAAACACGGGCACGCTCGGGGAGCGGTGTGTGCCGTTCCGGCGGGTGTGTGAGGCTGAGCGCATGGCTGTTGTGCGTGACCTGCGCGTGCTCCTGCGCTTCCCCGGCTTCCGTCGGCTGCTGACCGTACGGCTGCTGTCCCAGTCGGCGGACGGCGTCTTCCAGGTCGCGCTCGCCGCCTATGTGGTCTTCTCCCCCGAGCAGGAGACCTCCCCCGCCGCCATCGCCTCCGCGATGGCGGTTCTGTTGCTGCCCTACTCGCTGCTCGGCCCCTTCGCCGGGGTGCTCCTCGACCGTTGGCAGCGACGCCAGGTGCTGCTGTACGGGAACCTGCTGCGCGTCGTGCTCGCCCTGGGGACGGCGGCCCTGGTGTTGGCCTCGGTTCCGCTGTGGCTGTTCTACCTCGCCGCGCTGTCGGTCACCGCCGTCAACCGCTTCGTCCTCGCCGGGCTCTCTGCCTCGCTGCCACGCGTGGTGGACGGCGAGCGACTGGTGATGGCGAACTCCCTGTCCCCCACGGCGGGCACCCTGGCCGCCACCGCGGGGGGCGGGCTCGCCTTCCTCGTACGGATTCCCGCCCCGGAGGGTGCCGCCTCGGACGCGACGGTGGTGGTCGTGGGAGCCGTGCTCTACCTGCTGGGCGCGTTGGCCTCGCTCCGGATGGACCGGGAACTGCTCGGCCCCGACCCGTCCGTGTCCCGGCCGCATCTGGCCACGGCCGTCGTCGACACCGCGCGCGGCCTGGTCGCCGGGCTGCGGCACCTGGCCCGGCGGCGCAGGGCCGCGCAGTCGCTCGCCTCGATGGCGCTGCTGCGGTTCTGCTACGGCGCGCTGACGGTGATGGTGCTGATGCTGTGCCGGTACGCCTGGAACGGCGGTGCGGTCGGCGGTATGGCGCTGCTCGGTGTGGCGGTGGCCGTCTCGGGCCTGGGCTTCTTCGCGGCCGCCGTCCTCACCCCCTGGGCCGCGCAGCGCGCCGGACGGTTCGGCTGGATCGCGGTGTGCGCGGCCGGCGCGGCCGTGCTGGTGCCCTCACTCGCCCTGTCCTTCGCACCCCTGCCGATCCTGGGCGCCGCCTTCGTCGTCGGCCTGGCCACCCAGGGCGCCAAGATCGCCACGGACACGGTCGTGCAGTCGTCGGTGGACGACGAGTACCGGGGGCGGGTCTTCTCCCTCTACGACATGCTCTTCAACGTCGCCTTCGTCGGCGCCGCGGGCGTGGCCGCCCTGATGCTCCCTCCCGACGGCCGCTCGGCGGCCCTGGTGCTGACGGTGACGGCGCTGTACGCGACGGTGGCCGTCGCCGTGTTTCACGTGAAACACGGCGACGGCCACCGCGACGGACGGGGGGACGCGGTCACGCCCGCTCGGCCCACCACTTCCTGAGGGCCTCGGCCGCGGCCTCGCGTCCCATCGGACCGTGCTCCAGCCGCAGCTCCAGCAGGTACCGGTACGCCTCGCCCACCTCGGGGCCGGGGCGGAGCCCCAGGACCTCCATGATCTCGTTGCCGTTGAGGTCCGGGCGGATGGCGTCCAGCTCCTCCTGCTCCTTCAGCCGCTCGATGCGCGCCTCCAGGCTGTCGTACGCGCGCGCCAGGGCGTTGGCCTTGCGCTTGTTGCGCGTGGTGCAGTCCGAACGCGTCAGCTTGTGCAGCCGCTCCAGCAGGGGGCCGGCGTCACGGACGTAGCGCCGCACCGCCGAGTCGGTCCACTCTCCGGTGCCGTAGCCGTGGAAGCGCAGGTGGAGTTCGACCAGACGGGAGACGTCCTTGATCATCTCGCTCGGGTACTTGAGCTTGGTCATCCGCGCCTTGGTCATCTTCGCGCCCACCACCTCGTGGTGGTGGAAGGAGACGCGTCCGTCCTTCTCGAACCGGCGGGTCCTGGGCTTGCCGATGTCGTGCAGCAGGGCGGCCAGCCGCAGGGTGAGGTCCGGGCCGTCGTCCTCCAGGTCGATGGCCTGCTCCAGCACGGTCAGGGTGTGCTCGTAGACGTCCTTGTGCCGGTGGTGCTCGTCACGCTCCAGCCGCAGCGCGGGCAGCTCGGGCAGCACCCGCTCGGCCAGGCCGGTCTCCACCAGGAGCTCCAGCCCCTTGCGCGGGTGGTCGCCGAGGAGCAGCTTGTTCAGCTCGTCGCGCACCCGCTCCGCCGAGACGATCTCGATCCGGTCGGCCATCGCCCTCATCGCGGCGACCACGTCGTCCGCGGGATCGAAGCCGAGCTGGGAGACGAACCGGGCGGCGCGCATCATCCGCAGCGGGTCGTCCGAGAAGGACTCCTCGGGGGTGCCGGGGGTGCGCAGCACCCGGCGCGCCAGGTCCCCCAGGCCGTCGTGCGGGTCGACGAAGGTCTTCTCGGGCAGCGCGACCGCCATGGCGTTGACGGTGAAGTCACGGCGTACGAGGTCCTCCTCGATGGAGTCGCCGTAGGAGACCTCGGGCTTGCGCGAGGTGCGGTCGTAGGCCTCCGAGCGGTACGTCGTCACCTCGATCTGGTAGTTCTCCTTGCGGCAGCCCACCGTGCCGAAGGCGATGCCCACCTCCCACACCGCGTCCGCCCACGGCCGCACCAGGGTCAGGATGTCCTGCGGGCGGGCGTCGGTGGTGAAGTCCAGGTCGTTGCCGAGCCTGCCCAGCAGCGCGTCGCGTACGGAACCGCCGACCAGGGCCAGCTCGAATCCGGCATCCTTGAAGCGGCGGGCCAGGTCGTCGGCGACAGGGGAGACCCGCAGCAGTTCGCTCACGGCTCTGCGCTGAGCCTCCCCCAGCGCCGCTGGAGGGGCCCCTCGGGTGGGCTCGTGAGCCGGCTGCTGAGGGTGGCTGTCAGTGTTGGCGTTCGGCACAGCAGAACAGGGTACGTTGCCCTCCCCGCCCGATCCTCTTCGATCACCGATCGGCTCGCGGTCCGTACCCGGCCACGGGCGGCTCCGCGGCACTCACGGCCGTCGGAGGTCGTTAGCATCTGGGGGCAGCATCTGGGTGCGTCAGACCAGCAACAGGGCGGTACCGGGCGACCGGCGGACAGGATGGACGAGCACGTGGCCGAGGCGGCACAGACCCCAGCGACCCTCACCGCTCCTGCCCGGCGCCGCCGGTTGCGGCGCTGTGGGTCCGTCCTGGCCGCCCTGCCGTTGCTGACCGGGACGTTCCTCGGCCTTCCGGAGACCGCCTCCCACGCCGCTCCCCGCACCACCGCCTCCCCGGCGACGCCCTCGGCCGCCTCAGCCGACGCGTCGAGCACCTCCACGGTCTCCATCAACCGGCTGACGCCCTCGGCGCCCGGGAAGGGGGACACGGTCACCATCTCCGGGCAGGTCGGCAACACGACCGGCGCCACCGTCACCGACGCCCGGGTGGCACTGCGCGTCGGCTCCCGGCTGACCTCGCGCAGCTCGGTCGAGGAGGTCTCCTCGCGTCCGGGGGTGTCCCCCGGGATCGACGGGGCGGAGATCGACGGCAAGGGCACCGTGGAACTGGGCGACATGCCGGCCGGTTCCAGCCGCTCCTTCACCCTGACCGTGCCCGTCGGGAAGCTGCCGTTGGACGAGGCCGGCGTGTACCCGATCGGCGTGTCGCTGTCGGGGCGGACGCGCGAGCAGCCGTACGAGCACGTGCTGGGCGTCGACCGGACCTTCCTGCCCTGGCAGTCGTCCTCGCCCGAGGCGGAGACGCGGATCACCTTCCTGTGGCCGTTGATCTCCACCGCGCACCTCGGCGCCCACACCGAGGCCGACGACGAGGACCAGACGCCGGTCTTCGACAACGACGACCTCGCCGAGGAGATCGCCCCCGGCGGACGGCTCCAGCAGCTGGTCGCCCTCGGCAAGGACCTCCCGGTCACCTGGGTGATCGATCCGGACCTGCTGGCCTCGGTCGCGGCGATGACCGAGAGGTACGAGGTACGGATCGACGACGACACCACCGTTCCGGGCCGGGGGCAGGAGCACGCGCGGCAGTGGCTCTTCGAGCTCCAGCAGGCGGTGGAGGACGAGGAGGTCGTCGCCCTCCCCTTCGGCGACCCCGACCTGGCCTCCCTCGCCCACCGCGGCAAGAACGTCCCCGGCACGCTCGGCCACTTGGGCCCGGCCACCGAACTGGGCAGGAAGACGGTGGAGACCGAGCTGCACGTCGAACCCAGCACCGACTTCGCCTGGCCGGTGGAGGGCGCCATCGACCCCTCGATCGTCTCCGTGGCCACCTCGGCCGGCGCTCACAACGTCATCACCCGCAGCGACAGCCTGCGCGAGACCGGCGGACTGAACCACACCCCCACCGCCGCCCGGCCGATCGGCGGCGGCACCACGGCCATCGTGGCGGACGCCAAGCTCTCCCAGCTGTTCCAGGGAGACATGACGCGGGCGCGGAACTCGACGCGGTCCGTGCAGCGGTTCCTGGCGCACACCCAGCTGATCACCGCCCAGCGGCCGGGCACGCGCAGCATCGTCGTGGCGCCGCAGCGCAGGCCCACCGCCAGCCAGGCCCAGACGATGGCCGCCGCGCTCCGGTCGCTGGAGCTCGACGGCCGCTGGATGGAGTTCGTGCCCCTCTCCGAGGCCGCGGAGGCCGAGCCGGACCCGCGGGCCAACCGGAAGGTGCCGAGCCAGAGCGCCTACCCGTCCGCCCTGCGCAAGCAGGAGCTGCGCACCGAGGCGTTCGAGGAGATCCGCGCCACCCAGAACACGCTGGAGGACTTCGAGGAGATCCTCTCCCAGCCCGACCGGGTGAGGACGCCCTTCAACAACGCCATCCGCCGCTCGATCTCCACCTCCTGGCGCGGTGACCGCGAGTCCGCGGCGGAGTACCGGGAGGCGACCCACGCCTACCTGGAGGAGCTGACGGGGGGAGTCCGGCTGATCGAGAAGTCGGACATGAAGCTGTCCGGCCGCAGCGCCACCATCCCCGTCACCGTGCAGAACAACCTCTTCCAGAGCGTGGAGGGGCTGGAGTTGCGGCTGACGTCGGGGCGTCGGCTCGGCCTGGACGTCGGCGGGCCGCAGCCGGTGACGGTGAAGGGCGGGCACAGCCAGTCCGTGAAGGTGCCCACCACCGCCAAGGCCAACGGCCGCACCTGGGTGGAGGCCCAGCTCTACACCGAGGACGGCGAGCCCTGGGGCGAGCCCATGACCTTCCACGTGGAGGTCACCGAGATCACCTCCGCGGTGATGCTGGTGATCTCCGGCGGTGTCCTGCTGGTGGTCCTGGCCGGTGTGCGGATGTACACCCAGCGCAAGCGCGCCGGAGCCCGCCCCGATCCGGACGCCCCGGCGGCGCCGGAGCCCTCCGTCGAGGAGGACGACGAGGACGACGAGGGGGCCGGGGACGCCCCTCGGGGCGGCACCGGAGAGGATGCCGGGAACGAGCAGGAGAGTGACCGGACCGGGGACACCGAGTCCGAGCGTCACGGCTCCTCCGGCATGGGTGAGAAGGTGGACCGTTGAGCGAGCTGTCGGGGCCGGCGAGAGCGGCCGCGGACGATGAGGTGGGGTTGCAGCGATGAACGCGCCGTACGACCGTGACCGCGGCGACACGCCGGGCGGGGACCCGACCGCCCGGGGCGGCCGGGAGCCGTACGACCGGAACGCCCCGCACCCCGACGGCCCCCGGGACCTCTACGGGCAGCCGTCGCCGTCCCACCACGCCCCCGACCCCCGCCGCTGGGCGCCGACACCGCCGCCGGAGCCGGAGGGCCCCTCACGGCGGCTGCCGTACGGCGACGACCCGGCGACCGTGCGCTTCACGGGCGTGGACGACCTGCTCAGCAGAGCACCGGACGAGGACGGTGGGCGGACGCGCGACGACGCCTTCGCGCACCTCTACCGCGACCAGCAGGCTCCGCCGCCCGGGCCGTACCAGCAGTACCCGTCGTCCGGGCAGCCGGCGGGTCCGACCGACTCCCGGCATCCGTACGGGCACCGGCCCCCGGAGCACCGGGAGGGGGAAGCCTCCGGATCGCGGAACCCGTACGAGCCGTCCCCCCAACCCGGTCCCCACCAGACCGGTCCGTTCCACCAGACCGAGCAGCCGCCGCCCTCCGCCTCCGCCCCCCAGCCCCCGCCGTTGCAGCAGGCCGTGGCGGAGGAGGAGACCACCGGCGCGACGCCTCCGGTGGCTCCCGCCAAGCCCGCGCGTCGCGGCGGCGGCATACTGAAGTCCAGCGCCATCATGGCCGCGGGCACCATGGTCTCCCGGCTCACGGGCTTCGTCCGCACCCTGGTGATCACCGCCGCGCTCGGCGCCGCCCTGCTCGGCGACGCCTACACCGTGGCCTACACGCTGCCGACGATGATCTACATCCTGTCCATCGGCGGCGGCCTGAACTCCGTCTTCGTCCCGCAGCTCGTGCGGGCCATGAAGAACGACGCCGACGGCGGCGAGGCGTACGCCAACCGCCTGCTCACCCTGGTCACGGTGGTCCTCGGCGCCCTCGTAGCGCTCACCGTGCTCGGCGCGCCCCTGCTGGTACGGATGATGTCGGTGCCGATCGCCGACGATCCGGAGGCCAACAACGTGGCGGTCACCTTCGCCCGCTACTGCCTGCCGACGATCTTCTTCATGGGCGTCCACGTCGTCATGGGCCAGATCCTCAACGCCCGGGGCCGGTTCGGCGCGATGATGTGGACCCCGGTCCTGAACAACATCGTCATCATCACCACCTTCGGCCTGTTCATCTGGGTGTACGGCACGGCCCGCACCTCCGGGATGACCGTCGAGACGATCCCGCCGGAGGGCGTCCGACTGCTCGGGGTCGGCACCCTGCTGGGCCTGGTGGTGCAGGCCCTGGCGATGATCCCCTACCTGCGGGCCACCGGGTTCCGCGTCCGTCCGCGCTTCGACTGGCGCGGCCACGGCCTGGGCAAGGCCGCGCGCCTCGCCAAGTGGACGTTCCTGTTCGTCCTGGCCAACCAGGCGGGACTGCTGGTCGTCACCCAGCTCGCCACCTGGGCGGGCAAGGCCGCGGACGCCGACGGGCACCCCGGCACCGGCATCCTGGCCTACAGCAACGCCCAGCTGATCTGGCAGATGCCGCAGGCCATCATCACCGTCTCGGTGATGGCCGCCCTGCTGCCGAGGATCTCCCGCGCCGCCCACGACGACGACCCGGGCGCCGTCCGCGACGACATCTCGCACGGGCTGCGCACCTCGGCCGTCGCCATCGTGCCCGTCGCCTTCGCCTTCGTGGCGCTGGGCGTGCCCATGTGCCTGCTGATGTACTCCTCCGCGGGCGTCGACGCGGCCACCTCGATGGGCTACACGCTGATGGCCTTCGGCCTGGGCCTGATCCCGTACTCCGTGCAGTACGTCGTGCTCAGGGGCTTCTACGCCTACGAGGACACCCGCACCCCCTTCTACAACACGGTCATCGTCGCCATCGGCAACGCGGCCGGCTCCGCGCTGTGCTTCCTGGTGCTGCCCAGTCGCTGGGCGGTCGTCGGCATGGCCGCCTCGTACGGCATCGCCTACGCCATCGGCGTGGGCGTCGCCTGGAAGCGGCTGCGCAAGCTGCTCGGCGGGGACCTGGACGGCGCCCGCGTCGTCCGCACCTACACCCGGCTCTGCGGCGCCGGTGTTCCGGCCGCCCTCGTCGGCGGCGGCATCGCCTACGCCGTACTCCAGGCGCTCGGCGCCGGTTTCGTCGGTGGCGCCACGGCCCTGGTCGCGGGCGGTCTGGCGCTGGCCGTGGTGTTCGTCCTGGCCGCCAAGCGCATGCGGATCGAGGAGCTGACGGCCATGGTGGGTATGGTCCGCGCCAAACTGGGCCGCTGACGAAACCGCCCGGCCTCGGCCGCACAACCCTCGGCCCCACCCGTGTGTCGTGCATACCGATGGACTGTGGGCACAATTGTCTCTGGCTGTGTTGACGAACAGGCTGCAACGAATGGGGAGGCAGGACCGACGGTGGCGGAACGGAGCACGGCTGCCGTCGACGTGGCCGACAAGAGCGGCGGAGCGGGCGGCAAGGACAAGCCGCCGACCGCCGAGGCGGAGCAGGCCACGGCCGACGGTGCAACGGCCCACGAGAGCGATGACAACGACGCCGCGGAGGACAACGCTCCCACCGCGCATACGAAGGGCTCCGAGACACAGCCCACCGACTCGGCACCACCGACGTCCTCGTCCCGACCACCTCAGCCTCCCGAGCTGCACAGCGGACACAAACTCGCCCGGCGCTACCGCCTGGAGGAGTGCGTAACGCGCCTGGACGGCTTCAGCAGCTGGCGCGCCGTGGACGAGAAGCTGCGCCGCGCCGTCGGCGTCCATCTGCTGGCCGCCGACCACCCACGCGCCCGTTCCGTCCTCGCCGCGGCCCGCTCCGCAGCCCTCCTCGGCGACCCCCGCTTCGTCCAGGTCCTGGACGCGGTCGAGGAGAACGACCTCGTCTACGTCGTCCACGAGTGGCTCCCGGACGCCACCTCCCTGACCACCCTGCTCGCCGCCGGCCCCCTGCAGACCCACGAGGCGTACCAGCTCGTCTCCCAGGTCGCCCAGGCGATGGCCGCCGCCCACCGCGAGGGACTGGCCCACCTGCGGCTGACCCCCGGTTGCGTCCTGCGCACCGCCGCCGGCCAGTACCGCATCCGCGGCCTCGCCGTGAACGCCGCGCTGCGCGGCATCGCCTCCGACCATCCCCAGCGCACCGACACCGAGGCGATCGGCGCCCTGCTCTACGCCGCCCTCACCCAGCGCTGGCCCTACCGTGAGGACGCCTACGGCCTCAGCGGCATGGCCGAGCTGACCGGAGACTCCCTCGTCCCGCCGGACCAGGTGCGCGCCGGGGTGCACCGCGGTCTCTCCGAGTTGGCCATGCGCGCGCTCGTCAACAAGGGCGCCACCGCCTCCCGCCAGGAGCAGCCCTGCACCACCCCGGAGGAACTGACCAAGGCGATCGCCGCGCTCCCGCGCATCCGCCCGCCGGAGCCCGAGTTCACCGCGCCGCCCCCGTACCAGCGCTCCTCCCTCCGGAACGGTGCCCCCACCGCCCGCACCCCCGTGGGGCCCGGCGGTCCCGCGGGGGCCGTGCCGCCCGTGCCTCCCGCCCTGCCCGGCCGCACCGGCAGATTCCTGAAGTGGAGCGTCTCCGCCCTGCTCATCGCCGCGCTGGGTCTGGGCAGCTGGCAGCTCGCCGACGCCCTGATGCGCGGTCGGGTCGAGCAGCCTTCCGACCCCGGGGCCGCCCAGAACAGCGGCAAGACGGACGCCGAGGCCCCGAAGGCGGAGGACCTCGACATCAAGACGGCCCAGGAGTACTACCCCGACGGCAGGCCCCAGGACGCCGACGAGGTCGGCCTGACCCACGACGGCGACTCCCAGACGTACTGGCGCAGCAAGTCCTTCCGTGACGGTCCCGTGCTGAGGCCCTACAAGGCGGGATTCGGGATCGTCTACGACCTCGGCACCGAGAAGAAGATCTCGTCCGCGACGATAAGCCTGCGCTACGGAGGCGACCACACGGCCGTCTCCCTCTACGCGGCCGACGCCCTCTCCTCGTCCGCCTCCATCGACGGGATGCGCGAGATCGCGTCGGGGAACACGTCCTCGAACTCCCTGAAGCTGGCTCCGAAGAAGCCGCACAGTGCCCGGTATCTGGTGGTGTGGATCACCGCCGCGCCGTACGCACCGGGTGACTCCTACAGCAACCCGGGATACAAGCAGGGGATCAACGAGGTGGCCTTCAAGGGGTACTGAGCCGTCCCCGCGTGTGTCGTCTCCGGAGGTCGGGAGGGGCGGCGTGCCCGACCGGATCCGCCGGGGACGACACCCTCCCCTCGGCCCGTGGGGCCCAGGGGAGCGGGCAGGGTCCGTAGGACGGCGAGGCCGTGCGTCAGGAAGCGCCGTCGTTCTCGCTGTCGTCCCCGTTGTTCTCGCCTTCTCCTGGCGCGCGGGCCCCGCTCCGCACCCGGGGCAACGGAGCCGTGGCCGGGGTCGGATTCGGATTGCCGCCGGTGCCGTTGCCGTTGTTCCGACGGCGGACATCGGCTCCCGGCGGGCGCTGTCCACGGCACGGGCGCAGGCGTCCGTCGCTCGGACCGCATCCATCGCCCGTGTTGATTGCCGCCCGCACCGTGGAGGCAGTAGAAATACTCACCACGAGCAGTGCAGTGGTGGCCACGGCAAGAGCCGCCTACTTCCGCAGGAAAGCCCTGACCAGCCCCTCTCCCTTGTATGGTTGATTAGCTTGATCCCCTTGCCCGGCATACGCGTTCCTCACACAACAGCGGGGGCGACCACGGCATGACCCGCGAAAACGCGTCGGACAGTCCGAGCGATCGGGAACTTCTCGCTCGCCATGTCGCAGGCGATCCCCACGCCTTCGGCGAGATAGTGCGGCGGCATCGCGACCGGCTGTGGGCAGTCGCCCTGCGGGTCCTGGGGGACCGCGAGGAGGCCGCCGACGCCGTCCAGGACGCCTTCGTCTCCGCCTACCGGGCCGCCCACACCTTCCGGGGCCAGTCGGCCGTCACCACCTGGCTGCACCGCATCACCGTCAACGCCTGCCTGGACCGCGCCCGCAAGGCCGCCAGCCGCCGCACCTCGCCCGTGGCCGAGCCCGAGCGACTGGAGCAGCTCCTGGAGCCGCACGAGTCCGCGGCCGTGCCGGCCGAGCGGTGGGATCTCCAGCGTCAGCTCATCGCCGCGCTCTCCGAGCTGCCGCCCGAGCAGCGAGCGGCGCTCGTTCTCGTCGACATGCAGGGCTATCCGGTCGCCGAGGCCGCCCGGATCCTCGGCGTCGCGGTCGGCACCATCAAGAGCCGCTGCGCCCGGGGGCGGGCCCGTCTGCTGCCGCTGGTGGCCCATCTGCGGTCCGGTGGGCCGAGAGGGGATACCCCACCGGGCAGCGGGGGAAGGAACCGGACGCTGGGGACGTCCGTCCCAGCGGCAAGAGAGAAGCCAGACACCGGGGCCGTGAAGGGCGGAGGTGAACACGCATGACATCCCCGTCTTCCGCGTCGTTCGGCACGGACGAACATCCCGAGGTCGCCGAGATCTCCGCTCTTGCCGAGGGGCTGCTCCCTCCGGAGCGCTCGGCCGACGTACGCGCTCACCTGTCCGACTGCGACCTGTGCGCGGACGTGCAGGTCTCCCTGGAGGAGATCCGCAGTGCCCTGGGCACTCTCCCGGGGCCGGTCCGGATGCCGTCCGATGTCGCGGGCCGCATCGATGCCGCCTTGGCCGCGGAGGCTCTGCTCGACGCCACGGCCCCCGATTCCGGCCCCGCCTCCGACGAGGACCGGACCGACGGACGGGATCGGTCCCCGGAGGGGGAGCCGGCCGCCGTTTCACGTGAAACGCCGGCCGCACGTGTCGTTTCACGTGAAACAACCTCCGCGGGGCGATCGTCCACCCGTCCCGCGGGACACGCCCGGGGCGCGGGCGGGCCGGGACGCTCCGCACGCCGATCACGACGTTGGCGCACGGCTCTGCTCGGCACCGCGGGCGCGGCAGCCCTCATCGCCTTCGGTGCCCTGCTCCTGCCCGAGCTGCAAGCGGGCTCCTCGGGCGCCCGAACCGACAGTGGAGTCGCCTCGGACAGCACGAGCCGCTCCGAGACCGGCGTGGCCGACGAGGCCCTGGAGGCACGGATAAGGTCCCTGCTCGCGGACGGCGGGACATCCGGGAAACCGAAGCAGGGGCCGGAGAAGGCCGGACCGGACGACACCCCGGAGTTCACCACCAAGGCGAGCCCCAATGCCCCCCTGAGCACCGGCACGCCCACGATGCCGTCCTGTGTCCGTGAGGGCATCGACCGCGACGAGGTGCCGCTCGCCGTCGACAAGGACGTCTACGAGGGACGGCAGGCGTACATCGTGGTCCTGCCGCACGGGTCGGACGGCACCCGCGTGGACGCCTATGTGGTTGACGCCGACTGCGTCGGGAAGACACCTTCCGAGCCGGGCACGGTGCTCGCCACCCGTACCTATGCGCGATGACTCTGCCCACGCGCGTTACCACGGTCGGGAATGCCTTCCTCCTAGGATTCGTTGGGTGAGATGAGCCTCCCCCGAGGCCCGTCTCAGACCCATCGGCAGACCCATCGGCAGACAAGGAAGACTCCCGTGAGCGACGTCCGCAACGTGATCATCATCGGCTCCGGGCCGGCGGGCTACACCGCAGCGCTCTACACCGCCCGCGCCTCGCTGAAGCCGCTGGTCTTCGAGGGCTCGGTGACCGCAGGCGGCGCGCTGATGAACACCACCGAGGTGGAGAACTTCCCCGGTTTCCGCGACGGCATCATGGGCCCGGACCTGATGGAGAACATGCGCGCCCAGGCCGAGCGCTTCGGCGCCGAGCTGGTCGCCGACGATGTGGTCGCCGTGGACCTGACCGGCGAGATCAAGTCGGTGACCGACTCCGCGGGCACCGTGCACCGGGCCCGCGCGGTCATCGTCGCCACCGGCTCCCAGCACCGCAGGCTCGGCCTCCCCAAGGAGGAGGAGCTCTCCGGCCGCGGCGTGTCCTACTGCGCCACCTGCGACGGCTTCTTCTTCCGCAACCACCACATCGCCGTGGTCGGTGGCGGCGACACCGCGATGGAGGAGGCCACCTTCCTGTCCCGGTTCGCCGACTCGGTCACCGTCGTCCACCGTCGGGACGCCCTGCGTGCCTCCAAGGCCATGCAGGAGCGCGCCTTCGCCGACCCGAAGATCAAGTTCGCGTGGAACAGCGAGGTCGCCGAGATCCACGAGACCGACGGCAAGCTCTCGGGGCTGACCCTGCGCGACACCGTCACCGGCGAGACCTCCGAGCTGCCGGTGACCGGTCTGTTCGTCGCCATCGGACACGACCCGCGCACCGAGCTGTTCAAGGGCACCCTCGACCTGGACGACGAGGGGTACCTGAAGGTGGACGCCCCCAGCACTCGCACCAACGTCCCCGGCGTCTTCGCCGCCGGGGACGTGGTGGACCACACCTACCGCCAGGCCATCACCGCCGCCGGCACCGGCTGCTCCGCCGCCCTGGACGCCGAGCGCTACCTGGCCGCGCTGAGCGACGGCGAGGCCGTCGCCGAGCCGGAGAAGGCCGAAGAGGCCGCGGCCGCCGCCGCTCTCTGAACGACCTGCTTCCGCTCCAGCCCACACACCCGAGAACTCAAGGAGAACACCATGGCCACCCTGACCGCCACCGACGCCGACTTCGAGGACGTCGTCCTCAAGAGCGACAAGCCCGTCCTGGTCGACTTCTGGGCGGCCTGGTGCGGCCCGTGCCGTCAGATCGCCCCGTCCCTGGAGGCGATCGCCGAGGAGCAGGCCGACAAGATCACCGTCGTCAAGCTCAACATCGACGAGAACCCGGCCACCGCCGCCAAGTACGGCATCATGTCCATCCCGACGATGAACGTCTACAAGGGCGGCGAGGTCGTGAAGACCATCGTCGGTGCCAAGCCCAAGGCCGCGATCGAGCGCGACCTGGCCGAGTTCATCGGCTGACGCGTTTCACGTGAAACAGGCCCGCCCCCCGTGGGGCGGGCCTGTTGGCGTTCCGGACGGCCGCGGCCCTGCGGCCGCGTCACCGCCGGCCACGAGACGGGCACGGCGGCCCAGAGCGGTTCACAGAGGCCTGAGAGCGGGCTCCTTCTGTACGGCTCCCAACAGCCGATCGATCGCCAACTCCACGTCCTGCTTCCACGAGAGCGTCGTCCGCAGTTCCAACCTCAGCCGTGGATAGGCGTGGTGCGGGCGCACCGTCTTGAAGCCGACCGCCAGAAGGTGGTCGGCGGGGAGCAGACAGGCGGGCTCTTTCCAGCGGGCGTCCCCGAACGCCTCGATCGCCTTGAAGCCCCGCCTCAGCACATCCTTCGCCACGGCCTGCACCATCACCCGCCCCAGCCCCTGGCCCTGGTAGCCGGGCATCAGCCAGGCGGTGATCAACTGCACCGCGTCCGACGACACGGGACTGGTGGGGAATGCCGTCGAACGCGGCACATAGGCGGGCGGTGCGTAGAGCACGAAGCCCACCGGCACATCGTCGACGTAGACGACCCGCCCACAGGATCCCCACTCCAGCAGTACGGCCGATATCCAGGCTTCCTTCTCCAGATCCGGCCGTCCTGCCTTCACCGCGGCGTCGCCGCTGACGGGATCGAGCTCCCAGAAGACACACCTACGGCAGCGTTTGGGGAGGTCCGGCAGGTTGTCCAGAGTGAGAGGAACGAGTTGACGCCCCATGGAGACATCGTATCCATGGGGCGTCACTTGTCCGGGTTCTTCCGCTCACTCGTCGGTGTCGTCGTCTCCCCTGGAGAGCTGCTGCTCCAGCAATTGGTCCTCACCCGGCGCGAACTGGCTCAGAATCCGCTCCAGATCCTCCATCGAGGCGAACTCGACGACGATCTTTCCCTTCTTCTGGCCCAGGTCCACCTTCACCCGGGTGTCGAAGCGGTCCGAGAGTCGGGTCGCCAGGTGGTCCAGCGCGGGGGAGACCCGCTTGCCGGCCCGCGGTCCCCTGAACTTGGCCCGGCTCTTCGGCTTCGAGCCCATCAGGGTCACGATCTCCTCGACCGCCCGAACCGACAGCCCCTCGGCCACGATGCGGTGGGCGAGCCGGTCCTGCTCCTCGGGGTCCTCCACCGACAGCAGCGCACGGGCATGCCCTGCCGACAGCACCCCGGCCGCCACCCGCCGCTGCACCGGCGGCGAGAGCTTCAGCAAACGCAGCGTGTTGGAGACCTGCGGGCGCGAGCGGCCGATGCGGTCGGCCAGCTGGTCGTGTGTGCAGTTGAAGTCCTTCAGCAGCTGGTCGTACGCCGCCGCCTCCTCCAGGGGGTTCAGCTGGGCCCGGTGCAGGTTCTCCAGCAAGGCGTCCAGGAGGAGCTTCTCGTCCTCCGTGGCCCGGACGATCGCCGGGATCTTCTTCAGCCCGGCCTCCCGGCAGGCCCGCCAGCGCCGCTCCCCCATGATGAGCTCGTAGCGCTCCGGCCCCGTCCGGCGTACGACGACCGGCTGGAGAAGACCGACTTCCTTGATGGAGGTGACCAGTTCCGCCAGCGCGTCCTCGTCGAAGACCTCACGCGGCTGCCGGGGGTTGGGGGTGATGGCATCGATCGGCACCTCGGCGAAGTGGGCACCCGCCACCTCGCCGCCCGCCGTCCCCTCCGCGGGCGCGGTTTCACGTGAAACCGCGTTCCCCTGCCGAGTGTCGCCTGCCGGCAGGGAGGCCACCTTGGCGGCCGCCACCCCACGCCCCGGTGTGAGCACCGGAACCGCGGTGGGCGAAAGCGCCCCGTTCTCTCCCACCAACGGGCTGACACTGTCGTCCGGTCCCGCCGGGGCCGCGGGGATCAGCGCACCGAGCCCTCGGCCCAGCCCTCTACGTCGTTCCGTCACTGATTCCCCTCCACCATGTGCTGTTCCTGCTGCTTACCGGCACCTCGCAGCGCGATCTCCCGAGCCGCTTCCAGATAGGAGAGCGCACCGCTGGAACTCGGATCGTAAGTGAGAACCGTCTGCCCGTAGCTGGGCGCCTCGGAGATGCGGACCGACCTCGGGATGTTGGTGCGCAGGACCTCCTTGCCGAAGTGGCCGCGCACCTCCTCCGCCACCTGGGAGGCGAGCCGTGTCCGCCCGTCGTACATCGTGAGAAGGATCGTCGAGACATGGAGCTTGGGGTTGAGGTGCCCCTTGACCAGTTCGACGTTCCGCAGCAGCTGCCCCAGCCCCTCCAGCGCGTAGTACTCGCACTGGATCGGGATGACCACCTCCGCGCCGGCGACCAAAGCGTTGACGGTCAGCAGGCCGAGCGAGGGCGGGCAGTCGATGAAGATGTAGTCCAGCGGCTGCTCGTATGCGGAGATCGCCTTGTGCAGACGGCTCTCCCGCGCCACCAGCGAGACCAGTTCGATCTCGGCGCCGGCGAGGTCGATCGTGGCCGGGGCGCAGAAGAGCCCCTCCACCTCCCGCACCGGCTGAACGACGTCGGAGAGCGGCCTGCTGTCCACCAGAACGTCGTAGATCGAAGGCACCTCGGCGTGGTGGTCGATCCCCAGGGCTGTGGACGCGTTGCCCTGGGGGTCGAGGTCGATCACCAGGACCCGGGCTCCGTGCAGCGCCAGGGACGCGGCGAGGTTCACCGTGGTCGTGGTCTTGCCGACCCCGCCCTTCTGGTTGGCGACCACCATCACCCGAGTCTCCTCGGGGCGGGGGAGGCCCTCACCGGCCCGGTTCATCGCCGCCACCGCCTGCTGAGCGGCCCGGCCGACCGGTGCGGAGACATCCCCGTTGTACCGGGGGGTGGCGTCCATCGGGGGCGGATTCTCGCTCAGCGTTTCACGTGAAACATCCGCCGTTTCAGAACGGGGGCCCGGGACCGGATCGGTCATCGGTCCCGCGATATGGCCGTCGGACCGCAACGGTTCACTCTCCTCGACATCAGGCTCGCAATGAAGAGAGCCTGCCATGCCATCGGGGTCGGGAACCAGCGAGCCCCGCTCACCTGTGGATGAATCCACTTCCGAGCGGGGCTTGGATGAGCGCGATGCACCGTTCGAACGCCCACGATGGATGATTCCGTGCAACAGGAAGCGACGTTTCACGGGAAGCACGATGCATCCACGCTCGACCCCGGACGTGGCGACACTCCGCAGAAGGCGTCTATGGCGACTCTACGGAGTAATGGAACCCCACCTCGGGGTCACCGTCGGCGCCGGGTCCCTCGAGAACGTCCCGTCCGAGCGGCCTTCGCCCGCTTGGCGGCGAACCGCACCCCGCCCGGGCTCTCTCCGACCTCGACCCGCACCACGGTGGCCGGCGGGTCCACCAGTCCCTCGCCGACGCGGAGCACCGACGACTCCACCGCCCCGAGCTTCTGGAGCGCGGACCGGGCCGCCTTCAGTTCCTCCTCGGCCGTGTCCCCCTTGAGCGCCAGCATCTCGCCGTACGGCCGCAGCAGCGGCACACCCCATCCGGCGAGCCGGTCCAGCGGGGCCACTGCCCGGGCCGTCACCACATGCACCGGGGAGAGCGAACCGAGGACTTCCTCGGCCCGCCCCCGCACCACGGACACGTGCTCCAGCCCCAGCAGCTCGACGGTCTCCTGGAGGAAGTTCGTCCGGCGCAGCAGCGGCTCCAGCAGCGTGATCTCCAGGTCCGGACGCACCAGCGCGAGCGGCACCCCCGGCAATCCGGCGCCCGAACCGACGTCGCAGACCGTCACTCCCTCGGGCACGACCTCCGAGAGCACCGCGCAGTTCAGCAGGTGGCGCTCCCACAGGCGCGGCACTTCACGCGGCCCGATCAGTCCGCGTTTGACTCCCACCTCCGCCAGCAGCTCCGCATAGCGGACCGCGTCGGCGAAGCGATCACCGAAAACCTCCCGCGCCACCTCGGGCGCGGGAGGGAGGGTCGACGACGCGGATTCCGTCACGGCAGCACGACCACGCAGCGCTGCGGTTCCTCGCCCTCGGACTCACTGCGCAGCCCGGCCGCGGCCACGGCATCGTGGACGACCTTGCGCTCGAAGGGCGTCATGGGCTTGAGCTTCACCGGCTCGCCGGTGCGCTTCACTTCCTTCGCGGTCTTGGTGCCCAGGGCCGTCAGCTCCTGGCGCTTGCGCGCCCGGTAACCGGCGATGTCCAGCATCAGCCGGCTGCGGTCGCCGGTCTCCCGGTGCACCGCCAGCCTCGTCAGCTCCTGGAGCGCCTCCAGCACCTCACCGTCCCGGCCGACGAGCTTCTGCAGGTCCCGGCTCTCGCCGTCGCTGATGATCGACACCGCGGCACGGTCGGCCTCGACGTCCATGTCGATGTCGCCGTCGAGGTCCGCGATGTCGAGGAGCCCCTCGAGATAGTCGGCCGCGATCTCCCCTTCCTGCTCAAGACGGGTCAGGGTGTCGGCGCCCTCTGCGGTCGTGTCCGTCACGAGTGGACTCCTTACTTACTTCTTGGACGGGTGCTTGGGACGCTGCGGGCCCTTGCGCTGCCCGGACTTCTTCTTGGGCTGCTGCCTGGTCCGCGCCGGCCGGTCGCCCCCGGAGGTCTTCTCGGCCGTGGAGGGCTTCCCCTCGGCGGCCTGCTCCTCGGCCTTCTTCGCCTCCGCCTGGGCCGCGGCGGCCTGGCGCTGGGCCTTGGTCATGCGCTTGGGCTGCTGCCGGTTGGCGCGGGCGGCCTCGACGGCCTTCCTCGCCTGGACCTCCGCCGGGTCCTCCTTGAGCTTGCCCTTGGCGCGCAGCTTCTCCTGGCGCTGCTTCCAGGCCAGCGAGCCCGGCGTCGGGTTGCGCTTGATGATGTACATCTGCTGCCCGAGGGTCCACACGTTGGTGGTCAGCCAGTAGACGAGGACACCGACGGGGAAGTTGATGCCGAAGACCGCGAAGATGATCGGGAAGACGTACATCAGCATCTTCTGCTGCTGCATGAACGGCGTCTTGACCGTCAGGTCGACGTTCTTCGTCATCAGCTGCCGCTGCGTGTAGAACTGCGACGCCGACATCAGCAGGATCATGATGACGGTGACCACGCGGACGTCGGTCAGCGAGGCGTTCAGCGTCTCGACCTTGTCGGCGCTGTCCATGAAGCGGGCGGCGATCGGTGCCCCGAAGACGTGGGCCTCACGGGCGCTGCTCACCAGGTCCTGGTTGAGGACACCGACCACCTGGTTGTTGGCGATCTTGTTCAGCACCTGGTAGAGCGCCAGGAAGAACGGCGACTGCGCGAGGATCGGAAGACAGCTGGAGAGCGGGTTGGTCCCCGTCTCCTTGTACAGCTTCATCATCTCTTCCGACTGGCGCTGCCGGTCGTTCTTGTAGCGCTCCTGGATCGCCTTCATCTTCGGCTGGAGCGCCTGCATGTTCCGCGTGGCCTTGATCTGCTTCACGAAGAGCGGGATCAGGGCGATGCGGATCACGATCACCAGCGAGACGATGGACAGACCCCAGGCCCAGCCGCTGTCCTCCCCGAAGGGGATGCTGTACAGCTTGTGGAACTGGACGATGATCCAGGAAACAGCGGTATAGAGAGGACCGAGGATCGTGTCGATCGTGTCCACGAGTCAGGCTCCTTGGGCATTGGACTGGGTCCGGTGCTGCCAGCGGGCACGCAGCCGCTGATGCCAGACCGGGTGCTTCCGGGCGGGGACGTGATCGACCCCACCGGACGACCATGGGTTGCAGCGCAGAATGCGCCAGGCGGTCAGCGCCGTCCCCTTCACCGCGCCGTGTCGGTTGACGGCCTCATAGCCGTAGTGGGAACACGACGGGTAGTACTTGCACACCGGCCCGAGCAACGGGCTGATGGTCCACTGGTACAGCTTGATCAACCACAGCAGCGGGTATTTCACGAGGGGCCTCCCAGCAGCCGCTGCAGTGCGGTGTCCAGATCACGGGCCAGTTCCTCGTGCTCCGCCTCACCCGCACCGGGCAGCGCCCGTACGACCATCAGGCTACCGGGCGGCAGCACGTCGAGCCTCTCCCGGACCAGATGACGCAGACGCCGCTTGACGCGGTTGCGGACGACCGCATTGCCCACGGCCTTGCTCACGACGAAACCCGCACGCACCGGAGGAACGACTCCCTCCGCGGCGTGCGGGTCCGTACGTCCCCCGGAATCGGGCCGAGGGGATCCCCTGCGCAGATGGACGACGAGGAGCGGGCGCCCGGCCCGCCGCCCCCGACGTACCGCGACCGCGAAATCCTCGCGCCGCCTCAGCCGGTTCTCGGAGGGCAGCACGTCACGGACCCGCGGTCTGACTGGTCAGGCCGACAGACGAGCGCGGCCCTTGCTGCGGCGGGACGCGATGATCGCACGACCGGCACGGGTCCGCATGCGCAGCCGGAAACCGTGGGTCTTCGCGCGGCGGCGGTTGTTCGGCTGGAAGGTGCGCTTGCTCACTCGGGGGCTCCAGGAATTCTTGTGTCTCTGGGAGACGTGTGGGGCGCCGAATGGCTGTCACCGTGCGCCCACGAGTAGCTCGCAACGCCCGAGTGCACCGCTTCTATGATCACTAGGATCTTGCCCATCGGAGGCAGGCGGCAGCAGCCATCGACAACTCGACCTCGACACGGTACGCGGGCGCACGCCATAAGGTCAAACCAGGTCCGGCCGGGGGGTTCTGTGCACAGCCTGTGGACAACGACTTGAACCGCACGCGTCGCGCTGACTACCGTGGCTGAACTCCCATTTCTTCCCGACCGTCCCGAGAACCACACATGGGTGGGGCTGTCGGAGCCCGACCGAACCCGAACAACCCCGATCACCCCGAACAACCCCCACCCAGCGAGTGAGAGAGCGTGCCCTGTGGCTGACCTACCTGCCGATCTTGCCGCAGTGTGGCCACGCGTGCTGGAGCAGCTCCTCGCCGACGGCCAGGGCGTCGAGGCCAAGGACCAGCGGTGGCTCAAGGACTGCCAGCCCCTGGTGCTGGTGTCCGGCACCGCGCTGCTCGGCGTGCCGAACGAGTACGCCAAGGGTGTCCTGGAAGGGCGGCTCTCCCCCCTCATCACCGAAGCGCTCAGCCGCGAGTGCCAGCAGCCCATCCGCCTCGCGATCACCGTCACCGGCCCGGTCCCGGAGTCACCCGCCCCGGCGCCCCCCGCGGCTCCCGCGTCGCCCGAGCCTCCTCGGCACCACCAGCCCACACCGCGTCGTCAGCCGCTCCACTACGACGAGCGGCCCTACGACACCTCCCACGGCTCCCACGGCCCCCAGCACGAGGGCCGGCCCGAGCTGCCGAACGCGCGCCCCGCGTACCCGGACTACCCGCACGCGCCCCAGCAGCACCAGCCGGGTGCCTGGCCGCGCCCGCAGGACCCCGACGCGTGGCAGCCGCCGCGCGACCCGTACCCGTCGCAGCCCTCGTCGTACGAGCCCCCCTCCTACGACGGCCGGCACCGCGCGTCGCCCTACGACCAGCCGCCCGTGCCGCGCTACACCGGCCCCCGGGCCACCGGCCGGGGGGACTCCCCGCAGCTCCCCGCCCCCAGCGGCGCGCCCGGCCCGCTCGCCGCGCAGCCGGCGCCCGCGTCCGGTCCGGGCGAGCCGACCGCGCGGCTGAACCCGAAGTACCTCTTCGACACCTTCGTCATCGGGGCCTCCAACCGCTTCGCGCACGCCGCGGCGGTGGCCGTGGCCGAGGCGCCGGCGAAGGCGTACAACCCGCTGTTCATCTACGGCGAGTCCGGGCTGGGCAAGACGCACCTGCTGCACGCCATCGGGCACTACGCGCGCAGCCTCTACCCGGGCACGCGGGTGCGGTACGTCAGCTCGGAGGAGTTCACCAACGAGTTCATCAACTCCATCCGCGACGGCAAGGCGGACGCGTTCCGCAAGCGCTACCGCGACATGGACATCCTGCTGGTCGACGACATCCAGTTCCTGGCGAGCAAGGAGTCGACGCAGGAGGAGTTCTTCCACACCTTCAACACCCTCCACAACGCCAACAAGCAGATCGTGCTCTCCTCCGACCGGCCGCCCAAGCAGCTGGTCACCCTGGAGGACCGGCTGCGCAACCGGTTCGAGTGGGGGCTGATCACCGACGTCCAGCCGCCCGAGCTGGAGACGCGCATCGCGATCCTGCGGAAGAAGGCCGTCCAGGAGCAGCTGAACGCGCCGCCGGAGGTGCTGGAGTTCATCGCCTCCCGGATCTCGCGCAACATCCGCGAACTGGAGGGCGCGCTGATCCGGGTCACGGCCTTCGCCAGCCTCAACCGCCAGCCCGTCGACCTGGGCCTGACGGAGATCGTCCTGAAGGACCTCATCCCCGGCGGCGAGGACGCGGCGCCGGAGATCACCGCGGCGAACATCATGGCCGCGACCGCCGACTACTTCGGGCTGACGGTGGACGACCTGTGCGGCTCCTCGCGCAGCCGGGTCCTGGTCACCGCGCGGCAGATCGCCATGTACCTGTGCCGTGAGCTGACCGACCTGTCGCTGCCGAAGATCGGCGCCCAGTTCGGCGGCCGGGACCACACCACCGTGATGCACGCCGACCGCAAGATCCGCTCGATGATGGCCGAGCGGCGCTCCATCTACAACCAGGTCACCGAGCTGACCAACCGCATCAAGAACGCCTGACCGCCGGGCGTCGCCGTCCACGGCGCGCCCGTCCTCCGCGGCGCGTCGCCCTCCCCACCGCTCGGCCGAGCGGCCATCCCAGCCCCCGGGACGTCTCCCGGGGGCTTTTCTCCGTTTCCGGGAGGGCTTCCCGCTGTTCGATTCCGTGGGCCCCGAGAGGTGTGGTCCACAGATTCTCCGACTTTCTTCCGTCCACACGCTGGGGACCGGGCGGTTGTCCCGATAGCGTCCACAGGGACGATCATCGACGACCGGACGGGGCAGGTCAGCCGGGTGTGGATCTGTGTCCAAACGTTTTCCACAGGCTGTGGACGAAGCCTGTGGCCACAGCGGGCGGATCGGGTTGTCCACCGCCGACCCACAGGCTCGGCCGGGTTGTGCACAGCTTTCCCCAGCTTCTCCACAGGGCTGTCCACTGTTCGACAACACAACGCACCGTGTCACCGGTCCGTGTGAAAGGCATCACACCAAGAGGCGGGGTTGGGCTGTTGAGAAGGTGGGTAAAACTGTGGGCGGCCCTGGGGAGAAGCCACGGATCGCTGTGCATCGGCTGTGCAGAACTTCCGGATGTCCACAGCCGGCCCCTCTCCGTCCACCGGACCGCCCACAGGGGCGGTGGATAAAAATCCCGCTCTGACCTGCGTGGATCGAGTTATCCCCGATATCCACAGGCCCTACTACTACGACCACGGATATCAAGCGGGAACTTCGCTCGGAAACGGGCCCTGTGCACAACTCGGCCCGACCGCGCCTCGGGCCTCGCCCCACGACTTGACCCCGACCCGCCCCGGCTGTCAGCGGTGTGCGTCAGACTGGTCCCCGGCGACAAGCCGACGACGAACACCAGCAAGGCGAGCAGCCAGCAACAGCAGGAGGCGGCTGAAGTGAAGATCCGGGTGGAGCGTGACGTCCTCGCGGAGGCGGTGGCCTGGGCGGCCCGCAGCCTCCCGGCCCGGCCTCCGGTGCCGGTCCTCGCGGGACTGCTGCTGAAGGCGGAGGAGAGCTCGCTGAGCCTGTCCGGCTTCGACTACGAGGTCTCGGCACGGGTCTCGGTGGAGGCCGACGTGGAGGAGGAGGGGACGGTCCTCGTCTCCGGTCGCCTCCTGGCGGACATCTCCCGCGCCCTCCCCAACCGGCCCGTCGAGATTTCCACAGACGGTGTACGAGTGAGCGTCGTCTGCGGCTCCTCGCGGTTCACGCTCCACACCCTGCCTGTGGAGGAGTACCCGGCCCTTCCCCAGATGCCGAGCGCGACGGGCACGGTCCCCGGCGAGGTCTTCGCGTCCGCCGCCGCCCAGGTCGCCATCGCGGCCGGACGCGACGACACGCTGCCGGTGCTCACCGGCGTCCGGATCGAGATCGAGGGCGACACCGTCACCCTGGCGTCCACCGACCGCTACCGCTTCGCGGTCCGGGAGTTCCGGTGGAAGCCGGAGACGCCGGACGCCTCCGCGGTGGCGCTGGTGCCGGCCAAGACGCTGCTGGACACGGCGAAGTCGCTGAGCGGCGGGGACGACGTGACGCTGGCGCTGTCGGGCTCGGGCGCCGGCGAGGGCCTGATCGGTTTCGAGGGCAACGGACGGCGGACCACGACGCGGCTGCTGGAGGGCGACCTGCCGAAGTACCGCACGCTGTTCCCGACGGAGTTCAACTCGATCGCCGTGATCGAGACGGCCCCGTTCGTGGAGGCGGTCAAGCGCGTCTCGCTGGTCGCCGAGCGGAACACCCCGGTGCGGCTCTCCTTCGAGCAGGGCGTGCTGACGCTGGAGGCGGGGTCGAGCGACGACGCACAGGCCGTGGAGCGGGTGGACGCGCAGCTGGACGGCGACGACATCTCGATCGCCTTCAACCCCGGCTTCCTGCTGGAGGGCCTGAGCGCCATCGACGCGCCGGTCGCGCAGCTGTCCTTCACGACCTCGACCAAGCCCGCCCTGCTGAACGGCAAGCCCGCGGTGGACGCGGAGGCGGACGAGTCCTACAAGTACCTGATCATGCCGGTGCGGCTGTCGGGCTGAGCCCGCGGTCCCGGCCCGCCCCGGGCGGCCGGCGGGGCGAATCCCGTCCGGCCGCCCGGGGCGCCGGCCGGACACGGGGAGGGACGTTCCCGCGAGGTCGCCGCGCGGCGGCTCCGGGGGTGGCCGGGTGCGCATTCGAGCGGGGAGTGGCCGCAGGTGTGCGCCGACCCCTCGGGCGTAGGCTCGTACCCGGGTACGCAACGCTAGGACACCGTAGAAAGGCCCCTTGATGGAGCTCGGTCTCGTCGGTCTCGGCAAGATGGGCGGCAACATGCGCGAGCGCATCCGCCGTGCCGGCCACACCGTCGTCGGATACGACCGCAACCCGGATCTCGCCGATGTCGGCAGCCTCGAGGAGCTGGTGGGGGCGCTGAAGGCCCCCCGGGTGGTGTGGGTCATGGTCCCGGCCGGCGCCCCCACCCAGTCGACCATCGACGCGCTGGGCGAGCTGCTCTCCCCCGGCGACGTGGTCGTGGACGGCGGAAACTCCCGCTGGACCGATGACGAGAAGCACGCCGAACAGCTGGCGGCCAAGGGCATCGGCTTCGTCGACTGCGGGGTCTCCGGCGGTGTCTGGGGCCTGGAGAACGGCTACGCGCTGATGTACGGCGGTGACGCCGAGCACGTGGCGAAGGTGCAGCCGATCTTCGACGCGCTCAAGCCGGAGGGCGAGTTCGGCTCCGTGCACGCCGGGCGGGTGGGCGCGGGCCACTTCGCGAAGATGGTCCACAACGGCATCGAGTACGCGATGATGCAGGCCTTCGCCGAGGGCTGGGAGCTGCTGGAGGCGGCGGACGCGGTGACCGACGTCCGCGAGGTCTTCCGCTCCTGGCGGGAGGGCACGGTCATCCGTTCCTGGCTGCTCGACCTGGCCGTCCGCGCGCTGGACGACGACGAGCACCTGGCGGCGCTGCGCGGCTACGCGGCGGACTCCGGGGAGGGACGCTGGACGGTGGAGGCGGCGATCGACCACGCCGTTCCGCTGCCCGCGATCACCGCGGCGCTGTTCGCGCGGTTCTCGTCGCGTCAGGAGGACTCCCCGCAGATGAAGATGATCGCCGCACTGCGCAACCAGTTCGGCGGCCACGCGGTGACCGCCGCCGCCGGCGACGAGAAGGGCGCCGACTCGCCGGGCGCGGACGTCGTCCCGCCCGTCGGCGGCTGATCGACCTCGACGGATCCGATGCACGTCACGCATCTGTCGCTCGCCGACTTCCGGTCGTACGCCCGGGTCGAGGTCCCGCTCGATCCGGGCGTCACGGCTTTCGTCGGCCCGAACGGCCAGGGCAAGACGAACCTGGTCGAGGCCGTGGGCTACCTCGCGACCCTGGGCAGCCACCGGGTGGCCTCCGACGCGCCGCTGGTGCGGACGGGGGCCGACCGTGCCGTCATACGCGCGGCGGTCCGGCAGGGGGACCGGCAGCAACTGGTGGAGCTGGAGCTGAACCCGGGCAAGGCCAACCGCGCCCGGATCAACCGGTCCTCGCAGGTCAGGCCGCGGGACGTCCTGGGCATCGTGCGCACGGTGATGTTCGCGCCGGAGGACCTGGCGCTGGTGAAGGGCGATCCCGGGGAGCGGCGCCGTTTCCTGGACGAGCTGGTCACGGCGCGGTCGCCGCGGATGGCGGGGGTGCGGGCGGACTACGAGCGGGTGCTCAAGCAGCGGAACACCCTGTTGAAGACGGCGGCGATGGCCCGTCGGCACGGCGGCGGCTCCGGTGGCGGGGCGCTGTCCACCCTGGACGTGTGGGACCAGCATCTGGCCCGCGCCGGGGCGGAGTTGCTGGACCAGCGGATGGCGCTGGTGGCGGCGCTGGGCCCGCTGGCGGACAAGGCGTACGAGCGGTTGGCGCCGAGCGGGGGCCCGGTGGTGTTGGAGTACCGCACCCCCGTGGAGGGCGGCACGCGCGAGGAGTTGTACCAGGGGCTGCTGGCCGCGCTGGCCGACGCCCGCCGCCAGGAGATCGAGCGCGGGGTGACGCTGGTGGGCCCGCACCGCGACGATCTGGTGCTCAAGTTGGGGGAGTTGCCGGCCAAGGGGTACGCGAGCCACGGCGAGTCGTGGTCGTACGCGCTGGCGCTCCGGCTGGCCTCCTACGACCTGTTGCGGAGCGAGGGCAACGAGCCGGTGCTGGTGCTCGACGACGTCTTCGCCGAGTTGGACGCCCGGCGGCGGGACCGGCTGGCGGAGCTGGTGGCGCCCGGTGAGCAGGTGCTGGTGACGGCGGCGGTCGAGGACGACGTGCCGAAGGCGCTGGCGGGGGTGCGGTACGCGGTCGGCGGTGGGGAGGTGACTCGTCTGTGACGGAGCACGAGGGACCGGACGGGGGAGCCGGCGGGGCGGCCGACCGGTCCGCCGAGGTGAGGATTCCGGGGCCGGCCGCGGAGCCGTCGGGTGTGGACCTGGCGAGGGTGGCGTTGCGGGCGGCCCGGGAGCAGGCGCGGGCGCGCGGCACCGCGGCGCGGCAGAAGCGGGAGGCCCGCGTGGGGGGCCTGCGGTCGGGGGCGCGGCGGGACGGCCGTGATCCGCTGCCGCTGGGCGCGGCGATCGAGCGGTTGAAGACCGAGCGCGGCTGGGAGATGCCGATGGCGGTCGGTGGCGTGATGGGCCGCTGGCCGGAGCTCGTGGGGCCGGACCTGGCGCGGCACTGCGTCCCGCAGTCGTACGACGAGCAGGAGCGGGTGCTGTCGGTGCGCTGCGACTCGACGGCGTGGGCGACGCAGGTGCGGCTGCTGGCGCCGCAGCTCGTGGCGCGGCTGAACGCCGATCTCGGGCAGGGGACGGTCAAGTTGATCAAGGTGCGGGGGCCGGAGGCCCCGGACACCCGGCACGGTCCGCTGCGCGCGCCCGGCAGCAGGGGCCCCGGGGACACCTACGGCTGAGGGGCCGTGCCACCCGTTCCGGGCGGGCGGTCCGGGGGTGGGTGCGGAGGCGGCGCCGGCCCGGGAGCAAACCGGACGGAATTGCTCATTCCGTGAGGGCGCTCACAGTGATGGACCATTGACATCCGGAAGCGCTGTGGGCCGTTGTGAGCGTCTTGGGGGGCCGGTCCGCATATAGGGAGTCGGCTCATGCCGGTTCAGGGCGGCACATGAGGAGCCAGGTACCTGCAAACCCCCATCGTTGTCAGTCGTACCGGTAGACTGGAAGTACACCCGCCTCATTGCGGAACAAGTCGAACGACGCAGCCGCTCCTGCTCGCCCGGACGGGGCCCAATCCCTCCGAACGCAGGGGAAGGCTTGTGCTGTGCCAGAAAGGGCGCTTCGTGGCCGATTCCGGCAACTCCAACGAAACCTTCCCTGCTACCGGCGGGGAGTCCCCTGTCCCGTCCTCGACCCCGCCCGTCTCCGACGCCGGTGGTGGCGAGTCGTCGTACGACGCCAGTGCGATCACGGTCCTGGAGGGCCTGGACGCGGTCCGCAAGCGACCGGGCATGTACATCGGCTCCACCGGCGAGCGTGGTCTTCATCACCTCGTCTACGAGGTCGTCGACAACTCCGTCGACGAGGCGCTGGCCGGTTACGCGGACAACATCGAGGTGACGCTGCTCGCCGACGGCGGTGTCCGGGTCGTCGACAACGGCCGCGGCATCCCGGTGGGCATCGTGCCCTCGGAGGGCAAGCCGGCGGTCGAGGTCGTGCTGACGGTGCTGCACGCGGGAGGCAAGTTCGGAGGCGGCGGCTACGCGGTCTCCGGCGGTCTGCACGGCGTGGGCGTCTCGGTGGTCAACGCGCTGTCGACCCGGGTCTCGGTCGAGATCAAGCGGGACGGCTACCACTGGACGCAGGAGTACAAGATGGGCGCGCCGGTCGCCCCCCTCCAGCGGGGCGAGCCCACCGAGGAGACCGGGACGTCGGTCACCTTCTGGGCCGACGGCGACATCTTCGAGACGACCGACTACTCCTTCGAGACGCTCTCGCGCCGCTTCCAGGAGATGGCGTTCCTCAACCGCGGTCTGACGATCTCCCTGACCGACGAGCGGGAGGCCGCCAAGAAGACGGCGGGCGCGGACACCACGGACGAGGCCGAGGACGACAAGCCGCGCTCCGTCCGCTACCACTACGAGGGCGGCATCTCGGACTTCGTGCGCCACCTCAACTCCCGCAAGGGCGAACCGGTCCACCCCTCTGTGATCGACATCACGGCGGAGGACAAGGAGCGCAAGATCTCGGTGGAGATCGCGATGCAGTGGAACACCCAGTACTCCGAGGGTGTCTACAGCTTCGCCAACACCATCCACACCCACGAGGGCGGCACCCACGAGGAGGGCTTCCGCGCGGCGTTGACCGGTCTGGTCAACCGGTACGCCCGGGAGAAGAAGCTGCTGCGGGAGAAGGACGACAACCTCACCGGCGAGGACATCCGCGAGGGCCTGACGGCGATCATCTCGGTGAAGCTGGGCGAGCCGCAGTTCGAGGGCCAGACCAAGACGAAGCTGGGCAACACCGAGGCCAAGACCTTCGTCCAGAAGATCGTCCACGAGCACCTGAGCGACTGGCTGGACCGCAATCCCAACGAGGCCGCCGACATCGTCCGCAAGGGCATCCAGGCGGCCACCGCGCGCGTGGCGGCCCGCAAGGCGCGGGACCTGACGCGGCGCAAGGGCCTGCTGGAGACGGCGTCGCTGCCCGGCAAGCTGAGCGACTGCCAGTCCAACGACCCCGCCAAGTGCGAGATCTTCATCGTCGAGGGCGACTCCGCGGGCGGCAGCGCCAAGTCCGGCCGCAACCCGCAGTACCAGGCGATCCTGCCCATCCGGGGCAAGATCCTGAACGTGGAGAAGGCGCGGATCGACAAGGTCCTGCAGAACCAGGAGGTCCAGGCGCTGATCTCGGCCTTCGGCACCGGGATCCACGAGGACTTCGACATCGCCAAGCTCCGCTACCACAAGATCATCCTGATGGCGGACGCCGACGTCGACGGCCAGCACATCAACACCCTGCTGTTGACGCTGCTGTTCCGCTTCATGCGCCCGCTGGTCGAGGCCGGCCACGTCTACCTGTCCCAGCCTCCGCTGTACAAGATCAAGTGGTCGCGCGACGAGTTCGAGTACGCCTACTCCGACCGCGAGCGCGACAGCCTGATCCGGCTCGGCCGCGAGCAGGGCAAGCGCATCAAGGACGACTCGGTACAGCGCTTCAAGGGTCTGGGCGAGATGAACGCCGAGGAACTGCGCGTCACCACCATGGACCCGGCCCACCGGGTGCTGCGACAGGTGACGCTGGACGACGCGGCCGCCGCCGACGACCTGTTCTCGATCCTGATGGGCGAGGACGTGGAGGCACGGCGTTCGTTCATCCAGCGCAACGCCAAGGACGTCCGCTTCCTCGACATCTGATCAGAGTCGGCCGAACGCCGCAGAACGAAAGGGATCGACCACCCATGGCCGACGAGACTTCCCCGACCTCCTTCGACGGGGACGCCCCGGCTCCCCTCTCCGCCCCCGCCGGCACCCCGGTCAACGAGGACGCCGGGCTCCGCGTGGAGCCCGTCAGCCTCGAGACCGAGATGCAGCGCTCGTACCTCGACTACGCGATGAGCGTGATCGTCTCGCGCGCGCTGCCGGACGTCCGCGACGGCCTCAAGCCGGTGCACCGCCGCGTGCTGTACGCGATGTACGACGGCGGCTACCGGCCGGAGAAGGGCTTCTACAAGTGCGCCCGCGTCGTCGGCGACGTGATGGGCACCTACCACCCGCACGGCGACACCTCCATCTACGACGCCCTGGTCCGCCTGGCCCAGCCGTGGTCGATGCGGATGCCGCTGGTGGACTCCAACGGCAACTTCGGCTCGCCGGGCAACGACCCGGCCGCGGCCATGCGGTACACCGAGTGCAAGATGGCGCCGCTGGCCATGGAGATGCTCCGGGACATCGACGAGGAGACCGTCGACTTCCAGGACAACTACGACGGCCGCAACCAGGAGCCGACCGTCCTGCCGTCGCGCATCCCCAACCTGCTGATCAACGGTTCGGCGGGCATCGCGGTCGGCATGGCCACCAACATCCCCCCGCACAACCTGCGCGAGGTCGCCGCCGGCGCCCAGTGGTACCTGGAGCACCCGGACGCCACCAGCGAGGAACTGCTGGAGGCGCTGCTGGAGCGCATCAAGGGCCCCGACTTCCCCACCGGCGCGCTGGTGGTGGGCCACAAGGGCATCGAGGAGGCGTACCGCACCGGCCGCGGCTCGATCACGATGCGCGCGGTGGTCGAGGTGGAGGAGATCCACGGTCGCCAGTGCCTGGTCGTCACCGAACTGCCGTACCAGGTCAACCCGGACAACCTGGCGCTGAAGATCGCCGAGTTGGTCAAGGACGGGAAGATCGCCGGCATCGCGGACGTCCGCGACGAGACGTCCTCCCGCACCGGTCAGCGACTGGTGATCGTCCTCAAGCGGGACGCGGTCGCCAAGGTCGTGCTGAACAACCTCTACAAGCACACCGACCTGCAGACCAACTTCGGCGCCAACATGCTGGCCCTGGTCGACGGGGTGCCGCGCACGCTGTCGCTGGACGCCTTCATCCGCAACTGGGTCAACCACCAGATCGACGTCATCGTCCGCCGCACCCGCTACCGGCTGCGCAAGGCCGAGGAGCGCGCCCACATCCTGCGCGGTCTGCTCAAGGCGCTGGACGCGATCGACGAGGTCATCGCCCTGATCCGGCGCAGCCACACCGTGGAGGTGGCGCGTTCGGGCCTGATGGGCCTGCTGGCCATCGACGAGATCCAGGCGAACGCGATCCTGGAGATGCAGCTCCGGCGCCTGGCGGCCCTGGAGCGGCAGAAGATCACCGCCGAGCACGACGAACTCCAGGCGAAGATCGACGAGTACAACGCGATCCTGGCCTCGCCCGAGCGGCAGCGACGGATCATCAGCGAGGAACTGGCCGCGATCGTCGAGAAGTTCGGCGACGACCGGCGCAGCAAGCTGGTGCCCTTCGAGGGCGACATGTCCATCGAGGACCTGATCGCCGAGGAGGACATCGTCGTCACCATCACGCGCGGCGGCTACGTCAAGCGGACGAAGACCGACGACTACCGTTCGCAGAAGCGCGGCGGCAAGGGCGTGCGGGGCACGAAGCTGAAGGAAGACGACATCGTCGACCACTTCTTCGTCACCACCACCCACCACTGGCTGCTGTTCTTCACCAACAAGGGCCGGGTGTACCGGGCCAAGGCGTACGAACTGCCGGACGCCGGGCGGGACGCGCGCGGTCAGCACGTCGCCAACCTGCTGGCGTTCCAGCCGGACGAGACGATCGCCCAGGTCCTGGCGATCCGCGACTACGAGGCCGCGCCGTACCTGGTGTTGGGCACCAAGTCGGGTCTGGTGAAGAAGACTCCACTGAAGGACTACGATTCGCCGCGCTCCGGAGGCGTCATCGCCATCAACCTCCGGGAGTTGGAGGGCGGCGGCGAGGACGAGCTGATCGGCGCGGAGCTGGTCTCGCCGGAGGACGACCTGCTGCTGATCAGCAAGAAGGCGCAGTCCATCCGGTTCACCGCCACCGACGAGGCGCTGCGCCCGATGGGACGTGCCACCTCGGGCGTGAAGGGCATGAGTTTCCGCGAAGGGGACGAGCTGCTCTCGATGAATGTCGTGCGGCCCGGTACGTTCGTGTTCACCGCCACCGACGGCGGGTACGCGAAGCGCACGGCCGTGGACGAGTACCGCGTGCAGGGCCGTGGCGGTCTGGGCATCAAGGCTGCCAAGATCGTCGAGGATCGCGGCTCGCTGGTGGGAGCTCTGGTGGTCGAGGAGACGGACGAGATCCTCGCCATCACCCTCGGGGGCGGCGTGATCCGCACGCGGGTCGACGAGGTCAGGGAGACGGGCCGTGACACGATGGGCGTCCAACTGATCAACCTCGGCAAGCGCGACGCGGTGGTCGGCATCGCACGCAACGCCGAGGCCGGCCGCGAGGCCGAGGAGGTCGACGCCGAGGAGGGCACCGCGGAGGCCGCGGAAGCGTCTTCCTCGGAGACGGCGGCCGAGACGGCTCCGGACAACGAGGAGTAGGCAGATCGTGAGTGGAACCACGGGCGCCGCCAGGGGCGGCAACGGTAATGGCGGCGCCCGTGGGCCGGCCGCTGACGACGCTCGCCACCAGGGCGAATCCCACCGTGGGGGAACAACCGTGACCAGTGCCCACCCGCAACCGCAACCGCAGGCCCAGCCGCACGCGGGCGCGCAGCAGCCGCACCATCCGCCGCAGGCGTACCCGGCCCCGCCGGGCAGCACGCCGCCGCCCCGGTCGGCACAGCCGCAGCCGGACCGTCCGGACGACCTCCGGCAGGACGTCGTGCGCCGGCCGCGTACGGGGGCCCGTACGGTCCCCAGGACCCGCAAGGCGCGGCTGAGGGTGGCCAAGGTCGACCCGTGGTCGGTGATGAAGGTCGGCTTCCTGCTCTCGATCGCGCTGGGGATCTGCACGATCGTCGCGGTGGCCGTGCTGTGGATGGTGATGGACGCCATGGGGGTGTTCACCGCCGTCGGCGGGACGGTCAGCGAGGCCACGTCCACGGACGGGGGCGGGGGCTTCGACCTGGAGGGTTTCCTGTCCCTGCCCCGGGTGCTGACCTTCACCTCCGTCATAGCGGTGATCGACGTGGTGCTGGCGACGGCGCTGGCCACCCTGGGCGCCTTCATCTACAACCTCTCCGCCGGGTTCGTGGGCGGTGTCGAGGTGACGCTCGCGGAGGACGAGTGACCGCTCCGGCGGCGTCTCCCGGCCCCGGTCGGAAGCCGATTTTGGGACGCGGCTGAAGTGCGCTAATCTTTCCGTGCAGCGCGGGGCTATAGCTCAGACGGTTAGAGCGCTTCCCTGATAAGGAAGAGGCCACAGGTTCAAGTCCTGTTAGCCCCACCACTGCGGAAACGCAGGCCGGACGCCCGGAACCTCTCTGGAGGTACCGGGCTTTCGCCGTCTCCGGGGGGTGTTCCGTCCCCCGTCCCTCGGTCCGCGCACCGGCCGTCGACCGTCCGGACCTGCTCTGATGCCCCGTCCGGGTCGATCACCCGGTGCCGGAGGCCGCACGGGTATCATCGGCGCCAGTAGGTCCCAACGTCTATGAAGGACGAGGTAGCGCGGTGAAGAAGCTTCTCCTGATCGCACTGGCCGCCGTTGGCGGGCTCCTCGTGTACCGCCAGATCCAGGCGGACCGCGCCGAGCAGGATCTGTGGACGGAGGCGACCGACTCCGTGTCCGCAGGCTCCGGCGCCTGAGAGCGACAATTCCCAGTCTTCGAGCGAGGTCCCGGCCGGTCGGCCGGGACCTCGCCGTTTTCCGTCCGCGCCCGGGCCGTGCCGCGGCCCGGACACGGGCGGGGACGGCGGCTCGGCGGGAAGCGCCGGTGCGCCGGCGACAGCGGTGACAGGGGCGGGGCAGGATGGTCCGGCCCGGCCGCCACCGCGCCGGCGGGCGGGGCCGGCACGACCGAGACGACGAGGGGTGGCGTGTGGTGAAGGGGCGCACGATGAGGAGCGGACTGGCCGCCACGGCGGCGCTGTGCGCGGTCGCGGCGCTGCCGGGAGGGGCCGCGGCGGCGGACGGCCCGGACGGGGTGCCCGCCTACCGGACGGCCGAGGACGCCCGACCCGTCACGGGAGGCGAGAGCAGCGCCGAGGGGCCGACGATCACGCCAGGCTTCTACACCGACGAGATCGGGCCGGGGCAGCGGAAGTACTACAGCGCCACGCTGGACGGTGCCTCGAACGCCTGGATATCCGCCGTCGCCCTGCCCGAGCCGGGCAGCGAGGTGGACATGACCGACGGCATCAAGGTCGCCCTGAGGGCCGCCGACGGCACCGTCTGCGGCAACTCCGGCGTCGACTTCGGGGACGACGACGCGGCCCGGCCGATCGCCGACCACGCCCGGCGCGTGATCAGGGAGGACGGCTACTGCCAGGAGGCGGGGGTCTACCACTTCTCCGTGGAGCGGGAGGGCCGGGCGGGCTCCGACCCCGCCCCCTGGCCGGTGGAGATCCGCTTCATGGAGGAGCCGGGGCTGAGGAACCCCGTCCCCGCCGCCCCGCCCGACGCGCGGACGTCCGTCCCGCCGGGACCGCCGTCCGGACAGGCCAGGCGCATCGTGGGCGGCACCGGCTTCAACGACGCCGCGAGCATGGGCGAGGGCAACTGGAAGGACCGGCTGCGGCCCGGCGAGACCCGCTTCTACCGGGTGCCGGTCGACTGGGGCCAACAACTCTTCACCACCGTGGAGTTCGGCACGACCGGGGCCGACGGCGCCCCCTTCGTCGGCGGCGCCTTCCGGGTGGACCTCTACAACCCGGCCCGGGGGCGGGTCACCGGCAGGGGAGTGGGCTACCAGGCGGACCGGCCCGCCGCGTTCACCCTGGAGACCCGGCGCGTCGACTTCGCCAACCGCTACGCCGGCACCGCGGAGATCGGCGGCATGTGCTTCGCCGGGTGGTACTACATCGCGGTGCACGCCCACGAGGGACTGGGCGAGTCCGTCGAGGGGTCGGTGCCGGTGGTGCTGCGCACCACCGTCGAGGGCACCCCCCGGGACGCGCCCGCGTACGTCGGGGACGCCGTCGAGGCGGGCTTCGGGGTGGACGAGGAGGACCGGGAGGCCGCCGCCAAGGGGCTGAGCGCGGCGGAGGCCGAGGCCGACGGCACGCTGCGGCTGGTGGGCTGGGCCGGGGTCGGGACCGGGACCGCGCTGATCGTCGGGTTGGGCCTGTGGACGCTCCTCGCCCGCCGGAGCGTCCGCCCGCGGTGATCCCGGGGCCGGCGCCGGACCGTCCTCAGGACCGCGTCAGTGCCCAGACCCCCACGGCGATGCACAGCAGGGCGAACACCAGGACCGGGACCGCCACCTTCGGAGGCGGCCCCGGACGCCGTACGGGCGCCGGAGCGGGCGCGGGAACGGGCGCCGGAGGAGCGGCGTACGCGGACACGGGCCGGTACCCGTCGGTGTACGGCCGCGTCGGAGGCGTCGACGGCGTCGACGGTGTCGGAGGCGTCCCGGTGTGGGGCGGCGCCGGATACGGCCGGGACCGGACCCACGGCTGCGGCTGTACGGGGGACGGTGTCGGCGGGGTACCCGGTTGTTCCGGATAGGGCGGCGTCTCCTGGGCGGGCGGCGCGAGACGGAAGCCGCCGGTGTCCGAGGGCGAGGGCGTGGACGAGGGCGTGGGCGGCGCGGTGGGCCCGTGGGGCGCCCCGGCCGCGCGGCGGGCCCCGGCGCCCCGGCCGCCCTCGGGGCCGTCCGGCCCGAACCCCGGCGGCAGCGGACCGATCTGGTCGAAGACCTCGATGACCTCCTGCTCCGCCGTGGAGTCGGTGGGAAGCAGCTCCACGGCGGACGCCAGCGCCTTGCGCACGCCCGTCGCCGTACGGAACCGGGCCTCCGGATCGGGGTGCAGCAGGAGGCCGAGCACCTGCCACAGCGGCTCCGGGATGCCCTGCGGGGTCGGGGGCACCCCGCCGGTGTAGGCCTCCACCAGCGCCTGGGAGTCCGGTTTCCGACCGGTCAGCAGGTACAGCGCGACCAGCCCGACCGCGTACAGGTCGGCGGGGAAGTCCGGCTCGGCGCCCAGGAGTTGCTCGGGCGCGAAGTAGCCCGGCGTGCCGACCACGTGGTCGGCCTCCGTCAGCCGGGGTTCGCCCTTGCGCATCGCGACGCCGAAGTCGGACAGCCGCACATGGGGACGGCCGGTGCCGGTGGCCTCCAGCAGGACGTTGGCGGGTTTGATGTCGCGGTGCACCACGTCCTCGGCGTGCACCGCGGACAGTCCGGACAGCAACTGGTCGAGCAGGGTGCACACATAAGTGGGCGGCAGCGGGCCGTAGTCGCCGATGAGGTGCGCGAGCGAGCCGCCGCGGACCAGGTCCATGGTGAACAGGACCTTGTCGTCGTCGGCGGCCCAGCTCGTCGGGGCCAGGACGTGCGGGTGGTCGATGCGCAGCGCCTGCTCGCGGACGAACCGCAGCAGGGTGTGCGCGTCGCTCTGTTGGAGGACCTTGGCGGCCACGTACCGCCTGCGCCGGTGGTCCCAGGTGCGCCAGACCGCGCCGACGCCGCCGCGTCCGATCGGATCGACCAGCTCGTACCGGCCGGCGAAGACCTCACCCATCGCGCCGCGCCCGCCCCCGTCGCCGTGTCCCCGTCCCCGTGCCCGTCCCCGCGTCCGTCACGTCCCGCCCCGGTCTCGTCCCTCGGGCCCGCTCAGGCCTGGTGGGCCTCGTAGTGCCGGACCGCGTCCGCGGTCTTCCCGGCGCCGTACACCCGCAGGAACTCCGCCAGTTCCGGGTGGGTGGCGGCGAGGGAGTCGGAGGCGTCGATGATGTCGGCCGCGTCGGCGACCGAACGCAGCAGCGCCTGGATCTCGCGGACCACGCGCTTGACGGTCGTCGCCTGACCGCCGGAGGGCGTGGTGTGGGTGGTGGTGCTCAGCACGTTGCCGCCGGCGGTGCGGCGGATCTCCTCCATGCGCTGGGTGGCCTCGGCGGCGGTGACTATGCCCTTGCTGACCTCGGCGGCCAGCTCCTGGAGCGCCTGCACCCGCTGGACGACGGCGGGGTTGCCGATCTTCGCGCGCTGACCGCTCATCAGCTGGGAGAGCATGGGGGCGGACAGTCCGAGAACCGTCGCCAACCGGGCCTGGTTGAGGCCCAGGTCGTCGATGAGCCGGCGGAAGAGGGTGCCCAGGGGCTCGCCGTACCACTGGCTCTGCAGTTCCCTCGCCCGCGCGGTGGCCTCCTGCTGTGCTGCGTCCATGGCATCTCCCCTGTCTCCCCGGGTGTCCGCTTCGCTGGAGCGAACTTGCGGAGAATCCTACGGAGAGGGCGGACGCGGAGCGATACCCGGTCGGAACGAACGCCGGTCATTGGGTACTCTGGTGGCGTCGGGGCTTTAGCTCAGTTGGTAGAGCGCTGTCTTTGCATGGCAGATGTCAGGGGTTCGACTCCCCTAAGCTCCACACCACGACAGGCCCGGTGCCGGTGGACCTCACGGGTCCTCGGCACCGGGCCTGCGCCGTGCGAGGGAGGTGCGCGAACGCGCGGAGGCGGGCGCCGTCAGCGCTGCTCGTCGGACGAGGTGGTCTCGGCTTCCCGGTTCTCGCCGCTGCCGTCGGCGAGGGCGGTGCCGCCCCCGACCTCGGTGGCGGCCGGAGGCTCGACCAGCCAGTCGGGGTTGGACTGCCGGTCCCACCACTTCCAGGCGGCCGCCGCGCCGCCGGCGACGAGACCGACCACCGTCAGACGCTTGAGCACCATGCCCGTACGGGCCCGACGGGCCCGGCGCCGTGCGAGCTTGCGGATGTCGGCCGCGGTCAGTTCGCCGCGCAGTGCGGCGACGGCCGCCGCCGAGCGGGCCAGCGCCGCCTCCCGCGCCGGCCCGGCCATGGCACGGGCGGCCTCGACGCGGGGCGCGGCGAACTCGCCGGCCACCCGTGCGGCCTCGCGGGTGCGTCGGGCCGCGCGGGAGGCGGCCATGTCGACCGCCGGGGGCAGTGTCTCGCGTACGTGCACCAGCCGCGGGGCGATGTGGGAGGCGTACTGCCCACGCACGGCGGACGTGGCCTGTCCGGCGGCGAGGCTCACCTTCGGCGCCACCACCTCCGCGGCGTGCCGCACGGTCTCCATCGCGTTGTCGGTCGCGCTGCGCACGCTGTCCATGCGGGTCACGGGATCTCCTCCTCATCGGTGGCGTGATTTTCTCCGCCTTCCACCAGTGCTGAAGATCATGCCTGTACAACGGTGACGAGGCATGTCCCAACGGGCATCCGGGCTATACCGGATGTTCGGTCCGGGCATCCCGGGGACGCCGAGCGCCGGCGGCACGGTTCGGCGGTGGATGCGGGGTACTCGGGCTGTGCGAGGATCGGGGGGTTACGAACCGGCAGATGGAAGGTAGATCGTGGCCGAGCAGCTCTACGCCACCCTGAAGACGAACCACGGCGACATCACCGTCCGGCTCTTCCCGGACCACGCGCCGAAGACGGTCAAGAACTTCGTCGAACTCGCCGAAGGCAAGCGCGAGTGGACCCACCCGGCCACCGGCAGGAAGTCCACCGACAGGCTGTACGACGGCACGGTCTTCCACCGGGTGATCAGCGGTTTCATGATCCAGGGCGGTGACCCGCTGGGCAACGGCACCGGCGGCCCCGGATACGAGTTCGGCGACGAGTTCCACCCGGACCTGTCCTTCAACCGGCCGTACCTGCTGGCGATGGCCAACGCCGGTCCGGGCACCAACGGGTCGCAGTTCTTCATCACCGTCTCCCCGACCGCCTGGCTGACCGGCAAGCACACCATCTTCGGAGAGGTGGCCGACGCGGGGAGCCAGAAGGTCGTGGACTCCATCGCGAGCACGCAGACCAACCCGCGCACCGACCGTCCGCTGCAGGACGTCGTGATCGAGAGGGTCGTCGTCGAGCGTCGCTGACCCGGCGGCCGGCGACCGCCGGATCCGCCGCTTCACGGATCGGGGAACCCGCCGCCCCGCCTGGCCGTAGGACAGGTGGGGCGGTGTTCGTCGTCCGTGCGCCGTGTCCGTACGCCGAGTGCGTACGTGGTGTCCGTACGCGAGGGGGCGAGGGGTGTGGCCATGGAGGACCAGCAGGGGCAGGCCCGGCCGGAGCCGGCGCGCTGCTACCGGCATCCGGACCGGGAGACCGGGATCTCCTGCGTCCGCTGCGACCGTCCGGTCTGTCCGGAGTGCATGATCCCGGCGTCCGTCGGCTTCCAGTGCCCCGAGTGCGTCCGCGGCGGCTCGGGGACGGGCCACGCTCCGGGGGCGTCCCGTCCGCGCACCCTGGCGGGCGGCACCGTCGCCGCCGATCCGCGGCTGGTCACCAAGGTGCTGCTGGGGATCAACGTGGCGGTGTTCGTCGCGGTGCTCACGGCCGGCGACCGGCTGGTCGACGCGCTGGCGATGGTGGGCCACGCCTTCGACCCGGCCACGGCCGAGTGGATCGGGGTCGCGGACGGCGAGTGGTACCGGATGCTGACCTCGGCCTTCCTCCACCAGGAGCCCTGGCACATCGGCTTCAACATGCTGGCGCTGTGGTGGCTCGGCCCGCAGCTGGAGGCGGCCCTGGGCCGCTGGCGGTACCTGGCGCTGTACCTGCTGTCCGCGCTGGGCGGCAGCACCCTGACGTACCTGCTCGCCGCGCAGAACCAGATGTCACTGGGCGCCTCGGGCGCGATCTTCGGCCTGTTCGGGGCGACCGCCGTGCTGATGCGGCGGATGCGCTACGACATGCGCCCGATCCTGGTGCTGCTGGCGATCAACCTGGCGATCACCTTCACCTTCTCCGGCATCGCCTGGGAGGCCCACCTCGGTGGGCTGGTGGTGGGAGCGGTCGTCGCCTACGCGATGGTGCACGCGCCGCGCGACCGGCGGGCACTGGTGCAGTACGGCACCTGCGCGGTGGTGCTGCTGGGCGTCGTCGTCGCGTGCGCGGTCCGTACGGCGGAGCTGATCGGCTGAGGGCGGACACGGCTGTGGCCATGGGTTATCCACAGCAGGTGACCGATCCTGTGCACGGTGTGGGCAGGCCGAAGCGGCGCCTGTGGGCAGGCGCGTTTTCCCAGCAAGGCAGGGGTGAACCGGGTCCCCTACGAGGGGGCACCAGTCATAACGACAGTCGAGCCGAAGAAGTTATCCACAGATCTTCGTAAGTTTTCCCAGGGCTGTGGAAGACCTGTGGATAACGCGGTTCGGGCGCGACTACTTCCACTGGGTGGAGACGACGAACCCCGCCGCGATGAAGCCGAAGCCCACCACGATGTTCCAGTTGCCGAGCGACTCGACCGGCAGGTCGCCCGTCGTCACGTAGAAGACGACGATCCATGCGAGGCCGACCAGGAACAGCGCCAGCATCAGCGGAGCGACCCAGCTCCGCCCCGAGTTGAGGTTGATGTTCGCGGCCTGCTTCGCCGGCGGCGGCGTGAAATCGTCCTTCTTGCGGATCCGTGACTTCGGCACGAGGGACTCTCCTGTCGATGCGCTGCGTGACTGCGCTGGCCTGCTCCGCAGTGCCCTCCCCCGATCGGTCCGGCTCCGGGCTCGGAGAGGCACCGGGGAGGGGGCGTTGCCTCAGTCCGTTAGCGTAGTACCTCCGCGCGCTGGAAGGAGACATGGGTAAGGTGACGAATTCCCGCTTCCGGCCCGTCAGGCTCGCGACCGCCGGTGTCTTCGCCCTGGCCGGTTTCCTCTTCTGGGCGAGTTTCAACACCGCCCAGGGCACCGACCTGCGCACCGACGACTCGATGCTGCGTCTGACCGACCTCATCCAGGAGCGCAGCCACGACAACCAGGAGCTGGACTCCTCCGTGGCCCGGCTCCGCCGGGAGGTCGACGCCCTCGCCCGCCGCGACAGCGGCGGCACCGAGGCCGAGAAGCGCGACTTCGAGGAGCTGGAGAGGGCCGCGGGCACCCGGAAGCTCTCCGGCCCCGGCCTCACCGTCACCCTCGACGACGCCCCGCCCGACGCCGGCCCCCGGATGCCCGGCATCCCCGATCCCCAGCCCAACGACCTCGTCGTCCACCAGCAGGACCTCCAGGCCGTGGTGAACGCCCTGTGGGAGGGCGGCGCCCGCGGCATCAAGGTCATGGACCAGCGGCTGATCTCCACCAGCGCGGTGCGCTGCGTCGGCAACACCCTGATCCTCCAGGGCCGCCTGTACTCCCCGCCGTACACCATCACCGCCGTCGGCGACACCGAGGAGCTGCGCGCCGCCCTGGACCGGGCGCCGGCCGTGCGGAACTACCGCGAGTACGTCGACGCCTACGGCCTGGGCTGGTCCGTGGACGAACACGACAGGACGACGCTCCCCGGGTACACCGGCGCGGTGGATCTGCGCCAGGCCGAGCCGGTGGGGTGAACGCCGCGGCGTCCCGGGCCGCGCCCTCTCCCGACCCCCCGGGCGCCGAAGCCCTGTAGCGTCGGACGCATTGCGCCGCTTGGGGCCCCCGGCGAGCCCGCGGACCCGTACTCTGGGTGCGCGAGAGAAAGAAGGGACGGCAACACGGCATGTACGGCTGGATCTGGCGGCATCTGCCGGGCAACACGCTGGTACGCGCGCTGATCTCGCTCGTACTGGTCCTGGCGGTCGTCTACGTGCTCTTCCAGTACGTCTTCCCCTGGGCGGAGCCACTGCTGCCGTTCAGCGACGGCACGCTCGACGAGAGGCGGGAGGGCTGATCCGATGAGCGCGCGCGTCCTGGTCGTCGACAACTACGACAGCTTCGTCTTCAACCTCGTCCAGTACCTCTACCAACTCGGCGCCGAGTGCGAGGTGCTCCGCAACGACGAGGTCCGCCTCGAACAGGTGGAGAGCTTCGACGGGGTGCTCCTCTCCCCCGGCCCCGGCACGCCCGAGGAGGCGGGGGTCTGCGTCGAGTCGGTGCGGCACTGCGCCGCGACCGGGGTCCCCGTCTTCGGGGTCTGCCTGGGGATGCAGTCCATGGCCGTGGCGTACGGCGGCGTGGTGGGCCGGGCGCCGGAGCTGCTGCACGGCAAGACCTCGCCGGTCCACCACGAGGGCGTGGGCGTCTTCGCCGGACTGCCCTCCCCCTTCACCGCGACCCGCTACCACTCGCTGGCGGTCGAGCCCGACACCGTGCCCGCGGAGCTGGAGGTCACCGCCCGGACGGAGACGGGCGTCGTGATGGGCCTGCGCCACCGCGAACTGCCGGTGGAGGGCGTGCAGTTCCACCCCGAGTCCGTGCTGACCGAGTGGGGCCACCGGATGCTCGCCAACTGGCTCGCGCGGTGCGGGGACACGGGGGCCGTCGAACGGTCCCTGGGGTTGGCCCCCGTGGTCGGGACGTGACGGCCCTGCGTCCGGAGGGCACGTACGGGAGCGACCCGCACAGCGGCGACCCGTACGATCCCTACGCAGAACCGGGCGCGTTCGAGGCCGCGGTGGGACGGCTGGCCGACCCGCTGAACGATCCGCTGCCGGGCCGGGAGCAGACGCCTCCCGAGCCCTACCCGGGGGGGTATCCGGAGGCGTATCCGCCCTACCGGGAGCCGCGGCGGTACGACGCGTACCCGACGGGCGCGCCCACCCCGGCGGACCCCTACGCGCCGGGTGTCCACGCGCCGGGCGCCCACGTCACGGAGGCGGCCCCCGCACCGGAACCGGCCGTGGCGCCGGAACCGGCCCCCGCTCCCGCCCCCGATCCGGTGCCCGTCCCCGTCCCCGACGACGAGACGATGCTGCTGCGCCGGGCCGAGGAGCCGCTCCCGGCGCGTCCGGAGCCCGTCCGGCCCCCGGACGGCGGCCGGGCCGCGCGGCGGCGGGCCCGGCAGGGCCGGCAGGGCCGACGTGCCCAGCAGGGCAGGCGGGCTCGGCGGGCCCAGCGGGAGAGCCCGATGGTGATCGCCAGCCGGGTCGTCGGCGAGTTGTTCATCACCCTCGGCGTGGTGATGCTGCTGTTCGTCTCCTACCAACTGTGGTGGACGAACGTGATCGCCGACCGCCAGGCCGGCGACGAGGCGAAGAAGCTCGAACAGCAGTGGGAGGACAAGGGCGGGGACCGCGACCCCGGCGTCTTCTCCCCCGGCCAGGGCTTCGCGATCATGCACATCCCCCGGCTGGACGTGAAGGTGCCCATCGCCGAGGGGGTCGACGAGAACGGCGTCCTCGACCGCGGCATGGTCGGCCACTACGCCGAGGAGCCCCTGAAGACCGCGATGCCCTGGGACAAGACGGGCAACTTCGCGGTGGCCGGACACCGCAACACCCACGGCGAGCCGTTCCGCTACATCAACAAGCTCGATCCGGGCGACCCCATCGTCGTCGAGACCCGGGACACCTACTACATCTACGAGATGACCAGCCGTCTCGACTCCACCCTGCCGTCGAACGTCGGCGTCATCGATCCCGTGCCGGCGGAGTCCGGTTTCACCGAACCCGGGCGGTACATCACCCTGACCACCTGTACTCCGGAGTTCACCTCGAAGTACCGCCTGATCGTCTGGGGGAAAATGGTCGAGGAACGCCCCAGAAGCGAGGGGAAGCCGGACGCGCTCGTCCGATAGCCTGCGCGCGGGGGAGGAACGGTGGAGACAGGCGGGCGGTGCGTCGAGTGGCAGTGATCGACCAGGAGAGCGAGCCGGAGACGGGATCGACCCCGGCTCCCGGGCCCCGCCGGCGCAGACGCGCCGGGGTGGCCGTCGTCGTCAGCGTGCTGGGCGAGTTGCTGATCACGGCCGGCGTGATACTGGGCCTCTTCGTCGTCTACTCGCTGTGGTGGACGAACGTGGTCGCCAACCGCGAGGCCGAACGCGACGGCGCCGAGGTGCGCGAGCACTGGGCCCAGGACGGGCCGGGCGGCGCCGAGAGGGAGTTCGACCCCGGAGAGGGCGTCGGCTTCCTGCACGTCCCCTCGATGGGCGACGAGGTGCTGATCAAGAAGGGCACCTCCACCAAGGAGCTCAACAAGGGCGTCGCCGGCTACTACACCGATCCGGTGGACGCCACGCCGCCCTGGGAGGGCGACGGCAACTTCTCGCTGGCCGCGCACCGCGACGGGCACGGCGCCAAGTTCCACGACATCCACAAGATCGAAAAGGGCGATCCGATCGTCGTCGAGACCGAGGACACCTGGTACGTCTACAAGGTCTACGAGATCCTGCCGAAGACGTCCAAGTACAACGTCGAGGTGCTCGCGGACGTCCCGAAGGAGTCGGGGAAGAAGGAGAAGGGGAAGTACATCACCCTGACGACCTGCACCCCCGTGCTCACCTCCGACTACCGCTACATCGTGTGGGGCGAGCTGGTGCGCGCCGAGAGCGTGGACGAGCGCCGCACCCCGCCCGAGGAACTCCGCTAGCGGCGCGACGAACCGAACCGCCGCGGCGAACCGAACCGCGAAGCCCGAGGCCCGACCGGCAGGAGCCGGTCGGGCCTCGGGCTTGTCACGGATGTGTGCCGGACGACGGGCGGCGGTCAGTCGTCGTCGCCGCCGTTCCTCCCCTGGAAGAAACCGCCCGGTCCACCGCCGTTGCCGCCGTTCCCACCGTTGCCGCCGTCCCCGCCGATGGCGATCACGGTGATCTGATCGCCCTTCTTCAGCTGGGAGCCGGCTCCCGGGTTGGTGCCGACGACCGAGGCGTTCCCGTCCTGGGAACCCTGGACCTGGACCTGGAGGCCCATGTCCTCGAGCGTCTTGCGCGCGTCCTTGAGCGACTGGCCCTGGAGGTTCGGGACGGTGACCGGCTGCTCCGCGGGAGCCTTGGTCACGGTCAGGGTGATCTTGGAGCCGGGCTCCGCCTTGGTGTTGGCGGGGAGGCTCTGCGCGATCACCGTGTTCGCCGGCTTGGAGCCGTCCTCCTGCTCGACCTTCTCCACGACGAAGCCCAGGGCCTCCAACTGGCTCTTGGCCGAGTCGAAGTTCTGGTCGACGACGTTCGGCACGGTCGGGCGCTCGTCCTCCTGAGCCACGGTCAGGGTGACCGTGGAGCCGGGCTTGGCCTTCTCCCCGCCCGCCGGGTTCTGCTCGACGACCGTGCCGGCCGGCTGCTCGGAGACCTGCGGCTTGCGCACGACCTCGAAGCCGGCGTCCCGCAGCTCCCGCTCGGCGTCGTCGGCGTCCTCGCCGACCACGTCCTGGACCTCGATCTCGCTGGGCCCCTTGGACATGATCAGCGTGATCGTGGTGCCCTCGGGGACCCGCGTCCCCTCCTTCGGGTCGGTCCTGCAGACCGTGTTCTTCTTCTGGTCGCAGAACTCGCTCGGCCCCTTGGCGACCTCCAGTCTGGAGTTCTCCGCCGCCCGCTGGGCCTCGGAGAAGCCGAGGCCGACGAGATCGGGCACGAGCGGGTCGTTCTCGGTGGGACTGAAGATCACCTTGCCGATGAAGACCGCGCCCACCAGGACCAGGATGCCGCCGAGCACCAGCAGGGCCGTGGAGAGGTGGTTCTTCCGGCCCTGGCGCCGCCGGTCGGGCCGCTCGTCGTAGCCGTAGCCGCCGTCGTCGTCGCGCATCGGCGGCAGCATGGACGTCTGACCGGCCGCCGGGGACGCGGCGCGCAGGGCGGCGGTGGGCTGGTCCTCGGGGCGGTAGCCCCCGCCCGCCCCGTAGGACGCCGCTCCCATCGCCGCCGCGGCGCCGACCGGCTGGCCGTCGAGGGCCGCCTCGATGTCGGCGCGCATCTCGTCGGCGGACTGGTAGCGGTAGTCCGGGTCCTTCACCAGCGCCTTGAGGACGATGGCGTCCATCTCGGGCGTGATCTCGGGGTCGAAGACGCTCGGCGGCTGCGGCTCCTCCCGCACGTGCTGGTAGGCGACCGCGACGGGGGAGTCGCCCACGAAGGGCGGCCGCACGGTCAGCAGCTCGTACAGCAGGCAGCCCGTGGAGTACAGGTCGGAGCGGGCGTCCACGGTCTCGCCCTTGGCCTGCTCCGGGGAGAGGTACTGGGCGGTGCCGATGACGGCCGCGGTCTGGGTCATCGTCATGCCGGAGTCGCCCATGGCGCGGGCGATGCCGAAGTCCATCACCTTGACCTGGCCGCTGCGCGTCAGCATGACGTTCGCGGGCTTGATGTCGCGGTGGACGATGCCGTTGCGGTGGGAGTACTCCAGGGCCTGCAGGATGCCGACGCACATCTCCAGCGAGCGCTCGGGCAGCAGCTTGCGGCCGGAGTGGAGCAGCTCGCGGAGGGTGGAGCCGTCGACGTACTCCATGACGATGTACGGGATGGAGACCCCGTCGACGTAGTCCTCGCCGGTGTCGTAGACGGCGACGATCGCCGGGTGGTTGAGCGAGGCGGCCGACTGGGCCTCACGACGGAAGCGGGCCTGGAACGTGGGGTCCCGGGCGAGGTCCACCCGGAGCGTCTTCACCGCGACGGTACGGCCCAGACGGGTGTCGTGGGCGAGGTAGACCTCGGCCATACCGCCTCGGCCGAGCACCGAGCCCAGCTCGTACCGGCCGCCGAGGCGACGCGGCTCTTCCATAGTCTCCAGCCCTCTCTTCGTCCTGACCGTCTCCCTGCGGTCCGGCGGTGCTGCTCGGCATACCGTACCCGGACCGGGTGAAGAGTCGGGAACGCGGCTGCTGACGCGACCCCGGCGGTCAGGTCACCTCTTGCCGTCGAGCGCGGCCTCCATCATCGCCTTCGCGACCGGGGCGGCCAGCTTGCTGCCCGCGATGTCGTCGCGGAGGACGTTGGCGCTCTCGATCACCACCGCGACGGCGATGGGCGAGGACCCGTCGCCGGTCTTGGCGTAGGAGATGAACCAGGCGTACGGGTTCTTGCTGTTGTTCTCGCCGTGCTGGGCGGTACCGGTCTTGCCACCGACTGTGACGCCGTCGATCTGGGCGGTGGTTCCGGTGCCCTTCTCGACGACCGTCTCCATCATCTGCTGGAGCTTCTGGGCGTTCTCCGGCGAGACCGCCTGGCCGATCTCCTCGGGGGTGTGCTCCTCGACGACGTTGAGGTTCGGCGCGACGAGCTGGTCGACCATGTACGGCTGCATCAGCTTGCCGTCGTTGGCGACGGCGGCGGCGACCATGGCCATCTGGAGGGGGGTGGCGCGGTTGGACGCCTGGCCGATGCCCGCCATGGCGTTCTGCGGCCGGTTGTCCTCGGGGTAGACCGACTCGGCGGCGCGGACCGGGACGAAGTGCTCCTTGTTGAACCCGAACCGCTCGGAGTACTCGATCATCTCCTCGTTGCCGATCTCGTGGCTGATCTTGGCGAAGACGGTGTTGCAGGACCACTGCATGGCCACCCGCAGCGAGGCGTCCTTGCAGGGGTGGTTGCCGTCGTTGCCCAGGTCGGTCACGGTGTCCGGGAGGCGGTACGGGTCCGGGGTCTCGGTCTTCTCGTCGATGTCGTACATGCCGCTCTCCAGCGCCGCGGCGGCGGTGACGACCTTGAAGGTCGAGCCCGGCGGGTAGGTCTGGCGCAGCGCCCGGTTGAGCATCGGCTCGTCGGGGTTCTGGTCCTTCTGGAGGGACTCCCAGGCCTTCCCGTCCTTGGAGGAGTTGCCCGCGAAGGTGGAGGGGTCGTACGAGGGGGTGCTGACCAGGCCGAGGATGGCCCCGGTCTCGGGGTCGATCGCCACGGCCGCGCCCTTCTTGTCGCCCATGGCCTCGAAGGCGGCCTTCTGGACCTTGGCGTTGAGCGTCGTGACGACGTTGCCGCCCTTCTGGTCCTTGCCGGTCAGCATGTCGATGGTGCGGTTGAAGAACAGCCGGTCGTCGTCGCCGGTGAGGATGTCGTCGTAGATGTTCTCGAGCTGGTTGGTGCCGTACGCCTGGGAGGCGAACCCGGTCACCGGCGCCCACATCTTGCCGTTCCTGTACGTCCGCTTGAACTTGAAGTCGGTGCCCTCGACCTCGGTCGAGCCGGTGATGGCCTTGCCGTCGACGATGATGTTGCCGCGCGGCTGCCCGTAGCGCTCGATGGCGACGCGACGGTTCTTCGGGTGGTTCTGCAATTCGTCGGCCTGGGCGAACTGGATCCAGTTGGCGCGGATCATCAGGGCGACCATGAGCAGACCGCAGAAGATGGCGATACGGCGCAGGGGCTTGTTCACGATCGGACCACCTGGGTCATCTCGGCATCGGGTGAGGACACGGGGGCGGGGGCGGGGCGCCGCGCGGTGTCGCTGATCTTCAGCAGGATCGCCACGAGCGCCCAGTTGGCGATGACCGACGAACCGCCTTGTGCCATGAAGGGCATGGTCATACCGGTCAGCGGGATCAGGGACATGACGCCGCCCGCCACGACGAAGACCTGGATGGCGAAGGCCGCGGAGAGGCCGACGGCCAACAGCTTGCCGAACGGGTCGCGGGCGGCCAGGGCGGTGCGGATGCCCCGCTCGACGAGCAGGCCGTACAGCAGCAGGATCGCCATGACGCCGGTCAGGCCCAGTTCCTCGCCCACGGTGGCGAAGATGTAGTCGCTCTTGGCGGCGAAGCCGATCAGGTCGGAGTGGCCCTGGCCCAGCCCGGCGCCGAGGATGCCCCCGGAGCCGAAGGCCCACATGGCGGCCGCGGGCTGGTTGACGTTCCCGGTCTCGCGGACGACGTGGAAGGGGTCGAGCCAGTCCTGGACGCGGCTCTGGACGTGGGGCTCGAAGCTGGCCACGGCCACGGCGCCCACGACGGCCAGGGTGAGGCCGAAGAGGATCCAGCTCGTCCGCTCGGTGGCCACGTACAGCATGACCACGAAGAGGCCGAAGAAGAGGAGCGAGGTGCCCAGGTCGGTCTCGAAGACCAGGATGAGGACGCTCAGCGCCCAGATCACCAGGATCGGGCCGAGGTCGCGACCGCGCGGCAGGTACAGGCCCATGAAGCGGCGGCTGGCCAGCGCGAGGGCGTCTCTTTTGACCATCAGGTAGCCGGCGAAGAACACCGCGATGATGATCTTGGCGAACTCGCCGGGCTGGATGGACATGCCGCCGATGGTGATCCAGATCTTGGCGCCGTAGACCGCCGGGAAGAACATCGGCAGGATCAGCAGGACCAGCGCCACGACCATGGAGATGTAGGTGTAGCGCTGCAGGATGCGGTGGTCCTTGAGGAAGATCAGCACACCCAGGAAGAGCGCTATGCCCAGCGCGGACCACATGAGCTGGCTGGGAGCGGCGGCCGCGTCCGGGAGCCGCTCGGACTGGTCGAGTCTCCAGATCAGGATCAGGCCGAGCCCGTTGAGGAGCGTGGCGATGGGCAGCATCAGCGGATCGGCGTACGGCGCGAACTTCCGCACCACCAGGTGGGCCACGCCGGCGAGCAGGCCGAGGCCGAAGCCGTAGCCCAACATTCCGGCGGGCAGCTCGCCGTCGAGGGCCAGGCCCACGTTGGCGTAGGCGAACACCGGGACGAGCACGGCGAAGACGAGCATCGCCAGCTCGGTGTTGCGGCGGCTGGGCAGCCCTCCCGAGGAGATCGTCGTGTTGCTGCCGGTGACGTGACTGGTGCTCATGGAGTGCGGCCCCCTATGGCGTGGTGCACTGCTTGGCGAGCTTCTGCTGTTCCTCCGGAAGGGTGGGGCCGGGGGTCGGAGCGGTGGAGCTCTGGCTGACGCTGGCGGTGGTGGCGGTGGTGGCCGAGACGGTGGACGGACCGGTGGTCGGCCCGCCGGTCGGGGTGGGGGTCGGCGTCTGCTTGCCGGCCTCCTCGCCCGCTCCGGCGCCGTCCTGGGTGGAGGAGTCCTTCTCGGCCTCCGCGCGTTCCCGGCTCTGCTGCTGCTCGGCGACGATCTTGCAGACCTCGGCCTGTTCCCTCAGCTTCTCCAGCCGGTCCTCGGCCTGGGCGAGGCTCCCCATGGAGATGCCTTCCCTGACCTCGTTGCGCTGGTAGACCGGGAGGTACTTGAGTTCGACCGCGGAGCGCCGCTCGAGCTCGCTCAGCGAGAACCAGCCGAGCTTCTGGCTGAGACCGCGGTAGATCGCGACGCGGTCGCCCTCGGCGCCCACGTAGTACTGGGTCTGCACCCACCGCCAGCCGCCGTACAGGCCGCCGCCGATGACGCCCAGGACGAGCGCGAGCAGCAGCGTCCGCTTGAACCACTTCCACCCTCTGCGGGGCTTGGTGAGGTCTCCCTCGGCGTACGCGCCGAACGTTCCGCCGGGCGGCGGGCCCCCGACCGGGCCGCCGCTGCCGGGCGGGCCGAAGCTGCCCTGCGGGCCGTCGGGGGCCTGCTGCTGGGGCACGCCGCGGCCGAGTTCGGCGGCGCGGGCGGCCGGGGTCTGGAGGGTGCCGGAGTCGCCGAGCTGGTGCTGGTTCTCGGCGACGGCGCCCACGATGACCGGGGTGTCGTTGAGCCGGCCGGCGAGGGTGTCGTTGTCGTCGACGTCGAGGACGTCCGCGACGATGCAGGTGATGTTGTCCGGCCCGCCGCCGCGCAGGGCGAGCTGGATCAGCTCCTGCACGGTCTCGTGCGGCCCCTGGTAGCTGGCGAGGGTCTCCTCCATCGTCTGGTGGCTGACGACGCCGGACAGACCGTCGGAGCACAGCAGGTAGCGGTCCCCGGGGCGCACCTCGCGGATGGACAGGTCGGGTTCGACGCGGTCGCCGCTGCCCAGCGCGCGCATCAGCAGGGAGCGCTGCGGATGGGTGGTGGCCTCCTCCTCGGTGATCCGGCCCTCGTCCACCAGGCGCTGGACCCAGGTGTGGTCCTGGGTGATCTGGGTGAGCTGGCCGTCGCGCAGCAGGTAGGCGCGGGAGTCGCCGACGTGGACCAGACCGAGCCGCCGACCGGTCCACAGCAGGGCGGTGAGCGTGGTGCCCATGCCCTCCAGCTGCGGGTCCTCCTCGACCATGATCCGCAGCTGCTCGTTGGCGCGCTGCACGGCGGTGCCGAGGGAGGTGAGGAGGTCGGAACCGGGGATGTCGTCGTCCAACTGGACGAGGATGGAGATCACCTCGGAGCTGGCGACCTCTCCGGCGGCCTGGCCGCCCATGCCGTCGGCGATCGCGAGCAGCCGGGGCCCGGCGTAGCCGGAGTCCTCGTTGCCCTCGCGGATCATGCCTTTGTGCGATCCGGCGGCAAAGCGCAGTGACAGACTCATGCGCACCTCGCCCGTCGGCTCCGGGTACATCCGCACGGTGCCCACCCTCCGGTCGTCATGGTCGTTCACTACTTCCGCAGCTCGATGACCGTCTTGCCGATGCGGATCGGCGCGCCGGGCGGGATCGGCGTCGGTGTGGTGAGCCGGGTCCGGTCGAGATACGTGCCGTTGGTGGACCCCAGGTCCTCGACGATCCACTGGCCGTCACGGTCCGGGTAGATCCTGGCATGGCGGCTGGAGGCGTAGTCGTCGTCCAGCACGATCGTCGAGTCGTGGGCCCGGCCGAGGGTGATGGTCTGTCCCTGCAGGGCCACGGTGGTGCCGGTGAGCGAGCCCTCGGTCACCACGAGTTTGGTCGGAGCGCCGCGGCGCCGGCCGCCGCCGCGGCCGGAGGGCTGCGGCGCCTGGCGCGGCTGGGGCGGACGCTGGCCCTCGCCGCGGCGGGTAGTGCGTTGGGTCACGCGGGTGCCGAAGAGGTCGCTCCTGATGACCTGCACGGTCACGATGACGAACAGCCACAGTACGGCGAGAAAGCCCAACCGCATGACCGTCAGGGTCAGCTCTGACATTGCCCCCGCTTCACCCTTCGGCTTGCCGGTAAATGATCGTGGTGCTGCCCACGACGATGCGTGAGCCGTCGCGGAGCGTAGCGCGCGTGGTGTGCTGTCCGTCCACCACGATGCCGTTGGTGGAGCCCAGGTCCTGGATCGTCGTGGGATTCCCGGCCCGGATCTCGCAGTGGCGCCGGGAGACTCCGGGGTCGTCGATCCGCACGTCGGTCTCGGTGGAGCGGCCCAGCACCATGGTGGGGCGGGAGATCTGGTGGCGGGTGCCGTTGATCTCGATCCAGCGACGGGTCTGGACGGGCGGCAGCGATCCCGCCCCGCCGGGAGCCCCGGGCGGCGGGGAGGCCGGCATGGGCGGCATGCCGGCGGGACGCTGCGGCGGGTAGCCGTAGCCGCCGGGTCCGCCGCGCGGGGGCTGGGACGGGGGCTGGGAGGTGCTGGCGGCGAGCGTGCGGCTGCGGACGCGGTACAGGCCGGTGTCGAGGTCCTCCGCCTTCTCCAGGTGGACCTTGACCGAGCCCATGAAGGTGTACCGCTGCTGCTTGGCGTACTCGCGCACCATGCCGGCCAGTTCCTCGCCGAGCTGTCCGGAGTAGGGGCTGAGGCGCTCGTAGTCCGGGGCGCTGAGTTCGACGATGAAGTCGTTGGGGACGACGGTTCGTTCGCGGTTCCAGATGGTGGCGTTGTTGTCGCACTCGCGCTGGAGGGCACCCGCGATCTCGACGGGCTGCACCTCGGACTTGAACACCTTGGCGAAGGTGCCGTTGACGAGACCCTCGAGACGCTGCTCGAAGCGCTTCAGTACTCCCACGGTGCACCTCCTTCCCCGATGCCCTCGGCTCTAGTGCGCTGGGCGCACACGACGCGTTGCCTCCGATACTGCTTACTGATCGTATCCACGCGCGAGGAAAACGGCTGGTTCCCCACCGGGGCCCGGCGCGCGGGTGTCAACCCTCACACGGATCGTAGAGGGGGGACGGGACCAGTGTCCCAAACCGTGGGCCGTCGATACGGGTGTGAGACCACCCCGGACGACGTGCTAATGTTCTGGGTGTCGCCAGGGGCTCCCGGCGAACCGGACGAGAGCAGTCCGGGGAGTGTGGGAGAATCTAAGCGGCAGCACCCATGCGCGGGTGGCGGAATAGGCAGACGCGCTGGATTCAGGTTCCAGTGCCCGAAAGGGCGTGGGGGTTCAACTCCCCCCTCGCGCACAGAGAGAACGCGGAGCGGGTCTCTCACAGTGACCAACATCACTGTGGGGGGCCCGCTTCGCCGTGTGCGGTCCGTCGGTGGTGACTGACGGCCGCACGGGTAGGCGAGTACCTTCTTGACCGTTCTCGACCGCCGGTCGTTCCGTTCGCCGCCGGTCGTCGAAGGAAGCGCGCAGGGGGTGGGGGCCGTGGCCGAGAGGCTGCCGTACGTGCCGGGTTTCGCGGACCGGCGGAACCGGGAGTCGCCGAGGCGGGTCGGCAAGGCGCTGAGGGACGCGGTGCCCCGGGCCGCGCACGCGAGGTTCTCCGAGGTTCCGGGGCGGCCGGACGCGCCGGCCGCCGTCGAGGAGTCCAACCGCGGCAGGATCGAGGAGCTGGTCCCGATCCGGGTCGGACGGATGGTCGCCTCGCCCTTCGCCTTCCTGCGCGGTTCGGCCGGCCTGATGGCGTACGACCTGGCGCACGGCACCCCCGTCACCGGGGTCGGCGCGCAGATCTGCGGGGACGCGCACGCCGCGAACTTCGGCCTCTACGGGGACGCCCGGGGCGGGCTGACCATCGACCTCAACGACTTCGACGAGACCGTGCGCGGCCCCTGGGAATGGGACCTCAAGCGGCTGGCCGCCTCCCTGGTGCTGGCCGGGCGCGAGGCGGGGCTGGGCGAGGACGTCTGCCTCCGGGCCGCCTACGACGCGGCCGGGGCGTACCGGCGCACGGTGCGGTTGCTGGCGAGGATGTCGGCGGCCGACGCCTGGAACGCCGTCGCGGACGAGGAGCTGGTCTCGCACACCGACGCCCACGACCTGCTGGGCACCCTGGAGCGGGTCGCCGACAAGGCCCGGCGCAACACCAGCGCGCGTTTCGCCGCCAAGTCCACCCGGGAGACCGACGACGGCGGTCGCGTCTTCGTGGACGCCCCGCCCGTGCTGCGGAGGGCGTCCGACGCGGAGGCGGCGGCCGTGGCCGCCTCGCTGGAGGAGTACCTGGGGACGCTGCCGGAGGACCGGCTGCCGCTCCTGGCCCGGTACGCGGTCCACGACGTGGCGTTCCGGGTCGTCGGCACCGGCAGCGTGGGCACCCGCTCGTACGTCGTGCTGCTCCTGGACCACCTGGGCAAGCCGCTGGTGCTCCAGGTGAAGGAGGCGCGTCCCTCGGTGCTGCGGCCGTACACGGCCCTGGTCGGCCTCCCCGAGCCGGAGCCGGAGCACGAGGGCCGCCGGGTGGTGCTGGGACAGCAGCGGATGCAGGTGGTCTCCGACACACTGCTGGGCTGGACGACGGTCGAGGGGCGGCCCTACCAGGTGCGGCAGTTCCGCAACCGCAAGGGCAGCGTGGACCCGGCGGCGCTGTCCGCCGACGAGATCGACGACTACGGGCGGATGACCGGGGCCCTGCTGGCCCGCGCGCACTCCCACAGCGCCGACCCGCGCGTCCTGGCGGGCTACTGCGGCAAGACGGACGAGCTGGACGAGGCGGTGGCCGCCTTCGCCACGGCCTACGCGGACCGCACGGAGAAGGACCACGCGGAGCTGGTGGCCGCCGTGCGCGCCGGGCGGCTGCCCGCCGAGCCGGGCGTGTGACCGGGCCCGGACCGGGCCCGTGACGGGGAACCGCGGCGGCGGGGGTGTGACGGCACGGGGGCCCGGAGCCGTAGGCTGGCCGGATGACGCCGCGGTTCCCTCCGGGTGCTCCCCGGGGCGGGGGCGCGGCGGAAACCCCGGCAGGGGGCGCCGTGAACCGCCATCGCGAGGAAGCCAGTGAATCCGGAAGCCCAGCAGGAAGCCCGGCAGGCCGAGCGACAGGCCGTCGAACGTCTCGAGCGCGCCGTCCGCGCCGCCGAGAACGCGCTCATCGAGTACGAGATCGCCGTGGAGACCTTCCGCGTCGAGGTGGAGAACTTCTCACGCCTGCACGAACAGCGCCTCGGACCGCTGTACGGCCGGATCGAGGAGCTGGACGTCCTGATCGCGGAGGCCGTGGCCGCGCGCACCGGCGACCCGGAGGACGTGCGCCGGGCGCAGGCGGCGCGGGCGACCTTCCTGCCGATGCCGGCCGTGGAGGAGCTCTACCAGGGCTGGATGGACTCCACGGGGATGCCGCCGGAGGCCGTCGCGATGCTCACCGAGCAGCGGGTGAGGCCGCCGGAGCGGGTGCGGCCCGGTGAGAAGGCCCGGCGCCTGTACCGCGAGCTGGTCCGTGCCGCGCACCCGGACCTGGCCCAGGAGGAGGCGGAGCGGACGCGGCGCGAGGAGTTCATGACCCGGGTGAACAAGGCGTACGCCGACGGGGACGAGGAACTGCTCGCGGAGCTGACCGAGGAGTGGGCGGCGGGGCCGCGCGATCCCGAGGAGCGGGAGGCGCTCCGCAGCGAGGAGCTGTACGCGCGCCTGGAGTGGCTGGCGCGGCGCAAGGAGCTGCTGACCGAGGTCGCCGCCGAACTGGAGGCCGGGGCGATCGGCTCCATGCTCAAGCTGGCGGGCGACGACCCGGACGGCCTGTTGGAGGAGATCGCCGAGGGGCTGCGCGCGAAGATCGCCGAGCGGGAGGCGCGGCTGGCCGAGCTGACCGCTCCGGCCGGGCCGGTGGACCGGACGGGCCAGGCGGGTCGGGCGGGCTTCGGCGGGGCGTTCTAGGTTCGGCTCGTATCCGGCCGGTTCCGCGGTCGGAGCGTTGTGAGTGTGCGAGACGGCACCGGAGGGCCGGTGCCGGAGGAAGGGGCGTGACCCTGTGCAGTACGGCCGATTTCCGGCGGTGGACGCCGCGGCGGTGCCGTCCGACGGTCTCCTGCTGGACGTCCGGGAGAACGACGAGTGGGCGGCCGGGCACGCCGAGGGAGCCCTGCACGTCCCGATGAGCGAGTTCGTGGAGCGGCTGGGCGAGGTGACCGAGAAGGCCGCGGACCGGAGGGTGTACGTGGTCTGCCGGGTCGGCGGCCGGTCCGCTCAGGTCACGCAGTACCTGCTGGCGCAGGGCGTGGACGCGGTGAACGTCGAGGGCGGCATGATGGCCTGGGAGGCGGCCGGTCGGCCGCTGGTGAACGACGGGCAGGGGCCGGCCCACGTGCTGTGAGGGACGCGTCCCCGCCCGCCCGCGTGGGCGAGCGGGGACGCGGCGTGTCGGGCCGTGTCGGGTCGTGTCGGGCCGCGTCAGGCGTCGAAGTCCACCTCGACCGTCTCGGTGGCCGGACGCGACTGGCAGGCCAGTACGTACCCGGCCGACACCTCGTCCGGCTCCAGCGCGAAGTTGCGGTCCATGCGCACCTCGCCGGAGACCAGCTTCACGCGGCAGGTGCCGCACACCCCGCCCTTGCAGGCGTACGGGGCGTCGGAGCGGTTGCGCAGCACCGTCTCCAGCAGCGTCTCGCCGTCCCCGACGGGCCAGACGCCCATCCGGCCGCCGAGCGTCGCGGTGAGTTTCGCGCCGGCGGGCGCGGACCGGGCGGAGGCCCGGGCCCCCGTCTCCGAGGGGGTGTCGTCCACGTGGAAGATCTCCTGGTGGATCGCGGAGGCCGGCACCCCGAGCGCGGTCAGCGCGCGCTCCGCGCCGTCGACCAGACCGTGCGGCCCGCACAGGAACCAGCCGTCGACGTCCGCCACCGGCAGCAGGGCGGGCAGCAGGGAGACGAGGCGCTCGGTGTCGAGCCGCCCGGTGGGCAGGCCCGCCTGCCGCTCCTCGCGGGAGAGCGTGTGCACCAGGTGGAAGCGGTCGGGGTGGCGGTCCTTCAGCTCGGCGACCTCCTCCAGGAACATCGCCGACGCCGCGGTGCGGTCGCTGCGGACCAGGCAGAACCGGGCGTCCGGTCGCTCGGCGAGGAGGGTGGAGGCGATGGACAGCACCGGGGTGATGCCGCTGCCGCCGACGATCGCCGCGAAACGGCCCGGCCGCGGGCGCAGCGTGAAGCGGCCCGTCGGGGGCATCACCTCGACCGTGTCCCCGGCGGACAGCTCCTTGAGGGCGTAGGTGGAGAACGCCCCGCCCTCCACCAGCCGGATGCCGACCCTCAGGACCGGCTCGCCGGGGGGCGGCACGGCCGGGGCGCAGATCGAGTACGTGCGGCGCACCTCCACGCCGTCCAGCTCGCGGCGGAGCGTGACGTGCTGGCCGGGGACGTGGCGGAAGGTGTCGTGGAGCTCGGGCGGCACCGCGAACGTCACGGCCACCGAGTCGTCCGTGAGCCGCTCGACCGCGCGGACCCGGAGCGGATGGAATCTCATGTCAGCTCCTTGAAGTGGTCGAACGGCTCCCGACAGGAGGCGCAGCGGCGCAGCGCCTTGCAGGCGGTGGAGGAGAAGCGGCTGAGCAGGGTGGTGTCGGTGGAGCCGCAGTGGGGGCAGCGGATGGCGAGGTCCACCGCGACCGGACCGCCGTGCCCGGAGCCGGCCGCGCCGTGCCGGGGCGGGGCGATCCCGAACTCCGCCAGCTTGCGGCGGCCCTCGGCGGTGATCGCGTCCGTCGTCCAGGGCGGGGAGAGGACCGTGCGGACGGTCACCTCCGCCACGCCGTGCTCGCGCAGCGCCCGCTCGACGTCGGCGGCCATCGCCTCGACGGCCGGGCAGCCGGTGTAGGTCGGGGTCAGCTCGACCTCCACCCGGCCCGGCCCGACGACGTGGAGGCCGCGCAGGATGCCCAGGTCGGACAGCGTCAGCACCGGCAGCTCCGGATCGGGGACGGAGCCCGCGATCCGGCGCAGCTCCTCTTCCAGCCCGGTCGTCCCGGTCGTCTCGGTGCGGGCGGTCACCACGACGCCCCCGGGTGGCTGCGGTGCAGGTGCTGCATCTCGGCGAGCATCCGGCCGAACGGCTCGGTGTGGATGCCCTGCCGTCCGGCGCCGGCGGCCCAGGAGGCGGCCTGTGGCCCTTCGGGGAGGGAGAGGCCGGCGCGCCCCAGCACGTCGGCGATGCGCCGCGTCCACTGCTCGCGCACGTCGTCCCAGTCGACCGCCAGGCCCTCCACCGGCTGGAACAGCTCGCCGGTGTAGCGCCACAGCTCGTCCAGCGCGGTTCGCATCCGCTCGCGGCTGACGTCCGTGCCGTCGCCCAGCCGCAGCGTCCAGTGCTCGGCGTGGTCGCGGTGGTAGGCGACCTCCTTGACGGCCTTCGCGGCCAGCGCGGCGAGCTCGGCCGGCTCGTCCTCGCCCGTGGCCAGCCGCTCGTAGAGCAGCTCCTGCCAGGTGGAGAAGTACAGCTGGCGGGCGATGGTGTGCGCGAAGTCGCCGTTGGGCCGCTCCACGAGCTGGACGTTGGTGAACTCCCGCTCCTCGCGGAGGTAGGCCAACTCGTCCTCGTCGCCCACCATCGACAGCAGGGCGCGGGCCTGGCCCAGCAGGTCCAGCGCGATGTTGGCGAGGGCGACCTCCTCCTCCAGGACGGGGGCGTGTCCGGCCCACTCCCCCAGGCGCTGGGAGAGGACCAGGGCGTCGTCGCCGAGGGCCAGCGCGGCCGTGCGGGGAACGCTCACAGGTGCTGCACCCCCTCGGGGACCTCGTAGAAGGTGGGGTGGCGGTAGGGCTTGTCGGCGGCGGGCTCGAAGAACGGGTCCTTCTCGTCGGGCGAGGAGGCGGTGATCGCGGCCGAGGGCACCACCCAGATCGAGACGCCCTCCGACCGCCGCGTGTACAGGTCCCGCGCGTTGCGCAGGGCCATCTCGGCGTCGGGCGCGTGGAGGCTCCCGGCGTGGGTGTGGGACAGGCCGCGCCTGCTGCGGACGAAGACCTCCCACAGGGGCCATTCGCTGGTGGTCATGCCGCCGTCCTTCCGTTCCGGCCCTGCTCTCCGTGCTTGCGGGCGTACGCCGCCGCGGCCTCGCGCACCCAGGCACCCTCCTCGTGGGCGCGGCGCCGCTGGTTCAGCCGCTGCTCGTTGCAGGGGCCGTTGCCGCGCAGCACCTCGTTGAACTCGTCCCAGTCGATCGGCCCGTAGTCGTAGTGGCCGCGCTCCTCGTTCCAGCGCAGCTCCGGGTCGGGCAGGGTCAGCCCGAGGGACTCGGCCTGGGGGACGCAGATGTCCACGAACCGCTGGCGCAGCTCGTCGTTGGAGTGCCGCTTGATCTTCCAGGCCATGGAGCGCGCGGAGTGCTTCGACTCGTTGTCGGGCGGGCCGAACATCATCAGCGACGGCCACCACCAGCGGTTGACGGCGTCCTGCGCCATCGCGTGCTGGGCCGGCGTGCCCCGGCTCAGCGCGAGCAGCAGCTCGTACCCCTGGCGCTGGTGGAAGGACTCCTCCTTGCAGATGCGGACCATGGCCCGCGCGTACGGCCCGTAGGAGCAGCGGCACAGCGGCACCTGGTTGGTGATCGCCGCGCCGTCCACCAGCCAGCCGATCGCGCCGACGTCGGCCCAGGTCAGGGTGGGGTAGTTGAAGATCGAGGAGTACTTCTGGCGTCCGGAGTGCAGCTTGTCGAGCAGTTCGTCGCGGCCGACGCCCAGCGTCTCGGCGGCGCTGTAGAGGTACAGCCCGTGCCCGGCCTCGTCCTGCACCTTGGCCATCAGGATCGCCTTGCGGCGCAGCGAGGGCGCCCGCGTGATCCAGTTGGCCTCCGGCTGCATGCCGATGATCTCGGAATGGGCGTGCTGGGCCATCTGGCGCACCAGCGTCGCGCGGTAGGCGTCGGGCATCCAGTCGCGCGGCTCGATCCGCTCGTCCGCGGCGATGGCGGCGTCGAACGCCTTCTCGTACGCCTCGGGACCTCCGCCCTGGTCCGTCTCCGGCAGCAGCGTCGTCATGCACAGCCCCCTTGCTCCAGGCGAGGAACCAACCGACCGATCGTTCGGTTCAATGGTCGCCGGCGAGGCCCGGGGGTGTCAAGGCTGTGGACAACCTCGGTAAGGTCGGCCCGGACGCGGTGGGCGCGGGGGCGGCCGACACGGCGCGGGACACGGGCAACCGGACGCGGACGCGACGGGCCGGGCCGGGCCGGACACGGCGGATCGGGCACGACGGATCGGCGCATCGGATCGGGGAGGGCATGGAGCCACAAGCGCGGACGCACCGGGAGACGCACCGGGAGGGGACGTCGCCGTCGGGCGTGATGGCGCTCCCGCCCGTGGCCCGGACGGTCGTCGCGGTCGTGCTGGGGGCCGTCGCCGTGTTCGTCGCGGTCCACCTGACGGCGGTCTTCCTGCACGTCGCCCCGTCGAACACCGTCAGCAGGCAGTACGGCGAGGCGGTCGAGGAGTACGTCTACCCGGAGTTCGAGCAGAACTGGAAGCTGTTCGCGCCCAACCCGCTCCAGCAGAACATCGCCGTCCACGCCCGCGCCGAGGTGCTCCGGCCGGACGGCACCACCGAGCGGACCGGCTGGGTGGACCTGTCGGCCATGGACGCCGAGGGCATCCGCGGCAACCCCTTCCCCAGCCACACCGAACAGAACGAGCTGCGCCGCGCCTGGGACTTCTTCACCGGTTCGCACGACGCGGAGAACCGGCCGAACGGCCTGCGCGGCGAGCTCTCCGAGGAGTACCTGCGGCGGATCGTGATGCTGCGCTTCGGGCCCGAGCTCAACGGCGGAGAGGTCAGGCGCGTCCAGGTGCGGTCGGCGACCACGCCGGTCGCCCCGCCGCCGTGGAGCGGCGAGAGCATCGACACCGAGACCACGTACCGGACGCTGCCCTGGTGGGCGGTCGACCGCTCGGACGTTCCGGAGGGCAAGTGACGCAGTCCGAAACCGGCGGGACCGGCCCGTCCGTCCCCGCCGTCCCCGAGCCCCGGGCCGCGGAGGACGCCGAGAGGGAGGGGGCGCGGGACGCCGAGAGGGAGGGCGCTCCGCGGCCGTCCCGGGACCCGGACCCGGACTCGGTCCGCTCCCTGGCGCGGCGGTTCGCCGCGAGTGCCGACCGCGCGGTCGTCGCCGGCGTCACCAAGGTCACCGACCGTGCCCTGGGCCCGTACCAGACCGCGGTCGTGCGGATCGGGTTCTCCTTCACCTGGCTGGCCTTCCTGCTGTTCGAGTGGCCGAACCGGCGCGAGCTGTACGGGCCGGACGGCCCCTGGAGCTGGGAGCTGGGCAGCAGGCTGGTCGAGAGCAACCATGCCTTCACGGTGCTGCTGTGGTCCGACGGCACCCTCTGGTTCGAGACCGTCTACGCGCTCGCGGTGCTCGCCTCCGCCGCCCTGCTGGTCGGTTGGCGGACCCGGACGATGTCGGTCCTCTTCATGATCGGCGTGCTCTCGCTCCAGAACCGCAGCGTCTTCATGGGCGACGGCGGCGACAACGTCGTCCACCTGATGGCGATGTACCTGGTGCTCACCCGGTGCGGCCGGGTCTGGTCCCTGGACGCCCGCCGGCGGGCCCGGCGCCCCGCGGACGACCCGGGCACCGATCCGCTGGGCATCGCGCTGTGGGCGGTGCTGGGGACGGCCCTGCTGGTGGCCACCGTGCGCGGCGAGGTCGGCTGGTTCGGCGAGGACGGCCCGGTGCCCTTCGTCGGCTGGGCGACCGTCCTGTGGAGCCTGTGGCTGGTGTACGGCCTGTGGTGGTGCGTACGGCCCACCCGACCCGCCGGCGCGGACGCGGGGGAGGACGGCGGCGCGGACGCGGGCGAGGACCGCGGGGCGGAGACGGGGCGGAAGGCCGACGTCCGCCGCCTGATGGACATCCTCGGCAACGTGGTCCACAACGCCGCCCTGCTGGTGATCATGGCCGAGGTCTGCCTGATCTACGCGACCGCCGGCTGGTACAAGATCCAGGGCTCGCGCTGGCAGGACGGCACCGCCGTCTACTACCCCCTGAACCTGGACTACTTCGCCCCCTGGCCCGCCCTCTCCGAGGTATTGGGAAGCAGCGGACCGATGGTCATGGTGCTGAGCTACGGCACGGTGATCGTCCAGGTCGCCTTCCCCTTCACCCTCTTCAACCGCCGGGTGAAGAACGTGCTGCTCGCCCTGATGATCCTGGAGCACGCCTCCATCGCCGTCGTCCTCGGGCTGCCGTTCTTCTCGCTCGCCATGATCGCCGCCGACGCCGTCTTCCTGCCGACGGTCTTCCTGGTCTGGCTGGGCGGCCGGGCGGCGCGGCTGGGCCGTCGCCTCCGCCTCCGTCCGCGCTCGCGGGGAGCGGCGGAGCGGGAGGAGACGGACGGCGCCTCCGGCCCCGCACGTACCCTCGTGGGGTGAACGGCAGCGAGACCAGGCCCCGGGGGGCGGACGGCGATCCGACGGACGGCGAGCCGGTGCAGTACGACGAGGGCTACGGACCGCAGGTGGGGGTCGGCCCTCATCCCGAGCCGTGGCCCACGGACGAGCGGTACGACCCCGAACTGCTGGCCCACGGCGACCGGCGCAACGTCGTCGACCGCTACCGCTACTGGCGGCGCGAGGCGATCGTCGCCGACCTCGACACCCGGCGGCACGACTTCCACGTCGCGGTGGAGAACTGGACCCACGACTTCAACATCGGCAGCGTCGTCCGCACCGCCAACGCCTTCCTCGCCGGGAAGGTCCACATCGTCGGCAAGCGCCGCTGGAACCGGCGCGGCGCGATGGTCACCGACCGGTACCAGCACATCGTCCACCACCCGGACGTGGCGGCCCTCGCCGACTGGGCGCGCGCCGAGGGGCTGCCGATCATCGGCATCGACAACCTCCCCGGCGCGGTGCCGCTGGAGACCACCGAGCTGCCGCGCCGCTGCGTGCTGCTGTTCGGACAGGAGGGGCCGGGACTGACCGAGGAGGCGTGGAAGCACGCCGAGAAGGTCTGCTCCATCGCCCAGTTCGGCTCCACCCGGTCCATCAACGCGGGCGCGGCGGCGGCCATCGCCATGCACGCCTGGATCCGCGCGCACGCCGAGATCGGCTGACCGCCCGGATCGACCGACCGCCGCGCCCCTCGACGGTCCGCCCTCAAGCGGCGGGCGCGACGGGCGGGTTGGCGGGGGAGAACTCCGGGGCGCTCCAGCGCGGTCCGCCGCCGCGGGCGAACTCGACCACACCGGTGACCGTGAAGTCCACGATCCGCTGGGCGCCGGGGACGGCCGCGGCGCGGGAGGCGGACCAGTCCACCCGGGCCTCGCCGGTGACCTGGAGGAACCCGCCGGTGGACCAGTCGGGGAAGAGCAGCCCGGCGGCCGGGTTCTGCTCCAGGTTGCCCAGCGTCATGTACATCGAGTTGCCCCGGTACTCCGGCCAGCACAGCCGGTCCGGCCCCAGGACCCGGACGAAGCCCGGATTGCCGCCCCGGTGCGAGGCGTCGGCCGAGCCGTCCTCCGCCGCCGTCGCGACGAAGAAGGTGTCGGCGGCGGCGATCGCCTCCCGCTGCCGGGGAGCGAGCGCGTCCCCGCGGACGGGGGCCGGGCCGTCCTCCGGTGGCGGGTGCTCCCCGGTGACCGAGCGGCGCTGGATGTACTTGGGGCAGTTCGAGTAGACCTGCTCCGTGGTGATCCGCAGGCCCGCGCCGTCCGGGCGCGCGGTGCCGTTGAACCGCATCCGGCGGCGGGTGGCCGGCTCGACGGCGATCGCGCCGACGTGCGCCGGGCCCGCGCCCAGCGGACCGGCCAGCGGATCGCCGGGGCGCGGCAGGCCGCGGACGACGACGGTCCGCTCGTCCACGGCCTCGACGAATCCGGGCGGACCGGTCAGCGGTGACGCCCACAGCCGGCCCTCGACGTCCGCCGCGCCCAGGACGAGCAGGCGGCGTTCGGCGAGGAAGGCCGCCGCGACGGGCGGGACGGTGCCGTGGATGCTCCGACCCACGTGGTCGGCCGCTTCGGCGGCGCCCGCCCGGCGTTGCACGGCGCGCTCGCCCGGGTGGTAGACGGTCGTCGCCTCGGTCGTCGTCATGGTGTGCCCGCTCCTCCTCGCGTCCTCGCGTCGCCGTCTCGCGGCTCTGTCGTCCCGTGGCTCCGGCCGGGCCGAGGCTCAGAAGAAGCCGCAGGTGGGCGCGGTGCCGCTGGGGGCGGGCGCCTCGTCGGCGCCGGCGGGGGAGTAGATCTCCAGCCGGATGCCGTCGGGGTCGGTGAAGAAGATCCCGCCGGACGCGGCGCCCTCGCCGTGCGGGACGACGCCGTCGTAGGCGAACTCGGCGCCCACCTCGCGCAGGACGGACTCGACGGCCCGCACCTCCTCGACCGTGTCGACCTGGAACGACAGGTGGTGCAGGCCCGGACGGCCGGTCGCGAAGCCGCCCTCGCTCTGCTGCCAGAGGGTGACCACGAGCTGCCCGTCGCGGGTGAGGAAGGCCCAGCGGCGGTCGCCGTCGCGGCCCTCGTGGGCGGCCTCGAAGCCGAAGACCCGCCGGTAGAAGGCGAGGGAGCGGTCGAGGTCGGTGACGTTCAGGCCGACGTGGCCGGTGCGCAGGGTGGCCGGTGCGGCGGTCGTACGGGTCGCGCTGGACATGGGGGTCCCCCTCTTTCGGTGGTCGCCGGCCGATCCGGACTAACCGTTACCGCTGAACATAGGGGTTAGATTCGTGGGCGTCAACCGGTACAAGGGTCTATAGGGGTTAGAGGGTTAGGATGGGGCCATGCCTGCCGACGACCCGCGCCCGCTGATCGGCGAACCGCTCTCGCTGGACCTGCTGAACACCCGCTGGGTGGAGGACGGCGCGGCCCGGGACCTGCTCACCGGGGTCGACGGACTCGCGATCTGGCTGGGGTCGGCGGGCCTGGCCGACCGCTGCGTCGCCGACGAGGCGGCGCTCGCCGCCGTGCTGCGGGCGCGCGAGGCGCTGGCCGCGGCCGTCGCCGACCCCGCCGGGCCCTCCGAGGAGGCGCGCGCGGGGCTCAACGAGGTCCTGGCACACGGAAGGGTCCGCCGGGTGCTGTCACCCGACGGACCCCACGACGACGTCGAGGCCGACCCGCCCGCCTGGCTGGCCGCCTGGCTGGCCGTCGACGACTATCTGCGACTGTTGAGGCTCGACCCGACCCGCATCCGCCGCTGCGCGCATCCGAAGTGCGTGCTGCACTTCTTCGACACCTCGCAGAACCGCAGGCGGCGGTGGTGCTCGATGGCGGTCTGCGGCAACCGGGCCAAGGCGTCCCGGCACTACGCCCGCACCCGGGACTGACCACCCGGGACCGACCACTCGGGGCCGACCGGGCGCGGGCGTGGCCGGGAGGACGGAAGGCGTCAGGCCGGGCGGCGCACCTCCACCATGCGGAAGCGGCTCGCCACGAAGGCGCCGTCGCACAGCGCCGCGTTGGCCGCCGGGTTGCCGCCGGAGCCGTGGAAGTCGGAGAACGCCGCGGTCTGGTTGACGTACACCCCGCCCGTGAGGTTCAGCGAGAGCTGGGCGCACTCCTCCAGGCAGGCGTCCTCGACCAGCCGCTCCACCTCCGGCGAGGTGGTGTACGCCCCGACCGTCATCGCGCCCTTCTCCCGGACGGTGCGGCGCAGCAGGGCGACCGCGTCGGCGGTGGAGTCCACGGCGACGGCGAAGGACACCGGGCCGAAGCACTCCGACATGCAGACCGACGCCGACTCCGGCCCGGCGCCGTCCAGCTTGACGATCACCGGGGTGCGGACCGTGGCGTCGGGGAACTCCGGGTGGGTCACCGCGCGGGAGGCGAGGGCGACCTCGCCCAGCTCCGCCGCGCCCTCCAGCCGCTCCCGCACCCCCGGGTTGACGATCGCGCCCAGCAGCGCGACCGCCCGCTGGTCGTCGCCGAGCAGTTTGTCCACCGCGCCCGCCAGGTCGGAGACCACCTCGTCGTAGGACTTGTGGCCCGCGTCGGTGTCGATGCCGTCCCGCGGGATCAGCAGGTTCTGCGGGGTGGTGCACATCTGGCCGCTGTAGAGGGAGAGGGAGAAGGCCAGGTTGCCCAGCATGCCGCGATAGTCGTCGGTGGAGTCCACGATCACCGTGTTGACCCCGGCCTTCTCGGTGAAGACCTGGGCCTGGCGGGCGTTGGCCTCCAGCCAGTCGCCGAAGGACGTCGAGCCGGTGTAGTCGACGATCCGGACCTCGGGGCGGACGGCCAGCTCCTTCGCGATGCCCTCGCCGTCCCGCTCGGCGGCCAGCGCCACCAGGTTCGGGTCGAAGCCGGCCTCGGCGAGCGTCTCGCGGGCGACCCGCACCGTCAGGGCGAGCGGGAGGACCGCGCGCGGGTGCGGCTTGACCAGCACCGGGTTGCCCGTGGCCAGGGAGGCGAACAGCCCCGGGTAGCCGTTCCAGGTCGGGAAGGTGTTGCAGCCGATCAGCAGCGAGACGCCCCGCGGCACCGCGGTGAAGCGCTTGGTCAGCCGGAGCGGGTCCCGCTTGCCCTGCGGCTTCGTCCACCCCGCCTCCGCCGGGACGCGGGTCTGCTCGACGTAGGCGTACGCCACCGCCTCCAGGCCGCGGTCCTGGGCGTGCGGGCCGCCGGCCTGCATCGCCATCAGGTACGCCTGCCCGCTGGTGTGCATCACCGCGTGGGCGAACTCGTGGGTGCGCGCGTTGATCCGGGCCAGGATCTCCAGACACACCGCCGCCCGGACCTCGGGACCCGCGTCCCGCCAGGCCGGCATCGCGGCGCGCATCGCGGGCAGCAGCACGTCGACGTCGACGTGGGGGTACTCGGTGCCCAGCTTCAGGCCGTACGGCGAGACCTCGCCGGCCACCCAGCCGTCCGTGCCGGGCTGGTCCAGGTCGAAGCGGGTGCCGAGCAGCGCGTCGAACGCGGCCTTGCCCTCCGCGGCGCCCAGGGAGCCGTGCTCCTCGCCGTATGCCTTGGGGTGCTCCGGATAGGGGGACCAGTAGTCCCTGGTGCGGATCGCCTCCAGCGCCCGGTCCAGCGTGGGGCGGTGCTTCTCCACGAGCTGCGCCGGGACCGCCGGCGGGGCCTGGGTGGGTGCGGTGGCCATCGGGACCAACTCCTCGTCGAGCGGGTGTACGGGCTGCGCGCACGCGGGCAGTGCGCGTCCGGACGGACAGGTAGATACTGCTACCGAACGATCGGTCGGGCAAGGGGGAGCGGAGACCTGTGGATAACATCGGGGCCATGCCAGCCAAGCCGTCAGCCAAGGCGCCCCGGCGCGACACCTACACGCCCGAATCGCTCCTCGCGGTGGCCGTGGAGGTCTTCAACGAGCGTGGGTACGACGGCACTTCCATGGAGCACCTCTCCCGCGCGGCCGGGATCTCCAAGTCGTCCATCTACCACCACGTGCGGAGCAAGGAGGAGCTGCTGCGCCGGGCGATATCCCGCGCGCTCGACGGCCTCTTCGCCGTGCTGGACGAGCCGGAGGCCCGCGAGGGGCGGGCGATCGAACGGCTGGAACACGTCACCCGCCGCACCGTCGGGGTCCTGACGGCCGAGCTGCCCTACGTCACGCTGCTGCTGCGGGTGCGCGGCAACACCCGCACCGAGCGCTGGGCGATGGAGCGCCGCCGCGAGTTCGACCACCGGGTCGCCGAGCTGCTGAAGGCCGCCGTCGCCGAGGGGGACCTCCGCGCCGACCTCGACGCCCGGCTGACGACGCGGCTGCTCTTCGGAATGATCAACTCCGTCGTGGAGTGGTACCGACCCCTGCCCGGCGGCGCCTCCGACGGCGAGCGGATCGCCGACACGGTCGTGCGGCTCGCCTTCGAGGGCCTGCGCGGGCAGTAGGCGGGAGGAAGCGATCCGGCTCACGGCTCCGGTTCGAGGTCGGTCTCCTCGAAGACCAGGAGCGTACGGGTGCTCAGCACCTCCGGAATCGCCTGGATGCGGGTGAGCACCAACTCCCGCAGCGCCCGGTTGTCGGCGGTGTGCACCAGCAGCAGGACGTCGAAGTCCCCGCTGACCAGCGCGATGTGCGCGGCTCCGGGAAGCGCCTTGAGCTTCTCGCGCACCGTGCGCCAGGAGTTCTGCACGATCTTCAGCGTGATGTACGCCGAGGCTCCCTGGCCGGCCCGCTCGTGGTCGACGCGGGCCGCGAAGCCGCGTATCACCCCGTCCTCGACCAGGCGGTTGATCCGGGCGTAGGCGTTCGCCCGCGACACGTGCACCCGCTCGGCCACCGACCGTATCGACGCTCTGCCGTCCAGTTGCAGCATCCGCAGGATGGCCCGGTCGACCGGGTCGAGCGGACGGGCCGCCGGCCGGTGGTCACTCTCCGGTTCCACGGGAGCCATCCGTTCTTCCGACATGGCCTGCCGCCTCCCCTCGATGGACGTCCTGCCGACATCCCACGCGTTGCAGAACCGTTTGTCCACAGGGCCTCCCCACCCGTAGCCAAAATGCGCCAGTGACCGAACAATCGGTAGGGAAGCCCGTCACCCTGCGTGGCTCCGCGTTCGCGATGCCCCCTACCAGGAGGTGCACGACATGACGGTCCTGGAACAGCCAGGCGCCTACCGCCCCGCGCCGCCCCCCGCCTGGCAACCGCGCACCGATCCCGCGCCGCTGCTGCCGGACCCGGAGCCGTACCGGCTGCTGGGCACCGGCGCCGACCTGGACCCGGAGCTCCTCGGGACGCTGTACGGGCACCTGGTGAGGGGCCGCCGCTACAACCGGCAGGCCACCGCGCTCACCAAACAGGGCCGGCTCGCCGTCTACCCCTCCTCCACCGGGCAGGAGGCGTGCGAGGTGGCCGCCGCGCTGGTCCTGGAGGAGCGCGACTGGCTCTTCCCCAGCTACCGCGACACCCTCGCCGCCGTCGCCCGCGGCATGGACCCGGCCGAGGCGCTCGGCCTCCTCCGCGGCGACTGGCACACCGGGTACGACCCCCACGAGCACCGCGTCGCCCCGCTGTCCACCCCCCTGGCCACCCATCTCCCGCACGCCGTCGGGCTCGCCCACGCCGCCCGCCTCAAGGGCGACGACGTGGTGGCCCTGGCCATGGTCGGCGACGGCGGGACGAGCGAGGGCGACTTCCACGAGGCCCTGAACTTCGCCGCCGTCTGGCGCACCCCGACCGTCTTCCTCGTCCAGAACAACGGCTTCGCGATCTCCGTCCCCCTGGCCAAGCAGACCGCCGCGCCCTCGCTGGCCCACAAGGCCGTCGGCTACGGCATCCCGGGCCGGCTGGTGGACGGCAACGACGTCGTCGCCGTCCACCGGGTGCTCTCCGAGGCCGTCGAGCGCGCCCGGCGCGGGGAGGGCCCCACCCTCGTGGAGGCGGTCACCTACCGGCTGGACGCCCACACCAACGCCGACGACGCCACCCGGTACCGCGACGACGCCGAGGTCGAGACCTGGCGCGAACACGACCCCGTGGCGCTGCTGGAGCGCGAGATGACCGCCCGCGGCCTGCTCGACGAGGCCGGGAAGGCCAGGGCGCACGAGGAGGCCGAGGAGATGGCGGCGCGGCTGCGCGCGCGGATGAACGAGGACCCGGTGCTCGACCCGATGGCCCTCTTCGACCACGTCTACGCGGAGAAGACCGCGCAACTGAGGGAGCAGGCCGAGCGGCTGCGCGCCGAACTGGAGGCCGAGGAGAGCGCCGAGGACGGCCAGGAGGGGGACGAGCGATGACGACCGCCACCACCGGAACGGGGAAGGGCGCCCGGAGGTCCGGAGCCGCCCGGGCCGCCGGCAAGCCCGCCACCATGGCCCAGGCCCTCACCCGCGCCCTGCGCGACGCCATGGCCGAGGACCCGTCCGTCCACGTCCTCGGCGAGGACGTGGGCACGCTCGGCGGCGTCTTCCGGATCACCGACGGCCTGGCGGCGGAGTTCGGCGACGACCGCTGCACCGACACCCCGCTGGCCGAGGCCGGCATCCTGGGCACGGCCGTCGGCATGGCGATGTACGGGCTGCGGCCCGTGGTGGAGATGCAGTTCGACGCCTTCGCCTACCCGGCGTTCGAGCAACTCCTCAGCCACGTCGCCAAGATGCGCAACCGCACCCGCGGCGCGCTGCCGCTGCCCATCACGATCCGCGTGCCCTACGGCGGCGGGATCGGCGGCGTGGAGCACCACAGCGACTCCTCCGAGGCGTACTACATGGCCACCCCCGGCCTCCACGTGGTGACCCCGGCGACCGTGGCCGACGCCTACGGGCTGCTGCGGGCCGCCATCGCCTCCGACGACCCGGTGGTCTTCCTGGAGCCCAAGCGGCTGTACTGGTCGAAGGCCGACTGGTCGCCCGAGGCGCCGGAGCCGGTCGAGCCCATCGGTCGCGCCCGGGTCCGCCGCGCGGGGACGTCCGCGACGCTGGTCACCTACGGGCCGTCGGTGCCGGTCTGCCTGGAGGCGGCCGAGGCCGCCCGCGAGGAGGGCTGGGACCTGGAGGTCGTCGACCTGCGCTCCCTGGTGCCCTTCGACGACGAGACGGTCTGCGCGTCGGTGCGGCGCACCGGGCGGGCCGTGGTCGTCCACGAGGCGAGCGCGTTCGGCGGCCCCGGCGGCGAGATCGCCGCCCGGATCACCGAGCGCTGCTTCCACCACCTGGAGGCGCCGGTGCTGCGCGTGGCCGGGTTCGACATCCCCTACCCGCCGCCCATGCTGGAGCGGTACCACCTGCCCGGCGTGGACCGGGTGCTGGACGCCGTCGCCCGGCTCCAGTGGGAGTCGGAGTGGACCGAGCGGCCCGAGGCGTTCGGCGGGGGTGACCACTGATGCCCGAGGTCCGCGAGTTCACCCTGCCCGACCTGGGCGAGGGGCTGACCGAGGCCGAGATCGTCCGCTGGCTGGTGTCCGTCGGCGACGTCGTCGCCGTGGACCAGCCGGTCGTGGAGGTCGAGACGGCCAAGGCGATGGTCGAGGTGCCCTGCCCGTACGGCGGTGTGGTCACCGCCCGGTTCGGCGACGAGGGCGCCGAGATCCCCGTCGGCGCGCCCCTGATCACGGTGGCCGTCGGCGCGCCCTCCGAGGACGGCGGGGGCTCCCGCGCGGAGTCCGGCGCCGGGGCGCCCGCCGCGTCGCGTGCCGAGTCACGGGCCGAAGGAGCCGCCGGGGCGGAGCCGGAGCGCTCGGGGAACGTCCTGGTGGGCTACGGCACGGGCGCCCCCGCGGCCCGCCGGCGCCGGGTCCGCCCGACGGCCCCCACGCCCTCCCCCGCCCCCGTGGCCGCCCCCGCCGCCACGCCCGCCGACACCCGGCCCCCCGCCGGACCCGTCGCCGTGATCTCGCCGCTGGTGCGGCGGCTCGCGCGGGAGCACGGGCTCGACCTGCGCCGGATCACCGGCACCGGTCCGCAGGGGTTGATCCTGCGGGCCGACGTCGAGAGGGCCGTCGAGCGGGCCGCCGAGACGGCCGCGGTCCGCACGGCCGCGCCGGTCGACACCGCTCCCGTCCCCGCCGCGTCCGCCGCGGCCCTCGCGTCCGGCGAGCGCGTCCCCCTGCGCGGCGTGCGCGGCGCGGTCGCCGAGAAGCTCGCCACCTCCCGGCGCGAGATCCCCGACGCGACCTGCTGGGTGGACGCCGACGCCACCGAACTGCTCGCCGCCCGGCGGGCGATGAACGCCGCGGGACCCAAGATCTCCCTGCTGGCGCTCCTCGCCCGGATCTGCACGGCCGCCCTCGCCCGCTTCCCCGAACTGAACGCGACGGTGGACACGGCCGCCCGCGAGATCGTCCGACTCCCCGACGTGCACCTGGGCTTCGCCGCCCAGACCGAGCGCGGGCTCGTGGTGCCCGTCGTGCGGAACGCCCACGAACGCAACGCCACCGACCTCACCGAGGAGATCGCCCGGCTCACCGAGGCCGCCCGCGCGGGGACGTTGAAACCGGCCGAGCTGACCGGCGGCACCTTCACCCTCAACAACTACGGGGTGTTCGGGGTGGACGGCTCGACGCCGATCATCAACCACCCCGAGGCGGCGATGCTCGGCGTCGGACGCATCACCCCCAAGCCGTGGGTGCACGAAGGGGAGCTGGCGGTGCGCCACGTCGTCCAGCTCTCGCTCACCTTCGACCACCGGGTGTGCGACGGCGGCACGGCGGGCGGCTTCCTGCGGTACGTGGCCGACTGCGTCGAGCACCCGGCCGTACTGCTGCGCACCCTGTGAGAGCCATACTCGTGGGGTGACCCACGTGTACGACGCCCTCGTCATCGCGGGCGGCGCGGCCCGTCGGCTCGACGGAGCGGACAAACCGGCCCTCACCGTCGGGGGCCGGTCCCTGCTCGACCGGGTGCTCCACGCCTGCGCGGACGCGGCGCGGACCGTGGTCGTCGGTCCGCGCCGGCCGACCGCGCGCCCGGTGGACTGGGTGCGCGAACAGCCGCCCGGCGGCGGGCCGTTGGCCGCGCTCGACGCCGGGCTGCGCCGCGCCGACCGCGAGACGGTGCTGGTGCTCTCCGCCGACCTGCCGTTCCTGACGTCCGCCACCGTGCGGACGCTGCTGGAGGGCGCGGCGGACCTGGCCGAGGACGGCGACGGCGTGATCGTCGACGACGGCCGCGACCAACCCCTCCTCGGCGCCTACCGCGCCGAGTCCCTCCGGCGCGAACTGGCCCTCCTCGCCGCCGAACACGGGCGGCTCGCGGGTCTTCCCCTGCGGCTGCTCACCGCCGACCTGTCGCTGCGCCGCGTCGCCCCGGCCGACCCCCACGAGTCCCTGGACTGCGACACCTGGGAGGAACTCGCCGCGGCCCGCTCGCGGATCAGGGAGCATGGGCGTGTGCTGAACGAATGGATGACCGCCGTCAAGGCCGACCTGGGCATCGACCTCGACGTCGACACCGCCCTCCTCCTGGACCTCGCCCGGGACGCCGCGCACGGCGTGGCCCGTCCCGCCGCCCCGCTGACGACCTTCCTCGTCGGGTACGCGGCGGCCCGCGCGGGCGGAAGCGCCGAGGACGTCGCCGCCGCCGCGCGGAAGGCCGCCGAGCTCGCCCGCCGCTGGGTCGAGGAGGAGAAGCCGGGGACGGGCCCGGAGGGAAGGTAGAGCCGGATGAGCGGCGACGAACTGGCCGACGCCCTCGCCCTGGCCAACGGCCACCGGACCGGCCGCGCCCTCCGCGGCGAGCCGCGTCACGGCACACCCTCCGACAGCGCTTCCCGGAGCGGCGCTTCCCAGGGCGGTGCCTCCGACCACGGTGCCTCCGACGGCGCCTCCCACGGCGCCGGCCGTCCGCACGCCGAACCGGCGCACGGGACGGCGGAGGGCGCGGAGGACGTGCGGCACCTCGCCTGGCCGCGGGCCCGGGCCGTGGCCGCCCGCGCCGGTGCCGAGCGGCGTGCCGAACCCGTCACCCTGCCCCTGGAGAGCGCCCTCGGCCACCGTCTCGCCGAGCCCCTGACCGCGCTCACCGACCTGCCGGCGTTCGACACCTCGGCCATGGACGGCTGGGCCGTCTCCGGCCCCGGCCCCTGGGAGCTCGCGGACCCGGGGGACGCCCCCGGCGTCCTGGCCGGGGACGACGCCCCGCCCCCGCTCGCCGACGGCCACGCCGTCCGCATCGCCACCGGCGCCCGCGTTCCGCCGGGGGCCACCGCCGTGCTCCGCTCCGAGTACGGCCGGGTGCGCGACCGCCGGCTGCGCGCCCCCAGGGCGCCCCAGCACGGCGCCGACATCCGCCCGCGCGGCCAGGAGTGCCGCCGGGGCGACCACCTGCTGTCCGCCGGCGCGCGGATCACCCCGGCCGTGCTCGGCCTCGCCGCCGCGGCGGGCTGGGACGAGCTGCCCGTCCTGCGCCGGCCCCGCGCGGAGGTGCTGGTCCTGGGCGACGAACTGCTGACGTCCGGCCGTCCCGAGGGCGGCCGGGTGCGCGACGCGCTCGGCCCGATGGTCGGCCCCTGGCTGGCGGCCCTGGGCGTCGAGGTGACCTCCACCCGCCGGCTGGGCGACGACGCCGAGGCGCTGTACGCGGCGCTGGCCGACACCACCGCCGACCTCGTCGTCACCACCGGCGGCACGGCGTCCGGACCCGTCGACCACGTCCACCCCGCGCTGCGCCGGCTGGGCGCGACGCTGCTGGTGGACGGCGTGGCCGTGCGCCCCGGACATCCGATGCTGCTGGCGCGGCTGCCCGCCGGAGCGCACCTCGTCGGGCTGCCGGGCAACCCCCTGGCGGCCGTGTCGGGGCTGCTCACCCTCGCCGAGCCGCTGCTGCGGGCCGCTCCCGGGGCCGGACCGTCCGACACCCCGTTCGCCGAGCCGTCCGTCGAGCCGCCCACCGCCCCGCTCCTGGGCGAGGTGCACGGCCACCCCCGTGACACGCGCCTGGTCCCCGTCGTGCAGGATGGCCGGGGTGTACGGTCCCTGCGTTTCACCGGTCCCGCGATGCTGCGGGGCATCGCCACGGCCACCGCTCTCGCGGTCGTCCCGCCCGGCGGTGCCGCGCCGGGCACCGGCGTGCGCCTCCTGAGACTTCCGTGGGCGTGACGGCATGAAGAGAATCCCGCTGGACGAGCTGCAACACCACGTGCAGCTCCCCGAGCCGGTCGCCGGGCCGCTGCGCCAGGTGGCGAAGCGGTTGGTGGCCGCGGCGGTCGTCCTGCTCTCGACGGTGTTCCTGGTCTACCTGGACCGCGAGGAGTACGGGGACAACGCGGACGGCAAGGTGTCCCTCCTGGACTGCTTCTACTACGCCACCGTCACCCTCTCCACCACCGGGTACGGCGACATCACCCCGGTCAGCGACAGCGCCCGTCTGATCAACGTCCTGGTCGTCACGCCGCTGCGCGTCCTGTTCCTGATCATCCTCATCGGCACCACTCTGGAGGTGCTGGCGGAACGGACCCGCGAGCAGTGGCGCCTGGCCCGTTGGAGGTCCACCTTGCGCGATCACACCGTCATCATCGGGTTCGGCACGAAGGGCCGGTCCGCCGCCGAGACGCTGATCTCGACGGGAATCCCCCAGGACCAGATAGTGATCGTCGACCCGAGCCGGAAGGTCATCGAGGCGGCCGGCGCCGCCGGGTTCACCGGGGTCGTCGGCGACGCGACCCGCAGCGACGTGCTGCTGCGGGCGGAGTTGCAGCGCGCGGGACAGGTGATCATCGCCACCCAGCGCGACGACACCGCGGTCCTGGTGACGCTCACCGCGCGCCAGCTCAACCGGAACCTGCGGATCGTCGCGGCGGTGCGGGAGGAGGAGAACGCGCCGCTGCTGCGCCAGTCCGGCGCCGACTCCGTGATCACCAGCGCCAGCGCCGCGGGCCGTCTGCTCGGCATGTCCATGTTGAGCCCGAGCGCGGGCGCGGTGATGGAGGACCTGATCCACCAGGGCACGGGCCTGAACCTCACCGAGCGCCCGGTCACCAAGGCCGAGGTCGGCCACTCCCCGCGCGAGTGCAAGGACCTGGTGGTCTCCGTGGTGCGCGGCCACCGGGTGCTGGGCTTCGACGACCCGGAGGCGGCCAAGTTGGAACTCACCGACCGCCTCGTCGTCATCCGGCGGGCCTCGCCCTCGCAGGCCGTCGTCCTTCCCAACGATCCACGGAGGTAGCGTCACCCCATGCACGCGATCACCATCGCCGAACCCGGCGGCCCCGACGTCCTCGTCTGGGCCGAGGTCGACGACCCCGAGCCCGGTGAGGGCGAGGTGCTGGTCGAGGTGGCGGCGAGCGCCGTCAACCGCGCCGACCTCCTCCAGCGGCAGGGCTTCTACGACCCGCCGCCCGGCACCTCCCCCTACCCCGGACTGGAGTGCGCGGGACGGATCGCGGCGCTCGGCCCCGGGGTCGACGGCTGGCGGGTCGGCGACGAGGTGTGCGCGCTGCTGGCCGGCGGCGGGTACGCCGAGAAGGTGGTCGTGCCGCAGGGCCAGCTCCTGCCGCTGCCCGAGGGGCCCGACGGCCCCCTCGACCCGGCCACGGCCGCGGCGCTCCCGGAGGTGGCCTGCACGGTCTGGTCGAACGTCTTCATGATCGCCGGGCTGAAGGAGGGCGAGACGCTGCTGGTCCACGGCGGCGCCAGCGGCATCGGCACCATGGCGATCCAGCTCGCCAAGGCCGCCGGCGCCCGGGTGGCGGTCACCGCGGGCAGCCCGGAGAAGCTGCGGCGCTGCGCGGAGCTGGGCGCGGACATCCTGATCGACTACCGCGAGCAGGACTTCGTCGAGGAGGTCAGGGAGGCCACGGCCGGGCACGGCGCGGACGTCGTCCTGGACATCATCGGCGCCAAGTACCTGGAGCGGAACGTGAAGGTGCTCGCCACCGGCGGCCGCGTCGCGATCATCGGCCTCCAGGGCGGGCGCAACGGGGAACTCCCCCTGGGGACGCTGCTCGCCAAGCGCGGCACCATCACGGCCACCACCCTGCGGGCCCGCCCGGTGTCCGAGAAGGCGGAGATCGTCGCGGCGGTGCGGGAGCACGTCTGGCCGCTGATCGCCTCCGGCCGCGTCCGCCCCGTCGTGGACCGGACGGTGCCGATGAGTCATGCCGCCCAGGCGCACCGGGTACTCGAACAGAGCGATCATGTCGGCAAGGTCGTTCTCACGGTTTGAGAACCGTTGGGGTTCCGTTGTCCCGTCGTTGGTCCGTCCGAGATGCCGGACTCACGCGATCGTGTGACCCTTGTTACACCACTGGATGCTTGGTACGGGAGGGGGCGTAGCGGTGAGAGAGACCGCGATCACCCTGTTGGCCTGCGCGATGGTGCTCCTTCCGGCGCCCGCCGCACTGGCCGCCCAGCACACGGCGGCCGTCCTGGCCGCCCCCGGCAACGGCCAGAGCGCCGTGGAGCCCAGAGCGGAGCAGCAGAGCCCCACACCCACGCCCTCCCCCACCGGCGACGCCGACCGGCCGGACGACCGGCCGTCGTTCCCCTCGTGGCCGTCCATGCCGCCGTGGCCGCCGGACGGCTCCGAGCCCACGCCGATCCCCACCCCGACGTCCACCCCGCCCCCCACGCCGACGCCCACGTCCGGCGAGCCCTCCGGCGAGCCGTCCGGCTCGCCGTCGGAGGAGGAGAGCGACCACCAGGACGTCCAGGCCGGACTGCGGCAGCCCGAGACGTCCGCCGGGCCGGACGCGGGCCGGACCCCGCCGGGGTGGACGGAGCAGGTGAGCGACCGGGGCACCGGCACCGTCGAGGACGACCACGGCGACGACGGGGACGGCGCGAGCGACGGCACGGGCACCGAGAACCGGGCCGCGACGCCCGTCACCGGACAGCTGCTGCCCGTGCTGCCGCTGGGCGCCGGGCTGACCTTCCTCGGTCTGGGACTGGCCTCCTTCGCCCTGCGGCTGCGCCGCTGAACGCCGCCGACCGCCGTCGAACACCACCGGACGCCGCCGGACGCCCCACCAGCGGCGTCCGGCGGCGTCCGACGGCCCGGGGGATCACCCGGCGGGCGCGGCGGCGAGGGATGCAGAATGGGGTTATGACACAGCCGATGAACGAACGGTCGCACGAGGGCCGGCAGGTCCTGGTCGTCGGCCCGGACGGAATGGCCCTCGGCAGCACCGGCCACGCGAGTGGTGACGGTGATGCCGAAGAGGAGTCACGCGAGACCCCCGTGACGGAGATGGTCGAGCAGCCCGCGAAGGTCATGCGGATCGGCAGCATGATCAAGCAGCTCCTGGAGGAGGTCAAGTCCGCTCCTCTGGACGAGGCGAGCCGGGCGCGACTCAAGGAGATCCACGCCAGCTCCGTCAAGGAGCTGGAGGACGGCCTGGCGCCCGAGCTGATCGAGGAACTGGAGCGGATCTCGCTGCCGTTCACCGACGACGCGGTGCCCTCGGAGGCCGAGCTGCGCATCGCGCAGGCCCAGCTCGTGGGCTGGCTGGAGGGCCTGTTCCACGGCATCCAGACGGCGCTGTTCGCCCAGCAGATGGCGGCGCGCGCCCAGTTGGAACAGATGCGCCGGGCGCTTCCGGCGGGCGTGGTGCCCGACGACAAGGACGTCGACGGGCGCGGCCACACCCGCTCGGGCCCCTACCTCTGAGCCACCTCCGAGCCACCTCCGAGCTCCGGCCCACCACCCCACACGGACGCCTCGGGCCCGGCACGCGGATCGCGTGCCGGGCCCGAGGCGCGTGTCGTGCGCGGCGCCCGAGACGGCCGTCAGGCCGCCGGGTTGCCCGTGGAGACGGTCAGGGTGATCTTGTCTTCCTTGGGGTCGAACGCCTCGTACGGCTTCGGGGACTGTTCGAGGACGGTGTTCTTGCCGTACAGGTTCTCGTCCTCGTACTCGACGTCGTCCAGGACCCAGCCCGCCTCGCGGATGCAGGTCTTCACCGAGTCCAGGTGCTTGTAGGTGAGGTCGGGCATGCTCTTCTTGCCCTTCTCGAAGATGCTCTCCGTGGCATCCGTGCACTTGGCGGCGTCGACGGTCTTCGTCTTGTCCTCGTCCTTGAAGCCGCCGTCCTCGTCCTCCGCCTCGTCGGCGTTGTCGTTGTCGGTGCTCTGCCCGCCGGTGTCGCCGCCGCCGGTGCCTCCCGTGTCGCCGCCGGTGGTGCCCGCGGGCTGCTCCGTCGACTGGACGGGGGTCCGGGAGTCGTTCGCCTGGTTCCCGCCGTTGCCGCCGTCCCCGCCGTTGAGCGCGATGACGATGATCAGGGCCGAGACGGCGATGATCGCGGCGACGGCCGAGCCGACGAGCACCGTGGTGTTCCTGCGACCGCCCCCGGACGAGGCGGACGACGGGCCGTTGTACGGCGGCGGGGTGGGGGCACCGCCCTGGTGCGCGTACGGACCCGGCGTCGGGGTCGAGTACGCCGGGGCGGGCGGCGGTGTGGACGGCCCGTAGCCGCCGTGGGCGTTGTGGGCGTAGGGGGGCTGGTAGGGCTGCTGCACGCCGCCGTGCGGGGGCGGGGTGCCGGTGGTGTCCACCGGCGGGAAGACCGACTGGGCGACCGCCGCGCCGCTCTGCGCCGGACCGCCGTTGACGATCAGCGGGGTGGTGTTCGAGGCCGGCACCGAGTTGCGGACGCGCTCGCACTCCTCGCGCATCGCCTCGGCGGTCGGGAACCGCTCGTTGGGGTTCTTCCGCAGCGCCCGCGCGATCAGCGCGTCCACCGCCGGCGGCAGCGACCGGTTGATCGAGGACGGGACGGGCGGCTCCTCCTGGACGTGCGCGTACGCGATGGCCAGCGGCGAGTCGGCGTCGAAGGGGAGCCGTCCGGTGAGCAGCTCGAAGAGCATGACGCCCACCGAGTACAGGTCGGAGCGGGCGTCCACGCCGCGCCCCAGCGCCTGCTCGGGGGAGAGGTACTGCGGGGTGCCGACGACCATGCCGGTCTGGGTCATCGAGGTGACGCCGGACTGCATCGCGCGGGCGATGCCGAAGTCCATCACCTTGACCACGCCGCGCCGGTTCAGCATCACGTTGCCCGGCTTGATGTCGCGGTGCACCAGGCCCATCTCGTGGCTGGCCTCCAGCGCGGCGAGCACGTCGGCGGCGATCTTCAGCGCCTTGTCGCTCGGCATCGCGCCGAACTGCGCCACGTCCTCGTCGAGCACCGAGCGCAGCGGCTTGCCCTCGACGTACTCCATGACGATGTAGGGGACGAGCGCGCCGCCGATCTCGTCCTCGCCGGAGTCGAAGACCGAGACGATGTTGGTGTGGGTGAGCTTGGCCACTGCCTGCGCCTCGCGGCGGAAGCGCTCGCGGAAGGACGCCTCGCGTCCCAGCTCGGTGTGGAGGGTCTTGACCGCGACCTGCCGGTCGAGCACGGAGTCGTAGGCGAGGTGCACCGAGGCCATGCCGCCCTGACCGAGCAGGTCCCGTAGCTGGTAGCGCCCGCCGCCGACAGTGCGGCCCTGGTGACCACCGGCCCGTGCGCCGTCGTCGCTCATCTGCCTGCTTCCCCCTCGGCGCCGCAGGACTGCCGTTGTGGACCTGCGCGTGTACGGTTGTTCTCTGCTGGTGCTGCCGATGTGCTCTTGTCGTCCGACGGTGTCCGCCAGCGTCGTCGCCCGGGACACCCGACTACCGGCCAAGTCTGCCCCAGCGGTCGGACACGTCAAGCCGCTTGCCCGTTCCGTGACACGATGCGCGCATACGCGTCACACCCGCGTCTCCCGGGGCGTCCGACATCGTAACTTGCCAGCTCGCGGCCGGACCGGGTTGGATGGTCGGTCACTGCCCACCGCTCTCCGCACCACCCACCGCGCCGCTCTCTTCGCTCCGACCGAGGGGCTCGGCCCCCGGACCCTGTTAGCGTGCACAAGGAGCAGAGCGTACGGACCCGCACTCACGCGGACCTGATCTACGGCGAGGACTGATGGCACAGACACAAGCCGCCGGAGGGCCTTCGGAGCCCGACGAGACAGCTGGCGGGGTGTCCGGATCGCCCGATTCGTCGGAATTCTGGCCCAATGGCGGCACGGTGGGCGACGGACGGTACCGCCTCACCCGCCGCCTCGGCCGCGGCGGCATGGCGGAGGTGTTCGCGGCCGAGGACGTGCGCCTGGGCCGGACCGTGGCCGTCAAGCTGATGCGCTCCGACCTCGCCGAGGACCCGGTGGCCAAGGCGCGCTTCACCCGCGAGGCGCAGTCCGTCGCCGGACTCAACCACCACGCCGTGGTGGCCGTCTACGACTCCGGCGAGGACGTGGTCGACGGCAACACCGTGCCGTACATCGTCATGGAGCTGGTCGAGGGCCGCACCATCCGCGACCTGCTGGTGAACGCCGAGGCGCCCCCGCCCGAGCAGGCGCTGATCATCGTCTCCGGGGTGCTGGAGGCGCTCGCCTACAGCCACCAGCACGGCATCGTGCACCGGGACATCAAGCCCGCCAACGTCATCATCACCAACAACGGCGCCGTGAAGGTGATGGACTTCGGCATCGCCCGCGCCCTCCACGGCGCGTCCACCACCATGACCCAGACCGGCATGGTGATGGGCACCCCGCAGTACCTCTCCCCCGAGCAGGCGCTCGGCAAGACGGTGGACGCCCGCTCCGACCTGTACGCGACGGGCTGCCTCCTCTACGAGCTCCTCGCGCTGCGCCCGCCGTTCACCGGCGAGACGCCGCTCTCGGTGGTCTACCAGCACGTCCAGGACGAGCCGGTGCCGCCGTCGGAGGTCTCCGACGCGGTGCCGCCGGAGCTGGACGGCCTGGTGATGCGCGCCCTGGCCAAGGACCCGGACGACCGCTTCCAGACCGCCGAGGAGATGCGCGGCCTGGTGCAGTACGCGCTGCGGATGCTCCAGGAGCAGGGCAGCCACACCGGCGGCCTGTGGAACACCGGCATGGTCGTCTCCACCGGCGCCACGCCCGCCATGGGCACCCCCGCCGCGTACGCGCAGGGCGCCGAGACCTTCGCCGGCGCCACGGACGCCACCCGGGTCGGCCCGCCGCTGCTGATGGGCAACCCCGCCGGCCCGTACGACAACGGCGGCGCCTACGACGGGAGCGGCGGATACGGCGACGACCGCAGGGGCGGCAGCGGCCTGAAGTACGCGTTGATCGCCTTCTTCGCCGTCCTCGCCGTCACCGCGGGCATCTTCTTCGCCCTCCAGGGCGGCGGGGGCGACGACGAGCCGAAGACCCCGAGCAAGACCACCAGCGCGCCCACGGACAAGGAGAGCTCCTCCGAACCCACCGAGGAGGAGCCGAGCGAGGAGCCGACGCAGGAGGACACCAACCCGGGCGGCTCGGGCGGCTGGTCGGACAACGGCGGCTCCGGCCAGTGGCCCAGCAGCCCGCAGCCCTCCCCGACGCCCACGCCGAGCGGCGACCCCACCGACACCACCGGCGGCACCGGCACGAACGGCGGCCAGGACGGCGGCACCGACCAGGGCGGCACGGAGAACGGTGGCACCGACCAGGGCGGCACCGAGAACGGCGGCACCGACCAGGGCGGCACCGAGAACGGCGGCACCACCACCGGCGGCACCGGCGGCAGCCCGGGAGGCAGCACCACGGACGGCGGCGCCGGTGAGCCGCCGATCGGCGGGAACGACGGCAGCGCCACCGGCAGCTGAGCCCCAATACCACGTACCGGCCGCGGTTTCACGCCGTGATCGGGTGGTCGCCGCAGGTGACCTACGATGCGGCTCGTGCAGTCTCGTGATCTTCCCGGCACCACCCTCACCACGCTGGTGCGCCGCTACGGCGCCGGGGAGCCGCTCTCCTGCGAGCCGGTGGCCCAAGGGCTGTTGAACCGGGGCTACCGGCTGTCCACCACCCGCGGCCGGTTCTTCCTCAAGCACCACCTCGACGGCGACCCCGGCGCCCCGGACCGCATCGAGCACCAGCACCGCGTCACCGCCCGCCTCGGCGACCTCGGCCTTCCGGTCGTCCCGCCCGTCCAGGACGCCTCCGGCCGGACCGTCGCCGTCGTCGGCGGCCGGTGCTACGCCCTCCACCCGTGGGTGGAGGGCCGGCACCGCGACGGCGGCGAGCTCTCCCCGGCCCAGTCCCGCCGGCTGGGGGCGCTGCTCGGCCTGGTGCACGTCGGGCTGGAGCGGGTCGTGCCCGCGGACGGGGCCGAGCGCACCGCCCACGCCAGCGCCGACCCCGAGGAGACCTTCGCCCTCGTGGACGAGCTGCTCGCCCGCATCCGCGCCCGCCGCCGGCGCGACTGCTTCGACGAGCTGGCCGAACACCGGCTGCGCGAACGCCGGGCGCTGCTGCGCCGGCACGCCCACCGCCGTCCGCCGGCCGGGGCCGAGCCGGTCGCGGGGTGGGTGCACGGCGACTTCCACCCCCTGAACCTCCTCTACCGGGACCGGGAGCCCTGGGAGCCCGTCGCGATCGTGGACTGGGACCGGCTCGCCGTCCAGCCGCGCGCGGAGGAGGCCGTCCGCGCCGCCGCGATCTTCTTCCTGCGGCCCGGAGGCGCCCTGGACCTGGTCAAGATCCGCGCCTACGCCCGTGCCTACCGCGCGGTCACCGGGGCCGACGCGGACGAGATGGCCGCGGCCGTGCACCGGGTGTGGTGGGAGCGGCTCAACGACTTCTGGATGCTGCGCTGGCGCTACCACCTCCGCGACCGCCGCACCGACCCGCAGTTCCCGGCCGCCGCCGCGCTGGTGGTGTGGTGGACCGACCGCTACGCGGAGGTCCGCGACGCCTTCTGCGCGTAACCGCCCTCCACGCGGCGCGTCCGCCGATCCCCCACCAACCGGGCGTCACTCTCGCACGACTCTTCCCGTGTCCTCTTCACCGGGATACCGTGCCCCTGTCCCGGCGCTCGCGAGGCTGTGACCAGTGATGTTCCAGGCTTCTGCGATTTACTTGGAAATCCAAGGAAAATTGCAGGTCAGGGGCCCTTCGCACACATGCGGAGGTACTGGGTAACGTGCTGACTGCGGGCCGTCGAACGGGACACCTGTCACCGCTCGGTTCCGTCCGCGCCGCACCCAACCCCGTGGGCCGTACGGAATCGGGCGAGCCTCTCCCCACCACCGGTGGGGAAACCCCAGGCTCCCCGGCGACCCCGGGGGCCGGACAGACGGAGGAGCACACGTGACCGTGGAGAGCACTGCCGCGCGCAGCAAGCCGCGTCGCAGCAGCGGAAAGCGCACCACGACGAGCGGCACCAGGAAACGCTCGCAGGCGGCCGCGCGCCCCGAACTCGTACAACTGCTGACGCCGGAGGGCGAGCGGGTCGAGCACCCCGACTACTCGGTGGACCTCACCCCGGACGAGCTGCGCGGCCTGTACCGCGACATGGTCCTCACCCGCCGTTTCGACGCGGAGGCCACCGCGCTCCAGCGTCAGGGCGAGCTGGGCCTGTGGGCTTCGCTGCTGGGCCAGGAGGCGGCCCAGATCGGTTCCGGACGGGCTCTGCGGGACGACGACTACGTCTTCCCCACCTACCGCGAGCACGGTGTGGCCTGGTGCCGCGGGGTGGACCCGACCAACCTGCTGGGGATGTTCCGCGGGGTGAACAACGGCGGGTGGGACCCGACCACCAACAACTTCCACCTCTACACCATCGTGATCGGCTCCCAGGCGCTGCACGCCACCGGCTACGCGATGGGCGTCGCCAAGGACGGCGCGGACAGCGCGGTGATCGCCTACTTCGGCGACGGCGCGTCCAGCCAGGGCGACGTGGCCGAGGCGTTCACCTTCTCCGCGGTCTACAACGCGCCGGTCGTGTTCTTCTGCCAGAACAACCAGTGGGCGATCTCCGAGCCCACCGAGCGCCAGTCCCGCGTGCCGATCTACCAGCGCGCCGCCGGCTTCGGCTTCCCCGGCGTCCGCGTGGACGGCAACGACGTGCTGGCCGTGCTGGCCGTGACCCGGGCCGCCCTGGAGCACGCCCGCTCCGGCCAGGGCCCGATGCTGGTCGAGGCGTTCACCTACCGGATGGGCGCCCACACCACCTCCGACGACCCCACCCGCTACCGCAAGGACGCCGAGCGCGCGGAGTGGGAGGCCAAGGACCCGATCCTGCGGATGCGCACCCACCTGGAGAAGGAGGGCCTGATCGACGCCGACTGGCTCTCCGAGCTCGACAGGGAGAGCGACGCGCTGGCCCAGCGGGTCCGCGAGGCCATCCGGACCATGCCGGACCCGGACACCATGGCCATCTTCGAGAACGTCTACGCCGACGGACACGCTCTGGTGGACGAGGAGCGCGTCCGGTTCGCCGAGTACCTGGCGTCCTTCGCCGACGAGGAGGGCCGCTGAGATGGCCACCACGACCACGCGCACCCTGCCCCTGGCCAAGGCTCTCAACGAGTCGCTGCGGAAGGCCCTGGACACCGACCCCAAGGTCCTGATCATGGGAGAGGACGTCGGCAAGCTCGGCGGCGTCTTCCGCATCACCGACGGATTGCAGAAGGACTTCGGCGAGGGCCGGGTCATCGACACCCCGCTGGCCGAGTCCGGCATCATCGGCACCGCGATCGGCCTGGCCCTGCGCGGCTACCGGCCGGTGGCGGAGATCCAGTTCGACGGGTTCGTCTTCCCCGCCTACGACCAGATCGTCACCCAGCTCGCCAAGATGCACGCCCGCGCGCTGGGCAAGGTCAAGCTGCCGGTCGTCGTCCGCATCCCCTACGGCGGCGGCATCGGCGCGGTGGAGCACCACAGCGAGTCGCCCGAGGCGCTGTTCGCGCACGTGGCCGGGTTGAAGGTGGTCTCGCCGTCCAACGCCTCGGACGCCTACTGGATGCTCCAGCAGGCGATCGCCTCCGACGACCCGGTGATCTTCTTCGAGCCCAAGCGGCGCTACTGGGACAAGGGCGAGGTCGACACCGAGGCCATTCCCGGCCCGCTGCACCAGGCCGCCGTGGCCCGCGAGGGCACCGACCTGACCCTGGTGGCCTACGGCCCGATGGTGAAGACCTGCCTGGAGGCGGCCGCCGCCGCCGAGGAGGAGGGCAGGTCGCTGGAGGTCGTGGACCTGCGGTCGATCTCCCCGATCGACTTCGACACCGTCCAGGCGTCGGTGGAGAAGACGGGACGGCTGGTGGTGGTGCACGAGGCTCCGGTGTTCTTCGGCTCGGGCGCGGAGCTGGCGGCCCGGATCACCGAGCGGTGCTTCTACCACCTGGAGGCGCCGGTGCTGCGGGTCGGCGGCTTCCACGCCCCGTACCCCCCGGCCAGGCTGGAGGAGGAGTACCTGCCCAACCTGGACCGGGTGCTCGAAGCGGTCGACCGTGCGCTGGCGTACTGAGAACAGGGCTGAGGAGAGTCGTGACGATGACTGATACGGCTACCGCCGGGGCCGCGGCCCAGCGCATCCGCGAGTTCAAGATGCCGGACGTGGGCGAAGGGCTCACCGAGGCCGAGATCCTCAAGTGGTACGTCCGCCCCGGGGACCCGGTGACGGACGGGCAGGTGGTGTGCGAGGTCGAGACGGCCAAGGCCGCCGTGGAGCTGCCGATCCCGTTCACCGGCGTGGTCCACGAGCTGCGCTTCGACGAGGGCACCACCGTGGACGTCGGCACGCCGATCATCACGGTGGACACCGATCCCTCGGCCGGTCCCGAGACCGCGCCCGCGGCCCCCGCCGAGACCGCGCCCGCGCCGTCCGCCGAGCCGGCCGGGTCGGAGAACGGCACCGGGGCGGGCAAGCGCCAACCGGTGCTGGTGGGGTACGGGGTCGCCACCGGCTCGACGAAGCGGCGCCCGCGCAAGCAGCCCGCCGCGCAGGCGCAGGCCGCGCAGTCCGCCGTCCAGGCGGAGCTGAACGGCACCCCCACGCCCGTCACCGAGGCGCCCGCGGTGCCGGTCGCCGACGAGCCGTCCGCGGCGCGCCCGCTGGCCAAGCCGCCGGTGCGCAAGCTCGCCAAGGACCTGGGCATCGACCTGGCCACGGTCGTGCCCACCGGCGAGGGCGGGATCATCACCCGTGAGGACGTGCGCGCCGCCGCCGCGGCGGCGGCCGCGCCCGCCGCCGAGCCGCGTCCGGCCCCCCAGGAGCCCGCGGCCCCGGCCGCCCCGGCTCCGGCCCCGGCGATCTCCGCCGGGGAGCGCGAGCGGCGGGTGCCGATCAAGGGCGTGCGCAAGGCGACGGCCCAGGCGATGGTCGCCAGCGCCTTCACCGCGCCGCACGTCACGGAGTTCGTCACCGTCGACGTCACCCGCACCATGAAGCTGGTCCAGGAGCTCAAGCAGGACCCGGACATGGCGGGCCTGCGGGTGAACCCGCTGCTGCTGGTGGCCAAGGCGTTCCTGACCGCGATCCGCCGCAACCCGGAGATCAACGCCTCCTGGGACGAGGCCAACCAGGAGATCGTCCACAAGGAGTACGTGAACCTGGGCATCGCCGCGGCCACCCCGCGCGGTCTGATCGTGCCGAACATCAAGGACGCGCACGCCAAGACCCTGCCGGAGCTGGCCAGGGCCCTGGGCGAGCTGGTGGCCACCGCCAAGGAGGGCAGGACGCCCCCGGCGGACATGCAGGGCGGCACGGTCACCATCACCAACGTCGGCGTCTTCGGCGTCGACACCGGCACCCCGATCCTCAACCCCGGGGAGTCGGCGATCCTCGCCTTCGGCCAGGTCAAGCTCCAGCCGTGGGTCCACAAGGGCAAGGTCAAGCCGCGGCAGGTCACCACCCTGGCGCTCTCCTTCGACCACCGTCTGGTCGACGGCGAGCTGGGCTCCAAGGTGCTGGCCGACACCGCGGCCGTCCTGGAGAACCCCAGGCGCCTGATCACCTGGAACTGACCCGACGCGGGACCGGTCCCCGAGGGGCCCGGCGCACGGTGTGCGCCGGGCCCCTTCGCGTGTGCTTCCGCTCCTGCCTCCCCGTGCGCTCCCGGCGCTTCCGCGTGCACTCCCACATGGCGGACACGGAAGGGGGACGCATACCTGTTGTATCTATGATGTGCGCATGCCTACCGTGCCATCCGCCGTCGTCAAGCCGCCGCCCGCAGCCGAACGCGTCTACGCGCACGTCAAGCAGGCCGTCCTGGAACGCCACTACGAGGGCGGCTCCCTCCTCACCGAGGGCGAGCTGGCCGAGGCGGTCGGGGTCTCCCGCACGCCCGTGCGCGAGGCGCTGCTGCGGCTGGAGGCCGAGGGGCTGCTCCGGCTCTACCCGAAGAAGGGCGCGCTCGTCCTGCCCGTCTCCGCGCAGGAGATCGGCGACGTCGTCGAGACCCGGCTGCTGGTCGAGGAGCACGCCGTCCGCAAGGTCCTCCCCGCGCCGCGCGAGCTGCTCGACCGGCTCGCCGAACTCCTGGAGCGGCAGCGGCGGCAGGCCGAGACCGGCGACCTGGCCGCGATGGCCGTCACCGACCGCTGCTTCCACGCCACCATCGTCGAGGCGGCCGGCAACCAGATCCTGGCCCGCCTCTACGACCAGCTCCGCGACCGTCAGCTCCGCATGGGCGTCGCCGTGATGCACTCCCACCCCGACCGGATCGCCAAGAACATCACCGAGCACACCGAGATCCACCGGGCCCTGTGCACCGGTGACGCCGAGGCGGTCGCCGCGGCGGTGCGCGGCCACGTGGGCTCCGTACGGCACCTGCTGCGCGGTGAGGTCCGGTGAGCGACGGGAAGAACAGCGGCAAGAGCAGCGGGAAGAACGGCCGGCGGAGAAGGGCCGCCCCGAGCGAGACCGGCGCCGAGGCCCTGCTGGGCGGTCCCAGAGCCGTCTTCGTCTGGGGACTCGGGGTCGCCGTCTACTTCACGGCCATCACCTACCGCACCAGCCTGGGCGTCGCCGGCATCGACGCGGCCGACCGCTTCGGCATCAACGCCTCCGCGCTGTCGACCTTCTCGATCCTCCAGCTCCTGGTCTACGCCGGGATGCAGATACCCGTCGGCCTGCTGGTGGACCGCTGGGGCACCAAGAAGGTCCTCACGCTGGGCGTCGTCCTCTTCACCACCGGACAGTTCGCCTTCGCGCTGTCCGACTCGTACGCCATGGCGCTCGCCGCCCGCGCCCTGCTCGGCTGCGGGGACGCGATGACGTTCATCAGCGTGCTGCGGCTGGGCGCGCGGTGGTTCCCGCCCCGCTACGGGCCGCTGATCGCCCAGGTGGCCGCCTTGTTCGGCATGGCGGGCAACCTGGTGACGACCCTGCTGCTGGCCCGCGTGCTGGCCTCCGCCGGCTGGACGCCCACCTTCGCGGGCAGCGCCGTGCTGGGCGTCGTGGTGCTGGTGCTGGTGCTGGTCTTCCTGAAGGACCAGCCCGAGGGCCTGGAACCGGACCCCGAACCCGAGCCCGCCCACCACGCCGGCGGGTACGTGCGCCGTCAGATCGCCGCCGCCTGGCGGGAGCCGGGCACCCGGCTGGGCATGTGGGTGCACTTCACCACCCAGTTCCCCGGCATGGTCTTCCTGCTGCTGTGGGGGCTGCCGTTCCTGGTCGAGGCGCAGGGCCGCTCGCGGGCCGAGGCGAGCACCCTGCTGACCGTGGTGGTCCTGTCCAACATGGCGATCGGCCTCGTCTACGGCCAGGTCATCGCCCGGCACCACAGGGCGCGGGCGCCGCTGGCGCTGGGCACGGTGCTGGCCACCGCGGCCGTCTGGGCGATGGCGCTCCTCTGGCCGGGACACGCCCCGATGGGGGTGCTGGTGGTGCTCTGCTTGGTGCTCGGAGCCTGCGGCCCCGGCTCGATGATCGGCTTCGACTTCGCCCGTCCCGCCAACCCGCCCGAGCGGCAGGGCACCGCGTCGGGCATCGTCAACATCGGAGGCTTCACCGCCTCCATGACCACGCTGCTGGCCGTGGGCGTCCTGCTGGACGCGACCGGCGGCGACTACCGGATCGCGTTCGCGTCCGTCTTCGTCCTCCAGGCGGTGGGCACCGTCCAGATCCTCCGGCTGCGCGGCAGGGCGCACCGCCGCGAGCGCGAACGGGTGGTGGCCAGCCGCGTCGAGGCGGTGCACGTGCCGGTCTGACGCCCCGTGTCCCCCGGGACGGCGGTCCGATGTCCCGTGTCCCCCGGGGCGGCGGTCCGATGTCCCGTGTCCCCCGGGACGGCGCCCCCGGGGGTCAGGGCGTGACGGCGAAGTGGGCGAGGATGGCGTCCGCGAGCTCCTGGTCGCCCTCGACCTTCAGGTGCTCGCGCACCGCCGAGGGCCGCACCCGTCCGCAGGCCAGCCGCATGTAGGTCTCCCAGTCCGTCGCCAGGGTGACCGCGGGCCCCAGCGAGACGCTGCCGTCCACCGTGCCCCGGCCCTGGGCGTCGACGCGGACGGTCCGCATGAACTCCAGCGGCCCGCTCACGTCGACGACGACCGCCGAGTTCGGCGGCGCCCCGGCGTCCTTGGCGACCACCTTGGGCAGCGCCTCCAGCAGCACGTCCCGGGCGACGAGCGCGCCGGGGGAGTCCAGGTTGCCGGGCTTGCCCAGGGCCCGCCGCAGGTCCTGCTCGTGCACCCACACGTCGAACGCCCGAATCCGCAGGGCCTGCTCCAGGGTCGTCTCCCGACCCAGGGGGTCCGTCACCTTCGCCGACGGGTCGCGCTTCTCGTTCCGCAACTGGCGCGACCGGCGGATGATCGTGTACTCCAGCTCGCTCGTCATCTCCGGCGCCGTGTGGCAGCGCCGGACGTCCACCTGGACCTCCAGACGGCGGCTGACCTCGTCCTTCACATGGAACAGGTCGCGCGGCAGCGTGTGGATCGGCCGGGGGTCGCCCAGCATCTCGCACTCCGAGCCGATGACATGGGAGACGACGTCCCGGACCGACCACCCCGGACAGTCGGTCGCTCGGTTCCACTCGCCTTCGACCAGCGGGGAGACCAGCTCGGATATCGCCTCGATGGAGTGGGCCCAGGCGTCGGCATAGGGCTGAAGGCTTGGGTGGTCGATCAACGGGACCCCTCGGATACGTGCTGGATACGTGTGGATGGTGTGGGTTCGCGGTTTGGGTGCTCTCAAGTTACGCTGCGCACGGGCAGCCTGACAGGCCTTTTGAGTGACGATCGTAGGCTGCTTTCGAGCAGCGTTTGACCCCCTCGGAGCCTTGGACGGTGGTACGGTGCGCGCCTCCCTCATCCAGATCGGTGTGAACCAGGACGAAACGGTCGAAGCGCGCCGTGCGCGGGTGGCGGCCCTCGTCAGGGAACAGTCCGCCGCCGACCTCGTCGTCCTGCCGGAGCTGTGGACGGTCGGCGCCTTCGCCGTCGACTCCTTCCGGGCGGAGGCCGAGCCGGTGCGCGGCCCCGGCGCGCGGACGGCCGAGGCGATGTCCGAAGCGGCCCGCGAGGCGCGCGTCTGGCTGCACGCCGGGTCCGTGGTCGAACGCGCCACCGGGGAGTCCGGGGAGACGGTCCTCTACAACACCGCGCTGGTCTTCTCCCCCGACGGCGACCTCGCCGCCACGTACCGCAAGATCCACCGCTTCGGCTTCGACCGGGGCGAGGCCGCCCTGATGTCCGCCGGCACCGCACCGGTCACGGTCCCCCTGCCCGACACCACGCTGGGCCTGGCCACCTGCTACGACCTGCGCTTCCCCGAGCTGTTCCGCGCCCTGACGCGGGACGGCGCGGAGCTCCTGGTCGTCCCGGCGGGCTGGCCCGCCCGCCGCGCCGCCCACTGGTCCCTGCTGGCCCGCGCCCGCGCCGTGGAGAACCAGTCCTACGTCCTGGCCTGCGGCACCGCGGGCACCCACGCGGGCGTCCCCCAGGCGGGCCGGAGCGTGATCGTCGACCCCTGGGGCGAGACGCTGGCCGAGGCGGAGGACGCCGAGGAGCGGGTCGTCACCGCCGACCTGGACCCGGCGTACGTCGCCAAGGTCCGCGCGGACTTCCCCGTCCTGCGGGACCGCGTACTGCCCTGAGCCCCGCCGGCCGCCGGGCCCGCGGCTACCGGGCCGTCCGGCCCGCCAGGTCGTCGAGGATCGCGGCGGTGGCGGTGGCCCCGAAGCGCTCGGCCCCCGCCTCGACCATCTCCAGCAGCAGGTCGAGGGTGCGCACCCCGCCCGCCGCCTTGACCTTCACGCGCTCCGGGACGTGGGCCCGCATCAGCCGGACGTCCGCCAGGGTGGCGCCGCCCGGGGCGAAGCCGGTGGAGGTCTTCACGTAGTCCGCGCCGGCCTCCGCGCTCAGCCGGCAGGCCCTGATCTTCTCCTCGTCGGTGAGGTAGGCGTTCTCGAAGACGACCTTGACGAGGGCGTCCCCCTCCCGGGCCGCCTCGACGACGGCGCGGACGTCCTCGGCCACCGCGCGGTCCTCGCCGCCGCGGAGCCGCCCGATGTCGAGCACCATGTCCAGCTCCCGCGCCCCGTCGGCGAGCGCGGTACGGGCCTCGGCCACCTTCACGGCCGTGGTGGACGAGCCGTGCGGGAAGCCGACCACGGTGCCCACCAGGACGTCGGTGCCGGACAGCTCCCGGGCGGCCCGTGCCACGTCGACCGGCTTCACGCAGACCGAGGCCACGTCGTAGCGGGCGGCGAGCGCGCAGCCCTCCAGCACGTCGCGCGCGGTCAGCTCCGGACGCAGCAGCGAGTGGTCGATCATCTTGGCGACCCGGGCGGTGTCGAGTCCGGCACGGTCCATGGTGCCGCTCCTGTTCTGTGCTCGGTCGGGGGTGGTCGGAAGGGGCACGACCCTAACAGGAAGCTGTCTATACAGCTAGACAGCCACGTTCCTTCTAGGGTGGTGGCCGGACAGGAAGACCGGCCGGGAGACAGGGAAGCCTCGATGGAAACGGACTTCGCCCCCAGGTACCACCGGATCGAGCAGGCGCTCCGCGCCCGCCTCGCCGGGCGGCGTCCCCACGACCCCCTCCCCTCGGAGAGCGAACTGTGCGCGGAGTTCGGGGTGAGCCGGATGACCGCGCGGGCGGCCGTGCAGCGGCTGGTGGCGGAGGGGCTGGTGTACCGGGTCCCGGGGCGGGGGACGTTCGTGGCCGAGCCCCCCACCCACCGCCGGGCGGAGAACCTGGTCGGGTTCGGCGAGGAGACGCGCCGCCGCGGGCGCCGGCCCTCCTCCCGCCTCGTCTCCGCGCTGCGCCGCCCGGCCACCGAGGAGGAGGCGAACCGGCTGCTGCTGGGCGGGCCGCCGGCGCACGTGGTGGAGATCGGCCGGGTACGGCTGGCCGACGGCGTCCCCACCGCCCTGGAGCGGGCCGTCTTCCCCGACGAGCTCTCCGCCCTGCTGGACGCCGACCTCGCGACCGCCTCCCTGCACCGCACCCTGGTGGACCTGGGCCGGACCCCCACCCGCGGCCACTCCTCCATCAGGGCGGCCGCGGCGAGCGAGGAGGAGGCCGGGCTGCTCTCCGTCGCCCCGGGCGCTCCCCTGCTCGTCGAGGCGCGCCTGATCCTGGACCAGGACGGGCGCCCGCTGGAACTCACCGAGTCCCGCTACGTCGGCGAGCGGTACGCCCTGGACGTCGCCTTCGACGTCGACATCGCAGCGCACGGGCCCGGCGAGGTCTGAGTACCCGTACTCATGTGGCCCCGCCGGACCCGCGCCACCCTGTGACCATGACCACACCACCGGTACAGCGGCCCATGACGGCCGCGTTCTTCGTACAGGCCGTCCTCTCCTTCGGACTCTCCCTGCTCGCCGTGGCGCTCGGTGTCGCCTACATGCCCATGGGCCCCTGGGAGCGCGGTTTCCTGGCGCTCGGCGTCCTCTTCCTGGTCTCCTCCACCTTCACGCTGGCCAAGTGCGTCCGGGACCGGCAGGAGATGCAGGAGATGACCAGCCGGGTGGACAAGGCACGGCTGGACAAGCTGATCACCGAACACGACCCGTTCGACCCCAAGAACCTCTGACCCGCCCGCCCGGTTGCCGGGCAGGCGCGGCCACGCGCCGGCCGGCGCACACCACCGGCGGCCCGCACACCACCGGCGGCACGGTGCCGTCCAGGGCCGACAACGGGCAGCGGGATGGGGCGCGCACGGGCGTGACACCATGGGGGGCATGACCAAGCGAGCACGCGTTCGAGCCCCTGAGCTGCGCGGACGCACCTGGATCAACACCGGCGGCAAGGAGCTGACGCTCGCGGACCTCCGAGGTCACATCGTGATCTTGGATTTCTGGACCTTCTGCTGCATCAACTGTCTGCACGTCCTGGACGAGCTGCGCGAGCTGGAGGAGCGGCACCGCGACACCGTGGTGATCGTCGGCGTCCACTCGCCGAAGTTCGTCCACGAGGCCGAGCACCAGGCCGTCGTCGACGCCGTCGAGCGCTACGAGGTGCACCACCCCGTCCTGGACGACCCGGAGCTGGCGACGTGGAAGCAGTACGCGGTGCGTGCCTGGCCCACGCTCGTCGTCGTCGACCCCGAGGGGTACGTCGTCGCCCAGCACGCCGGCGAGGGCCACGCCCACGCCATCGAGAAGCTGGTGGAGGAGCTGGAGGCCGAGCACGGCGCCAAGGGCACCCTGCGGCGCGGCGACGGGCCGTACGTGCCGCCGGAGCCGGAGCCGACCGATCTGCGCTTCCCCGGCAAGGCGCTCGTCCTGCCCTCGGGGAACGTGCTGGTCAGCGACACCACCCGGCACCAGCTCGTGGAGCTGGAGCCGGACGGGGAGACCGTGGTGCGGCGCGTCGGCGCCGGGGAGCGGGGGCTGGCGGACGGGCCGGCGGAGAAGGCGCGGTTCAGCGAGCCGCAGGGCCTGGCGCTGCTGCCCGACGGCTCGGTGGTGGTCGCGGACACCGTCAACCACGCGCTGCGGCGCTACGACCCGGTCGGCGGCGAGGTGACCACGCTCGCCGGCACCGGCCGCCAGTGGTGGCAGGGCTCGGCGACCTCCGGGCCGGCGCGCGAGGTGGACCTCTCCTCGCCGTGGGACGTGGCCTGGTGGGCGGACCGGGTGTGGATCGCGATGGCCGGCATCCACCAGTTGTGGACGTACGACCCGGCCACCGGGACCGTGGCCGTCGCGGCGGGCACCACCAACGAGGGCCTGGTCGACGGTCCGGCCGACCGGGCGTGGTTCGCGCAGCCGTCCGGGCTCGCGGCGGCCGGCGACCGGCTGTGGGTGGCCGACTCCGAGACCTCCGCCCTGCGCTGGATCGAGCGCGACGCCCGTACGGAGGAGGGTGCCGACGGCGGTGGCTTCGCCGTCCGCACGGCCGTCGGCACCGGGCTGTTCGACTTCGGCCACCGTGACGGGGCCGCCGAACAGGCCCTGTTCCAGCACCCGTTGGGCGTCACCGTCCTGCCCGACGGCTCGGTGGCGGTGTGCGACACCTACAACCACGCGCTGCGCCGCTACGACCCGGCCGCCGACGAGGTGACCACGCTCGCCACGGACCTGCGCGAGCCGTCCGGGGCGGTCCTCCTCGACGACGACATCCTCGTCGTGGAGTCCGCCCGCCACCGGCTGACCCGGCTGCGGCTGCCGGAGGAGGCCGTGCGGGTCGAGTCGGTGGCCCACCGCACGCGGCGCGAGGCGACCGAGGTGGCGCCCGGGCGGCTCCGGCTGGACGTGGTCTTCCAGGCCCCGCCCGGCCAGAAGCTCGACGAGCGCTACGGCCCCTCCACCCGGCTGCTGGTCAGCGCCACCCCGCCGGAGCTGCTGGCGGACGGCGCGGGCCAGGGGACCGACCTGGCGCGGGAGTTGACGCTCGCCGACGGCGTCACCGAGGGCGTGCTGCACGTCTCGGCGATGGCCGCGTCCTGCGACGACGACCCGGACGTCGAGTACCCGGCCTGCCACGTCCACCAGCAGGACTGGGGCGTTCCGGTGCGCGTCACCCCGGACGGGGTCTCCCGGCTGCCGCTGGTCCTGGCGGGGATGGACGACCGGGACGCCGCGGAGGCGTGACGCGGGCGCGTTCCCGCGCGTGCGGCCCGGCCGTTGCCACGGCCGGGCCGCACGCGTGTCGACACCTCGCCCGCGAGGGGGAGTCGACGGCGCGTCAGGCGCGCCACTCGTGGCGGTGGGTCTCCTCCACGACCGGTGCCGCCGGGCTCGGCGGCTGTACGCGGCGGCGCTTGAAGATGCTGACGTACGAGGCCAGCCCGATGAAGCCGACCGCCATCAGGATCAGGCCGACCAGGTCGAGGTTGACCCCGGAGATGTCCCAGTCCACCGCGAAGGCCAGGATCGCGCCCACCGCGATCAGCACGATGGTCAGTGCCATGCCCATGGATAACCGCCTCCGTCCGGCTGGTTGAGGGCTCGTCCAACCAGCCGGGTACCCCGAGACGGCCCGGACATTCGGGACGTCCGGGGACGCGGCGGACCGGACGCCCCGTCAGAAGGCCCGCGCGGGGCCCGTCTCGGCCCTCCGGGTCAGCCTTCCAGGAAGGCCACCAGGGTGTTCGCCAGCAGGTGGGGGTCGTCGGCGCCGCACAGCTCCCGCGCCGAGTGCATCGACAGGATCGCCACGCCGATGTCCACGGTGGTGATGCCGTGGCGCGCGGCGGTGATCGGACCGATCGTCGTCCCGCAGGGCATGGCGTTGTTGGAGACGAACGACTGCCACGGCACCTCGGCCCGCTCGCAGGCCGCGGCGAAGATCGCGCGTCCGGTGCCGTCGGTGGCGTAGCGCTGGTTGACGTTCACCTTGAGGATCGGGCCGCCGTTGGGCAGCGGGTGGTGGCCCGGCTCGTGGCGCTCGGGGTAGTTGGGGTGGACGGCGTGGCCGGTGTCCGACGACATGCAGACGCTGCCCGCGTACGCCCGCGCGCGGTCCTCCGGGCCGCCGCCGCGCGCGAGGACGGAACGTTCCAGCACCCTGCCCAGCAGCGGGCCCTCGGCGCCGGTGTCGGACTGGCTGCCGTTCTCCTCGTGGTCGAAGGCGGCCAGCACCGGGATGTACGACAGGCCGCCGCCGTTCTCCCGGTCCCGCTCGGCGACGGCGACCAGCGCGGCGGTGGCGGCGTGGACGGAGAGCAGGTTGTCCAGCCGCGGCGCGGCGAGCAGTTCGCGGTCGCGGCCGAGGCGGGCGGGCGGCTCGACGCTGTGGACCATCAGGTCCCAGCCGGCGATGTCCGCGGCCCGCAGCCCGGCCTCGTCGGCGAGGAAGGCCATCAGGTCGCCCTCGTGCGGCTCGCCCAGGCCCCACACGGGCGTCATGTGGCGCTGCCGGTCCAGCTTCAGCCCGTCGTTGGCCTGCCGGTCCAGGTGGATGGCGAGCTGGGGGACGCGCAGCAGCGGACGGTCGACGTTCACCAGGTGGGTGGAGCCGTCGCGCAGCGTCAGCCGTCCGGCCAGGCCCAGGTCGCGGTCGAGCCAGGTGTTGAGCAGGGCGCCGCCGTAGATCTCGACGGCGATCTGCCGCCAGCCGACCGAGCCGGTGTCCGGGATGGGCTTGACGCGCAGGTTCGGGGAGTCGGTGTGGGCGCCGACGATCCGGAAGGGGGTGACGGCCGTGGCGCCCTCGGGGACGTACCAGGCGATGATCGCGCCGCCGCGCAGCACGTACCGCCCGCCGCTGCCGCCCTCCCAGGCGTCGGTCTCGGCCACCTGCTGGAAGCCCGCCTTCTCCAGCCGTTCGGCGGCGTTCGCCACCGCGTGGTACGGGGTGGGCGATGCCTTGAGGAAGGACACCAGGTCGTCGGTGTGTCCACGGTCGAAACGGCTGGGGTTGCTCATGGGTCCCAGCATACGAACGCCGGGAACGGCGAGGGGCCCCGTTCCCCCCTGACCCGGGAACGAGGCCCCCTCACCGCGGAGCCCGCCCGCCGTCACCGGCGGGCGGACCCCAGGCGTGTGCGGAAGCGCCGTCGGCGCGTGCCGTCAGAACGCCTCTTCGGGCAGCTCCATCACCGACAGGTCGGTGGCCTCGGCGATCTGCCGCTGGACCGCCAGGCCCGGCAGGACGTTGGCCGCGAAGAACTTCGCCGCCGCGATCTTGCCCTGGTAGAAGGACTTGTCCTTGGCCGAGGCGCCGGGGAGCTTGTCGACGGCGACGGCCGCGCCCTTGAGGAGCAGGTAGCCGACGACGACGTCGCCGGCGGCCATCAGCAGGCGGGTGGTGTTCAGGCCGACCTTGTAGATGGACTTCACGTCCTTCTCGGTGGCGGCCAGGTCGGTCAGCATGGTGCCGACGATCGCCTCCAGGTCCCCGGCGGCCTTGGCGAGCAGGTCGCGGGCCTCGGCCAGCTCCTCGCCGCCGGCGGCCTCGGCCAGGAACTTCTTGATCTCCTCGGACATCGCGGTCAGGGCCTGGCCCTGGTCGCGGACGATCTTCCGGAAGAAGAAGTCCTGGCCCTGGATGGCCGTGGTGCCCTCGTAGAGGGTGTCGATCTTGGAGTCCCGGATGTACTGCTCGATCGGGTACTCCTGCAGGTAGCCGGAGCCGCCCAGGGTCTGCAGGGACTGCGCGAGCTGCTCGTAGGACTTCTCCGAGCCGTAGCCCTTGACGATCGGCAGCAGCAGGTCGTTCAGGCGCTTGGCGGCGGAGGCGTCCTCGCCGGCGGCCTCCTTCGCCAGGACCTCGTCCTGCACGGCGGCGGTGTAGAGCACCAGGGAGCGCATGCCCTCGGCGTACGCCTTCTGCGTCATCAGCGAGCGGCGCACGTCGGGGTGGTGGGTGATGGTGACGCGCGGGGCGGTCTTGTCCGTGAACTGGGCCAAGTCGGCGCCCTGGACGCGCTGCTTGGCGTACTCCAGCGCGTTGAGGTAGCCGGTGGACAGGGTGGCGATGGCCTTCGTGCCGACCATCATCCGCGCGAACTCGATGATCTTGAACATCTGGCGGATGCCGTCGTGCTTCTCGCCCAGCAGCCAGCCCTTGGCGGGGTGGTTGGCGCCGAAGGTCATCTCGCAGGTGTTGGAGACGCGCAGGCCCATCTTGTGCTCGACGTTGGTGGCGTAGACGCCGTTGCGCTCGCCGAGCTCGCCGGTGTCCCAGTCGAAGTCGTACTTCGGGACGATGAACAGGGACAGGCCCTTGGTGCCCGGACCGTGGCCCTCGGGGCGGGCGAGGACGAAGTGGACGATGTTCTCGGACATGTCGTGCTCGCCCGAGGTGATGAAGCGCTTGACGCCCTCGATGTGCCAGGAGCCGTCCTCCTGCTTGACGGCCTTGGTGCGGCCCGCGCCCACGTCGGAGCCCGCGTCGGGCTCGGTGAGGACCATGGTGGAGCCCCACTGCTTGTCCGCCATGAGCTTGGCTATCTTCTTCTGCTCCTCGGTGCCCTCGTCGTACAGGACACCGGCGAAGGCGGGGCCGGACGCGTACATCCAGACGGCGGGGTTGGAGCCGAGGATCGTCTCGGCGAAGGCCCACAGCAGGGAGCGCGGGACGGTGGTGCCGCCGATCTCCTCCGGGATGCCCAGCCGCCACCACTCGGCGTCCATGTACGCCTGGTAGCTCTTCTTGAAGGACGCCGGGACCGGTGCGGTGTTGGTCTCCGGGTCGAACACCGGCGGGTTGCGGTCGGCGTCCTCGAAGGAGGCGGCCAGCTCGTTCTCGGCCAGACGCGCGATCTCGGACAGAACGCTCTTGGCGGTCTCGACGTCCATCTCCGCGAACGGGCCGGTGCCGTACACCGTGTCGCGGCCGAGGACCTCGAAGAGGTTGAACTCGATGTCGCGGAGATTCGACTTGTAGTGCCCCATGGCGACGGCTCCGTAGTGGATAGGGAGGAGGGTCCTCACATACGCGTACCAGTAAGTAGCTGTCATCATGCTACCCGTCGGTAATAAGAATCAACCCCGATCCGCCCGACTGTGACCGAACCCTCCGAGGAGCCTCCGGGACGGACCGGTCCGATCCCGATCGGGACCGTTTCCGAACCCGGCCCGGAATGCGACCCGGAACCCGGTCCCGACCCCGTTGCCGGACCCGGCCGGAAGGCGCTCCCGCCGGGGGTGGAGGCGGCTCGGGAGTCGATACCCTTGCGTCCATGTACGGCTACGACCAGACCGGAAACGCGGGCCGGCACGCCGGTCACACCGGCCACCCCGGACACGGCGGACACCCCGGGCACGGCGCGCACGCCGGACAGCAGCACTACGCCTCCCAGCAGCCGCCGCCCGCCTACGGCCAGCAGCAGCCGCTCTATCCGGAGCCGTCGCCGCCGTCCCTCGCCGAGGCCGTACGGGCCTTCACCACGGGCGCGATGTCCGCCGAGGACTTCCAGGCGATCTTCGCCACGTCCAAGGTGTACTGCCCGCGCGGCGACACCCCCGGCTTCCTGGCCCTACACAACACCCAGCAGCCGGTGATCCCGATGTTCACCACCCTCAAGGAGCTGCGCGCGTACGCGGGCAAGGACTCGAAGTACTTCGTGATCACCGGAGCCGAGGTGCTCGACCTGCTGCCCTCGGGCTACGGCTTCGTGCTGGACATGGAGGGCGACCACCGGATCGTCTTCGACGCCAAGGCGGTGGAGGAGATGGTCGACTTCGCGATGCGCCGGATGTACGGCTGATCTTCCACCGGGGCGCGCGCCGGAGCGCGCGGGTACGGCACAGACGCCCTGGTTAAATGTTGAACGTTTAACTACTATGGATCTCCCACCCCGCCGAGGAGGTCCCCATGCCCGCGATCACCGTCGAGAACCCGCTCGCCCTGCCGCGCGTCCCCGTACCCGGCGAGGAGGCCAGACCCCGGCCCGTGCTCGCGGTGACCACCGCCCCCAGCGGCTTCGAGGGGGAGGGCTTCCCCGTGCGCCGCGCCTTCGCGGGCATCGACTACCGGCACCTCGACCCGTTCATCATGATGGATCACATGGGCGAGGTGGACTACGCGCCCGGGGAGCCCAAGGGCACCCCGTGGCACCCCCACCGGGGCTTCGAGACCGTCACCTACCTGATCGACGGCAGCTTCGTCCACCGGGACTCCGCGGGCGGCGGCGGCGTGATCAACGACGGCGACACCCAGTGGATGACGGCCGGAGCCGGCCTGCTCCACATCGAGACGCCGCCGGAGGAGCTGGTCGTCAACGGCGGCCTCTTCCACGGCGTCCAGCTCTGGGTGAACCTGCCGGCCAAGGACAAGATGACCACCCCCCGCTACCAGGACATCGGCGGCGGCCGGGTGAAGCTCCTCAGCTCCGCCGACGGCGGCGCGCTGCTGAGGCTGATCGCCGGCGACCTCGCGGGCCACTCCGGTCCGGGCGTCACCCACACCCCGATCACCATGATCCACGTCACGGTCAGCCCCGGGGCCGAGGTCACGCTCCCCTGGCGCGAGGACTTCAACGCCCTCGCCTACGTCCTGGCCGGCCGCGGCACGGTCGGCGCCGAGCGCCGCCCGATCGCACTGGGCCAGGCGGCGGTCTTCGGCCCGGGCTCCTCCGCGCCGGAGGCCGGGGGAGGGACGCTGACCCTGGGCGCCGACCGGTCCCAGGACTCCCACACCCCGCGGCTGGAGGTCATCCTGCTGGGCGGCCGCCCCATCCGGGAGCCGATGGCCCACTACGGGCCGTTCGTGATGAACAGCCACGCCGAGCTGGTCCAGGCGTTCGAGGACTTCAAGGCGGGCCGGCTGGGCCGCGTCCCGGCCGACCACCTCTGAGGGCCCGCGCCCCAGGACGCGCCCCCGCCCCGCCCGGGGCGGGGTCAGGCGTCCACGGGCGACTCCGCGCCCTCGTGGATCTCGAACCAGATGCTCTTGCCCTCGCCCCTGGGCTCCACGCCCCAGGCGTGCGCCACCATCTCCATCAGCAGCAGGCCCCGGCCGCGGGAGGCCAGCTCGCCGGGGTTGCGGCGGTGGGGCAGCTCGTCGCTGCGGTCGGCGACCTCCACGCGCAGCCGGCGCGAGCCGTGCTCGCCGGTCAGCTCGGCGACCACGGTGGCGTCCCCGTCCGTGTGGACCAGGGCGTTGGTCAGCAGCTCCGACAGCAGCAGGACGGCACCCTCCACCTGGTCCTCGACCGCCCAGTCGTACAGCAGCTCGCGCAACTGGTGGCGGGCGTCGGCGATCCGGGCCGGCTCGTCCTGGCCCACGGGTATGACGACGCGGCGGCTGGGCGCGCGCCAGCGCGGCGGCGCGGTGGCTCCGTCGCGGCCCAGCAGCAGCAGCGCGATGTCGTCCTCGTGCACGCCGGGCCGGCGCCCGACGCCGGTGCCGGTCATGTGGCGCTTCGGCGGTCCGTGCATGGTGCGGATCAACGCGTCGGCGAGCGCCTCCAGCGAGCTCTCGGAGTAGGACGCCAGCGCCCTCAGCAGCCGCTCCCAGCCGGTCTCGTAGTCCAGGCCGCCCGCCTCGACCAGCCCGTCGGTGCACAGCAGCAGCGTCTGGCCCCGCTCCAGCACCAGACGGGTGACCGGGTAGTCCGTGTCCGCGTCGACGCCCAGCGGCGGCCCGGGCGCCACCGACGGGGTCAGCACCGTGCCGTCGGTCAGGCGGACGACGGGATCGGGGTGGCCCGCCCGCGCGATGTCGAGCGTGCCCGTGGCCGGGTCGACCTCCACGTACAGGCAGGTGGCGAAGCGGTGGTCGTCCTCGACGTCCTTCGTCTCCTCCTCGGACAGGTACGCCCCGTCGTCCTCCAGCAGCTCCGACAGGAAGCGGCTCGTGCGGGAGAGCACCGCGTCGGGCCGGTGCCCCTCGGAGGCGTAGGCCCGCAGCGCGATCCGCAACTGCGTCATGATCCCCGCGGCCCGTACGTCGTGCCCCTGCACGTCGCCGATGACCAGGGCCGTGCGCCCGGACGGCAGCGCGATCACGTCGTACCAGTCGCCGCCCACCTGGAGACCGCCGCCGACCGGCATGTACCGGCCGGCCAGCCTCATGCCCGGGACGGTCGGCCGACGGCCGGTGCGCATGGTGCGCTGGAGGCTGTCCGCCAGCTCCCGCTTGGACTCCTGGACGTACACCCGCGACAGCGACTGCGCGAGCATCCGCGCCACCGTGGTCAGGACGTACCGCTCGTCCGGGGTGAAGGCGACCGGCTCCCGGAACGCGACCAGCCAGGAGCCGATCGACCGCCCTCCCACCATCAGCGGCAGGTAGGCCCAGGCGCGGTTGCCGTAGGTCTCGATGAAGGACCACGCCGCGGCGAACCGGCGGCGGTACTCGTCGGGGGAGGACAGGTAGACGGCCCGGCCCGTGCGGGCCACCACGGCGGCCGGATACTCGCTGTCCATCGGGATGTCCTGGAACAGCCGCTCCGCCCCGGAGTGCGGCCCGTAGGCGCCGATGGGGACCAGCCGGTCGCCCCTCACCCCGAAGACGGCCAGGTCGGAGGGGGAGAAGCCGGGCATCGACAGCTCTCCGGCGACCCGCAGCACCTCGGTCGTGGTCTGGGCCGCGGCCAGCGCCATGCCCGCCTCCATCAGGAACGTCTCGCGGGACCGCCGCAGGTCTTCGCTGATCGGCGTCTGCGCGCCGGGGGACCGCACGGTGGGGGTCTCCCCGGCGGGCTCCGGGGGTTCGAGGGGGGCGGCTTCGGCCTCCTCCGGCGAGAGTTCGGGGTGTTCCCGGACGGGCCGGGACGCCTCGGCGATCAGGCCGTACAGCACCAGGCCCCTCAGGTCCGGTTCCGGCTCCACGGACTGGTCGGCGGGGGCCATCCGGATGCGCACGTACCGCACGACCGAGCCGTCCTCCGCCACGACCCGCATCAGCACCTGGGCGATGGTGCCCTCGGTGGCCACCAGGGCGGAGATGTTGTGCAGCTCGGCGTAGTCGATGGGGTGGAAGCGGATGCGCAGGTCGTCCTCGCGGAGGGTGGTCGGCTCGGGCGGCAGCCCCAGCAGCCGGGCGGCGGTGGCGTCCAGGGTGCTCAGACCCGTGTCGTTGTCCCAACGCCACAGACCGGTCCTGGTGGCCGCCAGCATGTCCTCGATGCGCACTTTTCCACTTTATGTGGATATCGCGGGGGGCACCCGACAGAGGAGGGCCGGGCGGTAGTCTGAGGCGTGTGTGTCCGCGCTTCGGGGCTCGTGCGCCACGTTCCCCGAGGCGACCCGGACGGGCCCGGCGACACACCCGGCCGGTGTCCCGGCAGCCGCCCGACCAACGACCCGACAACCTGACGACTTGGACGAATGATGCATCGGTACCGGTCCCACACCTGCGGCGAGCTCCGTACGGCGGACATCGGCAAGGACGTCCGCCTCTCCGGCTGGCTGCACAATCGGCGGAACCTGGGCGGCATCCTCTTCATCGATCTCCGGGACCACTACGGCATCGTCCAGCTCGTCGTCCGCCCGGACACCGCGCCGTACGAGGCCCTGAGCTCGATCTCCAAGGAGTCCGTCGTCCGCGTCGACGGCCAGGTCGTCGCCCGCGGCGAGGAGAACGTCAACCCCGAGCTGCCCACCGGCGAGATCGAGATCGAGGTCGCCGAGGTGGAGGTGCTGGGCGGCGCCGACCCGCTGCCCTTCACGATCAACACCGAGGACGGCGTCAACGAGGAGCGGCGCCTGGAGTACCGCTTCCTCGACCTGCGCCGCGAGCGGATGCACCGCAACATCATGCTGCGCTCGGCGGTCATCGCGACCCTGCGCCAGAAGATGACCGCGCTCGGCTTCAACGAGCTGGCCACCCCGATCCTGTCGGCCACCTCCCCCGAGGGCGCCCGCGACTTCCTGGTGCCCTCCCGGCTGCACCCGGGCAAGTTCTACGCGCTGCCGCAGGCCCCGCAGCAGTTCAAGCAGCTGCTGATGATCGCGGGCTTCGACCGCTACTTCCAGATCGCGCCCTGCTTCCGCGACGAGGACGCCCGCGCCGACCGCTCGCCGGGCGAGTTCTACCAGCTCGACGTCGAGATGAGCTTCGTGGAGCAGGAGGACGTCTTCGGCGTCATCGAGAAGGTGATGACCGAGGTCTTCGAGGAGTACGGCGGCGGTCGCCACGTCACCTCGCCCTTCCCGCGCATCCCGTTCCGCGAGGCGATGCTGAAGTACGGCACCGACAAGCCGGATCTGCGGGTCAAGCTGGAACTGGTCGACGTCTCCGAGGTCTTCGCCGGCTCGGACTTCAAGGCGTTCGCCGGCAAGCACGTCCGCGCCCTGGCCGTCCCCGACACCGCCGACCAGCCGCGCAAGTTCTTCGACCAGATGGGCGAGTTCGCCGTCGAGCAGGGCGCCAAGGGCCTGGCCTGGGTCCGCGTCGGCGACGAGTCCAAGCTGACCGGCCCGATCGCCAAGTTCCTCACCGAGGACGACGTCTCCGCGCTGCTGTCCAAGCTAGACGCCAAGCCGGGCACGGCGATCTTCTTCGGCGCGGGCGAGTTCGACGAGGTCTCCAAGATCATGGGCGCGGTCCGCGTCGAGGCCGCGCGCCGCACCGGCCACTTCGAGGAGAACGTCTTCCGCTTCTGCTGGATCGTCGACTTCCCGATGTTCGAGCGGAATGAGGACACCGGCGCGATCGAGTTCTCCCACAACCCGTTCTCCATGCCGCAGGGCGGCCTGGAGGCGCTGGAGACCAAGGACCCGCTGGACGTCCTGGCCTGGCAGTACGACATCGTCTGCAACGGCGTCGAGCTGTCCTCGGGCGCGATCCGGAACCACGAGCCGGAGATCATGTACAAGGCGTTCGAGATCGCCGGGTACAGCCGCGAGGAGGTGGAGCGCGAGTTCGGCGGCATGCTCCGCGCCTTCCACTACGGCGCCCCGCCGCACGGCGGCATCGCCCCGGGCGTGGACCGCATCGTGATGCTGCTGGCCGACGAGCCCAACATCCGCGAGACCATCGCCTTCCCGCTCAACGGCAACGCCCAGGACCTGCTGATGGGCGCCCCGAGCGAGGTCGACGAGGCCCGCCTGAAGGAGCTCCACATCTCGGTGCGGAAGCCTCCGCAGGCGAAGTAGCCGCGACGCTCGGTGGGGGGCGGGAACCGTGACCGGTTCCCGCCCCCCACCGCGTCCGGGCGTCCCACCGGACGTGTTCCACCGGGCACCCCTCACAGGAAGCGGCGGACCGGCACGGTGGCGGCCTCCCGGACCCGTTGCAGGACCGGCCGCCTCCGCCACCGCCGGCCCTCGATCCGGACGCTCCTGGTCAGGTCCTCCTCGAAGTGTCCGTCCAGCGTCGCGGTGAAGTCCTCGTCCAGGACGGCGAGCATGACCTCCTCGTCGTGGTCGAGCGAGCGCCGGTTGAGGTTGGTGGAGCCCACCAGCGCGGCGACCCCGTCGACCGTCACGATCTTGGCGTGCATCATCGTCGGCCGGTACTCCCAGATCCGCACCCCGCACGCGGTGAGCCGCTCGTAGTACCGCTGCCCGGCGAGTTGGCACACCCGCTGGTCGGTGTACCGGCCCGGCAGCAGGACGTCCACCGCCACCCCGCGTCGCGCGGTGGCGCACAGCAGCTCCACGAAGTACGGGTCGGGCGCGAAGTACGCGGTGGCCAACCGCACCCGCTCCTGCGCGCTCTCCAGCACCACCCGCAGCAGCGTCTGCATGTCCTGCCAGCCGAAGCTGGCCGAGCCGCGCACCACCTGCACCACCGCGTCGCCCCGCGGCTCGTGCTCGGTGAAGCGGTCCCGCTCGTCGAAGAGGACGGGCGCGCACTCGGCCCAGTTCTGCGCGAAGGCGGCGGCGATGCCGTCCACGGCCGGGCCGCGCACCTGGACGTGGGTGTCGCGCCACTCGTGCTCGTCGCGGGCGTCGCCGCACCACTCCTCGGCTATCCCCACCCCGCCGGTGTAGGCCACCTTCTCGTCCACGACCAGCACCTTGCGGTGGCAGCGGTGGTTCTGCTTCAGCGGCGAGAGCCACATCGGCTTGCGGAACCAGACCACCTGCACCCCGGCCCGGTCCATCAGTTCCAGCAGGTCCCGCTCGATCAGCCGGCACCCGAAGCCGTCCAGCAGCAGCCGCACCCGGACGCCCGCGCGGGCGCGGTCGGCGAGCGCGTCGGCGAACTCCCGGGCGATCGCGCCGCGCCAGTACACGAACGTCATCATGTCGACGGTGTGCTCGGCGGACCGGATGCTCTCCAGCATCGCCGGGAAGATCTCGTCGCCGTTGCGCAGCGGAACCAGGGCGTTGCCCTCGGTCGCCGCGATCCCGATCAACCGCTCCAGCCGCCTGCGCAGCCGCAGCTTGCGGTTCTCCGTGCGTCTTCCTGCCTGGTCGTGGCCGGTGTCCATGGCGCCTTCCCCGAGAGATCCCGACGGAAATCGAAAGTCCTGCCGGAATCCGTATGCCCAGCCTTCGCCGGCACAGGAACGGGAGGGGACGGAAAGCGCCACCGCCGTCCCGCCCGGCGGACGGCGGATCGTCGCGTTCCGTTCGCCGGCCGTGTCACCCTGACAGAGGGTGCCGCCGATCGACGGGACACCCTCACCGGGAGGTGCACACCCATGGGGTCGTCCCTGGAGTTCGCCCTGGGGTCCGCCGTGGTGGTCGTCACCGGGGTGATGGCCTCGGGAAAGACCACCGTCGCCCAGGAACTGGCCGAGCACCTGCCACGCACCGTGCACGTGCGGGGCGACATGTTCCGCCGGATGATCGTCTCCGGCAGGGAGGAACTGCTGCCCCAGCCCGACGAGACCCCCGAGGCCGTCGTCCAGCTCCGCCTGCGCCACCGCCTGTCCGCCACCGTGGCCGACATCTACGCGGAGGCCGGGTGGACCGCCGTCGTCCAGGACGTCCTCCTCGGCAAGGACCTGGCCGAGTACGTCGGGACGGTGCGTACGCGCCCGCTGTACGTGGTCGTGCTCGCGCCGCGCCCCGAGACGGTGGTGGTCCGGGAGGAGGAGCGGGAGAAGACGGGCTACGGCATGTGGACGGTGGAGGAGCTCGACCGCGTCCTGCGCGAGGAGACCCCGCGCGTCGGCCTGTGGCTGGACAACTCCGACCAGACCCCCGAGGAGACGGTGGCGGCGATCCTCGCCGACCTCGACACCGCCCGCATCCCCGACTGACCCGGTCGCCCCGGCCGGTCCGCCCCCGTGACATCGGCGGCTCGGAGGGCGGCGAACGTCGAGGCCGAGCGGAAGTCCCGGCCGAAGGTGCCGGAACCGACCCGGGACCGGCCCGCCGCACACGGGCCCGGTCCCCACGGTCGCGCCCGCCCGCTCAGGCCCCGGCGTCTCCGGTGACGCTCCACCGGCCGACCTCGCGGTAGGCGGAGTCGTAGACGTCCGAGCCGTCGCCGGGCTTCAGGTCGTAGTGGTGGAGGTTCCCGCCCCAGTAGCGCAGGATCCGCCCCAGCTCACGGACGGTGTCCTCACCGGGCTCCATGCCGTCGAGGTCGACTTCGAGAAGGAACTTCATTCAGAGCCTCCGCTCCCGGATGTGGTCGATGCGCTCGCCGGCTCGCGGGTTCAATTGTTTCATTGAACTTCCCAGTGAGACTTTCGGCGGAGAATTCCTTTCTTTGCACGAGAGTTTCTCCGGGCAGTCTCAAAGGGCGTCGAATGCCCAGAGGTCATCTCCGAGGCTCGGGCGCACCGTCCCACAGAGCGATGGAGTGGGCGGCGACGAGGGCGCCGACACGGGTCAGGACGTCGTCGGCGGGCAGCGGGTCGAGGCGGCGCCCGTCGCGCAGGCGCAGGGCCACCCGGCCGTCGGCGGCCTCCCTGGCGCCGATCACCGCCTGGTAGGGGACGAGCCGGGCGGCCCGGACACGTGCGCCCAGGCTCCCCCGCTCCGGCCCCGCGACCTCGGCGCGCAGCCCCCGGTCGACGCACTGCCGCACGAACTCCTCGGCGTGGGGCAGTTCGGCCTCGGAGACGGGGAGGACCACCAGTTGGACGGGGGCGAACCAGGCCGGGAAGGCGCCGCCGTACAGTTCGACGAGGTGCGCGACGACCCTCTCCACACTGCCGATGACGCTCCGGTGGACCATGACCGGCCGGTGTTCGGCGCCGTCCGGGCCGATGTAGCGCAGGTCGAACCGTTCGGGCTGGTGGAAGTCGATCTGGACGGTGGACAGGGTGGACTCCCGTCCGGCGCTGTCGGCGACCTGGACGTCGATCCTGGGGCCGTAGAACGCCGCCTCGCCCTCGACGGCCTCGTACGCCAGGCCGGAGCGGTCGAGGACGTCGGTCAGCAGCGCGGTGGCCCGCCGCCACATCTCCGGGGCGTCGACGTACTTCCCGCCGGGACCGGGGAGCGAGAGCCGGTGGCGGACGGGGCGGATGCCGAGCACCCGGTACGCCCGGCGGATCAGGTCCAGGGCGGCGCTCGCCTCGCCGACGGCCTGGTCGAGGGTGCAGAAGACGTGCGCGTCGTTGAGGTGGATCGCCCGCACGCGGGTCAGCCCACCCAGCACGCCCGAGAGCTCGGAGCGGTACATGCCGCCCAACTCGGCCAGGCGCAGCGGGAGTTCGCGGTGGCTGCGGGAACGGGAGCGGTAGATCAGCGCGTGGTGGGGACACAGGCTCGGCCGCAGGACGACCTGCTCCCCGCCGAGGTTCATCGGGGGGAACATGTCCTCGCCGTAGAGGGACCAGTGCCCGGAGATCTCGTACAGCTCCCGTTTCCCGAGCACGGGCGAGTGGACGTGCCGGTAGCCCGCCCGGCGCTCCTCGGCGCGGACGTACTCCTCTTTCCGCCGGGGCGGGTCAGGGCCGGGCGAGATCGGCGAAGGCCCGGTGGAAGGCGGCCCGCGTCGGCGAGTCGGCGCGGCGGTCGAGGACGGCGAAGACGACGTGCGCGAACCGGTCGGCGAACCGGCCGCCGGCCGCCAGGTGGGTGCGGAACGCGTCGGCGACGACCGCCGGGTCGTTCCGGAACACGCCGCAGCCCCACGCGCCCAGCACGAGCGCTCGGTAGTCGTGCGCCGCGGCCACTTCGAGGACCCGCTCGGCGCGCGTGCGCAGCGCGCCCGGGATGCGGCCGGCCTCCTCGGGGGCGCGGTTCCCGATGACGCCGGCGTTGGGCGCGGGCGAGACGAGGAAACCGACCTCGAACGGCTCGTCGAGCAGTGCCCCGCGGTCGTCGCGGAACACCGGCACGCCCGGCGCGTGGATGACCCGGTCGCTGTAGAAGGCGCTGCGCTCCGCCCGGTGGTGCTCGTAGTACTCGGGGGCGCGCAGCAGGCAGGCGTAGAGCGCGGAGGCTCGGCACAGCGCCTCCTCCTGCGCCTGCGCCCCGTTGAGGTAGCCGCCGCCCGGGTTGCGCGCGGAGGCGAAGTCGAGGACCGCCACCGGGCCCGGACCGTCCGCGACGAGCCTGCGGGCGGCCTCCAGGCTGCTCTCCCCGGTCACCTCGACGACGGTGGGCGCGGAGTTCCGCGCCGGGGGTTCCGGCACCGGCACCGGCTCGGGCCCGAACAGCCCGGTTCCCTCCATCGCGGCGGCGACGGCCGCGGCGATGGACACCTCCCGGCCCCCGGGCGCCGTGTACCGGCCCCGTTCGACGATCTCCTCGGTCTGCTTCGCGATGCCGCGCAGCCGTGCGCTCACGATCGCTCCCCCGTGTGGTGCATGGGGGAGATCGTCGGCGACCGGCGGCCCGCGCGCAACGGGGTTTCCCGGGCCCCGGGCCACTCAGGAGCCGGACCACCCGCGCCGGCACAGCACCAGCCGGTAGCCGTCCGGGTCCTCGACGGTGACGCCCCACGCGTTCCAGTACGGGTTCGGGGACGCCACGCGCCGGCCGCCGTGCTCCTCCAGCCGCGCCACCGCCTCCTCGGGCACGGGACCGTCGAGGTAGACCACCAGCAGGTCCTCCTCGGTGGGACGCGGCTCGACCGGGTGGGCCCGGTCGTGGACGAGCTCCAGGTGCCAGGAGGCGTCCGGCCACCCCAGCATCAACAGGTCGTGCTCGCCGGGGCGTTCGCCGCCCTCGGCCCGGTACAGCACGCTCAGCCCCAGCCCGTCCCTCCAGAAGCGTTCCGCCGCCGCGAGGTCGCGGGACGGGCGGGCGATACGGATGTGACTGCGGCCGTCGACGGGCACGGGCTTCCCTCCGGAGGTGGCGGTTGCGTCCGGAAGCGTAGGGACGCGGTGGTCCGTGGCGCATCGGCCGTCGGCCCTACGTTCCGGGGACGGGGCCGTCGGGAAGCGGACCCCCTCGGCGGTCCTCTCGGGAGCGTCGGGTGCGCGTGGACGCGTCGTCGGGAGCAGGAGCGCCCATGCCGTACAGCGTGACCTCGACGGGCAGCGCCCCGGGCTTCTCGACGATCGGCGAACACACCCGGGGCCAGGGCAACCCCCCGTGGCCGCAGCCCAGAGGAGGCACGGCGATGCTCGCCGGTCCCGGTTCGCCGACGAGACGTACGAGGTCGTCCAGGCCGTCCTCGACGTCCCGGAGCCGGGACGTGTTCCGCCGGTGCCGTTTCGTGGATCGGGGCCTGCGCGTCGTCGTGCGGCGGGTTCCCGCTGGACTCGACGATCACGGCCGCGCGCCTCCTTCCCCCCGCCGGCGGTGCCGTGCCCCTGCGTTCCCCCGGAGGTACCAGCCGGGTCCGACACGGAGTCCGGTACCGGTGCGGGCGGGGAAGGGCGGTGAGCCCGTTCCCGGACGCCGACGGGTGAGGAGGAACGGACGCGGACGGCGGGGAACCGTGGTGTGATGGCGCCGTGAGCCGCGCCGCAGAAGAGACCAACCGCCGTATGCTCCGGGCGCGGGACGCGATGGACCGCGCCTACGCGCAGCCGCTGGACGTCCCGGCCCTGGCCCGGATCGTCCACGTGTCGGAGGCGCACTTCACGCGCACCTTCCGGGCCGTGTTCGGCGAGACGCCGCACCGCTACCTGCAGCGCCGCCGTGTCGAGCGTGCGATGTTCCTGCTGCGGGAGACCGACCGCAGCGTGACGGACATCTGCTTCGACGTCGGCTTCGGCAGCCCGGGAACCTTCAGCCGCACGTTCCGCGACATCGTCGGCCGGTCGCCGAGGACGTACCGGAGGGAAGCGGCGTCCGCGGGCGTGCCGACGTGCTTCACGATGGCGTGGACCCGGCCGAGCGCCTGACCGTACCGCCCTTCGATCGAGCAGTTTTGGACAAGTTTCCGTCCGCCCCACCCCGTAGCGTGGCGCGCATGTTCACCGCGATCACGCATTCGGCGATATACGTCCTCGACCAGGACGAGGCCCTCGACTTCTACGTCGGCAAGCTCGGTCTGGAGGTGGTCGCCGACGTCGACATGGGCTTCATGCGCTGGCTGACCGTCAGCGTCCCCGGCCGGCCGGACCGCCAGATCCTGCTGGAGAAGCCGGGCACTCCGGCGATGTCCGAGGAGACGGCGCGGCAGGTCCGCGAGTTGGTGACCAAGGGCGCGATGGGCGGCTGGCTCATCCTCACCACGGACGACTGCCACACGACGTACAAGACGCTGCTGGACCGGGGCGTCGAGTTCACCGAGGAGCCCACCGAGCGCCCCTACGGGATCGACTGCGGCCTCCGCGACCCCTTCGGCAACCGCATCCGCTTCACCCAGCCGAAGGGCTGAGGCCCGGTCACACGGCCTCTCGGGAAAGCCCCGCCCCGGACGCGCGGTCGGTCCGCACGCTCCACCGGCCGTCGAGACGGGTGAGGCGGAGCGGGTGGTCGAAGCACGTGCCGATCCGGTCGTCGGTGAGTACCTCGTCGACCGGGCCGGAGGCCAGGCACCGCCCCTCGCGCAGCAGCAGCGCGTGCGTCGTGCCGGGCGGGAGTTCCTCCAGGTGGTGGGTGACCAGGACCGACGCCAGTTCCGGGTGGGCGCGGTGGAGCGTGTCGAGCCGATCGACGAGCTGTTCGCGGCCGGCGACGTCCAGGCCGGTCGCGGGCTCGTCGAGCAGCAGCAGCCGCGGTCTGGGCATGAGCGCCCGCGCGATCAGCGCGCGGCCCCTCTCGCCCTGGGAGAGGGTCGGCCACCGTGCCTCGCGGCGGTGGCCGAGGCCGAGCAGGTCGACGAGGCGGTCGGCCTCGGCGGTCTGCTCCGGCGTCGGGTGCCACCGGGGGACCCGCTCGACGGTGTTGGTCAGCCCGGTCAGCACCACGTCCCGGACCTTCAGCGGGGTGCGCAGGGGGTGCCGCGGGTCCACGTGCCCGACGTGGGAGCGCAGTTCGCGCAGGTCGACCCGGCCCAGCCGGTGGCCCAGGACCTCGACCGTGCCGCAGGTGGGGTGGGTGAGCGCGCCCAGGAGGCCGAGCAGGGTGCTCTTGCCCGCGCCGTTGGGGCCGAGCAGCGCCCAGTGCTCCCCGGACCGCACCGTCAGCGAGATCTCGGACAGGATCGGGGAGCCGTCGCGGACGAGGTCCACGCCGTCCACGCGGAGCACCGGTGCCGTGGTCACGGGCGGGCTCCCCTCGCGGGGGGCGGCGGCCGGCGGGAGGTCGCCGGACGGGGTGCGCGGGGCGGGGGACGCCGCGGTCGGGGAGGGCGGAGCCATGGAACGGACCTCTTTCACTCGGCCGTACGGTGACCGGCGCGGCGCGGCACCCGTCGCGGGGAGCCGGTCGTGTCAGGCCCCGCGGCGGCGACCGAGGACGAGGAGCACGCGCTGTGACACGTCGGGTACGGTAACCGGAAACAACTCCTCGGACAACCTGAGGAGTTCGGGGAAGGGGGAAGGCCGGATGTCCTTGGAGGCCCTGCGGCCGACGCCGCTGGTCGAGCAGGCGGCCGAGCGGCTGCGCGAGCAGATCACCGAGGGCCGCTGGCCCGTCGGGACGAAGCTCCCCGGCGAGACGTCCCTGGCCAAGGCCCTCGGCGTGGGACGGTCGACGGTCCGCGAGGCGCTCCGCGCGCTCGCCGGCGCCGGGCTCGTGCGGGCGCGTCAGGGCGCCGGCGTCTTCGTCGTCGCCACCGGGCCCCGGGAGGACCTGGCCGACCAGCTCCGTCGGGCGGCCGTCACCGACGTCTACGAGGTCCGGATGCTCCTGGAGGTCGAGGCCGCGCAACTGGCCGCGCGGCGCCGCACCGAGGAGGACGTCGCCGCCGTGCGCGCGGCCCTGGACCGGCGCCGCGCGGCCGCGGACGGCGACAACGCCGGGTTCGTCGACGCCGACATCGCTCTCCACGCGGCCGTGGTCGACGCGGCGCACAACCCCGTGCTCACCCGGCTGTTCACCGAGTTCGCGCCCCTGCTGCGCCAAGGGCTGATCGACCTGCTGGACCTCCTCCGCCTGCGCTCCGACGACCCGAACCACGGGGACGACTCCCACGCCGCCCTCGTGGACGCCGTCGTGCGGGGGGACGCCGAGGAGGCCGGGCGCGTCCTGCGGGAGGAGCTGGAGCGGACGCTCGCCCGGCTCCACGCCGTCTGACGCGCGACGGCCCCCGACCGT
>NZ_BAAASZ010000052.1:215342-281417 GCF_039533145.1 Streptomyces macrosporus
CGCGTGAGGGGCGTGCGGCGCGCCTTACGCGCTCTTCGGCTCCTCCAGGCGCGGGAAGAGCACCTCGCCCTTGGTCACCGTGGAGCCCGCCGGGAGCCGGCCCCAGCGGCCGGCGTCCTGGACGCGCTGGTCGGCGAGGGCGCCCAGCGACGCCTCCGCGCCGAGGGAGTCCCACAGGAGCCGGGAGGTGCGCGGCATCACCGGGTTGAGCAGCACCGCGCAGGCGCGCAGCGACTCGGCGGCGGTGTAGAGGATCGTCGCCAGACGGGCCCGGGCCTCGTCGGAGGAGTCCTTGGCGACCTTCCACGGCTCCTGCTCGGTGAGGTAGCCGTTGACCAGCTTGACGAAGTCGAAGATCGCCGCGATGCCGCCCGCGAAGTCCAGCTCGTCGCCGATGCGCCGGTCGGCCTCGGCGACCGCCGTGGCCAGGGCGTCCTTGATCGCCTGCTCGGCCTCGCCGTCCGCCGTGGACTCCGGCAGGGTGCCGCCGAAGTACTTGCCGACCATGGCCGCCACGCGCGAGGCGAGGTTGCCGTAGTCGTTGGCCAGCTCGCTGGTGTAGCGGGCGGAGAAGTCCTCCCAGGAGAAGGAGCCGTCCTGGCCGAAGGCGATGGCGCGCAGGAAGTACCAGCGGTAGGCGTCGACGCCGAAGTGCGAGGTGAGGTCCTGCGGCTTGATGCCGGTCAGGTTGGACTTGCTCATCTTCTCGCCGCCGACCAGCAGCCAGCCGTTGGCGGCCACCTTGCCCGGCAGCGGCAGGCCCTGCGCCATCAGCATCGCGGGCCAGATCACCGCGTGGAAGCGGAGGATGTCCTTGCCCACCAGGTGGACGTCGGCCGGGAAGGTCTCCTCGAACTTCCGCTGGTCGGAGCCGTAGCCGACGGCGGTGGCGTAGTTCAGCAGGGCGTCGATCCACACGTAGATGACGTGCTTGTCGTCCCAGGGGATCTTCACGCCCCAGTCGAAGGTGGAGCGGGAGATCGACAGGTCCTCCAGGCCCTGGCGGACGATGTTCACGACCTCGTTCCGCGCCGACTCGGGCTGGATGAACTCCGGGTGCCTCTCGTAGTGCTCCAGGAGCTTCGGCCCGTACGCGGAGAGCTTGAAGAAGTAGTTCTCCTCCTTGAGCATCTCCACGGGCTTCTTGTGGATCGGGCAGAGCTTCTCGCCGGCGTACTCGCCCTCGCCGTCCAGCAGGTCGCCGGGGCTCTTGTACTCCTCGCAGCCCACGCAGTACGGGCCCTCGTACTCGCCCTTGTAGATCTCGCCCTTGTCGTACAGGTCCTGGACGAACTCCTGGACGCGGGCGGTGTGCCGCTCCTGCGTGGTGCGGATGAAGTCGTCGTTGGCGATGTCCAGGTGCTCCCAGAGGGGCTTCCACGCCTCCTCCACGAGCTTGTCGCACCACTCCTGCGGGGAGACCCCGTTCGCCTCGGCGGTGCGCATGATCTTCTGACCGTGCTCGTCCGTGCCGGTGAGGAACCACACCTTCTCGCCGCGCTGGCGGTGCCAGCGCGTGAGCACGTCGCCCGCGACGGTCGTATAGGCGTGGCCCAGGTGCGGAGCGTCGTTGACGTAGTAGATGGGGGTCGTGACGTAGAACGCCTTCGCCCCCTGCTGCTCTGTTCCAGTGGCCGCCATGGGGAAATCCTAACGTTCCGGGACCCCCGTTCCGATCCGTGTTCCGGCGGGCACGAGCCGTCCCCGCGGGGTGCGCGGCGGGGTCGGACGCGCCCTCCGATCCGCCGTCCGGGCCCCTGGGCGGGCGGCGTGCGCCCCGCGCCGTCCGGGTCGGCGGAACGTGCCCGGGCGGATCCGGACCGTAAGGATGGTTGAAGTGCGCAACTGTTCTCACGGTCGTGGTTCACTGCCCGTTCACCATGCGGTCGCCCCCCGTCGCATTGGCGCCCATACCGTCCTCACCTGCACGGACACGAAATTCCGGAGGGGACCATGCGCAAGCTGCTGCCGCTGATCGGTTCGCACCCCGGCGGGAGATCCGCCATGACCTGCCGCTACCGCTGCGGCGACGCCTGCTTCCACGAGGTGCCCAACACCAGCGGCAACGAGTACGCCGGCGACGTGATCGCCGGCGCGCTCTCCCGGCGGTCGGTGCTCCGCGCGGGTGCCGTGGTCGGTGCGGCCGCGACCGCCGGAGTGGCCGGATTCGGCCGGACGCCGAGCGCCTCGGCGGTGCCCACCGCCGTCCCCGCCCAGGGCAAGGGCCTGGGCGAACACGGCAAGGCCGCCCGCGGCCTGCGCTTCGCGCCCGTCGCGCCGAACACCGCCGACAAGGTCACCGTCCCCGAGGGCTACGCCCAGAACGTCGTCATCCGCTGGGGCGACCCCATCCTGCGCGGCGCCCCCGCCTTCGACCCGGAGAAGCAGAGCGCCAAGGCGCAGGCCGGGCAGTTCGGCTACAACAACGACTTCCTCACCCTGATGCCGCTCAAGGGCGAGCGCGGTCGCCAGGTGCTCTTCGCCAACCACGAGTACACCGACGAGCAGCTGATGTTCCCCGGGTACGACCCGGACAACCCCACCCGCGAGCAGGTCGAGATCGCCTGGGCCGCGCACGGGCTGTCCGTCGTCGTGGTCGAGGAGGACCGCCGCACCGGCAGGCTCACGGCCGTCCCCCGCCACCACCTCAACCGCCGCTTCACCGCCACCACCGAGTTCCGCCTCACCGGCCCGGCCGCCGGCGGCGACCTGCTGAAGACCTCCGCCGACCCCACCGGCACCAAGGTGCTCGGCACCCTCAACAACTGCGCGGGCGGCTCCACCCCCTGGGGCACGGCCCTGTCCGCCGAGGAGAACTTCAACCAGTACTTCGCCAACGCGTCCGCCGTCTCCGACGCCGACACCAAGGCGAAGCTGGCCCGCTACGGCATGACCGGCGGCGCCTCGGAGCGCAAGTGGGAGCGGTTCGACGAGCGCTTCGACCTGGCCAAGGAGCCCAACGAGGCCAACCGCTTCGGCTGGATCGTCGAGGTCGACCCGTACGACCCCGACTCCGTGCCGCGCAAGCACACCGCGCTCGGCCGCTTCAAGCACGAGGCCGCCCAGCCCCGGCTGACCGCCGACGGCCGCCCGGTGGTCTACATGGGCGACGACGAGCGCTTCGACTACCTGTACAAGTTCGTCTCCGCCAAGCGGATGATGAAGGGCGACAGCCGCGCCGCCCGCGAGCACAACCTCACGCTGCTGGACGAGGGCACCCTCTACGTCGCCAAGCTGACCGGCGACAGCCCGGCGGACCTGATCGACGGCAGCGGCAAGCTCCCGAACGACGGCGAGTTCGACGGCTCCGGCGTGTGGATCCCGCTGGCCACCGGCGACACCTCGCACGTCCCCGGCATGACGGCCGAGGAGGTCTACGTCTACACCCGGATCGCCGCCGACAAGGTGGGCGCCACCAAGATGGACCGCCCCGAGGACGTCGAGCCCAGCCCGCGCACCGGCCGCGTCTACGTCGCGCTGACCAACAACACCCAGCGCGGCACGGCCGGCAAGGCCGGCGCGGACGAGGCCAACCCGCGCAACAACAACAAGCACGGCCACGTGCTGGAGCTGGCGGAGCACTGGGACGACCCGGCCGCCGACGGCTTCGCCTGGCGGCTGTTCCTGGTCTGCGGCGACCCGGAGGACCCGTCCACCTACTTCGGCGGCTTCCCCAAGGAGCAGGTCAGCCCCATCTCCTGCCCCGACAACCTCACCTTCGACGCCTACGGCAACCTGTGGATCTCCACCGACGGCAACGCGCTGGGCACGCACGACGGCCTCTTCGGCGTCGCCACCGCGGGCGAACGCCGCGGTGAGGTGCGCCAGTTCCTGACGGTGCCCACCGGCGCCGAGACCTGCGGCCCGATCGTCCAGGACCGCCGCGTCCTCGTCGCCGTCCAGCACCCGGGCGAGGTGGACGGCGCCAGCTACGAGCAGCCGGCCTCCGCCTGGCCCGACGGACCGGGCACGGTCGTCCGCCCGTCGGTCGTCGCCGTCTGGCGCAAGGACGGCCGCGACATCGGCGTCTGATCCCGGCGCTTCCGTCTCCCGTCCCTCTCCCGACACCGCACACGTCGCCGCACACACGTCGCCGCCCCACCCCGACCGGGGAGGGGCGGCGACGTCCTTTTCCGCCAACCCGCCCGCCCCGTCGAGCGGATGAGGGCCTCTCCGGTGCGCCCCTTGCGTGCATTCGTTCGAACGGGGAAGGAGGAAACGCGAGGAACCGACACGAAAAGGTGGAGTCATGGAGATGACCGGCATCATCACGGCGATCGTCGTCGGCATCGTGATCGGTGTGCTGGGACGACTGGTCCTGCCGGGCCGGCAGCGCATCGGCGTCCTGTGGACGATCGCGGTCGGCATCATCGCCGCCCTGCTCGGCACGTTCGTCGCCGCGGGGCTCGGTGTGGCGGACACCAACGGTGTCGACTGGATCCAGGTGCTGATCCAGGTCGCCCTGGCCGCGCTCGGTATCGCCGCGCTGGACCGCACCAAGGTGCGCGCCTGACGGTTCACCGACTCCGTACGGCCCGTGAGATACGGCCCGTGAGGTGCGACCCGCGAGCGCCCCGCCTCGACGCGAGGGCGCACCGGCCCGGCGGGGCCGCGGCGCCGACGGCCGCCTCCCCGCCGGGCCTTCGACCGTTCCGGGACGGGCCCGCCCCGTCCCGGAACGGCCGGGGAGACCGGGGGCGGTGCTTCCCGGTCTCCTCCGGCTCCGGCCGTGACGGCCCGGCCCGGGTCCGTCCGATCCCACCGGGCCGGACCGGCTCCCTCACGGCGGAGCCGGCGTCGTGGGCTCTCAGCCCGTGTGGTGGTCGCGCTGGAAGAGCGCCGCGTGTTCCAGCACGTCCTCCATGGGGTCGTCGATCTGCCCGGTCGAGATCAACGCGACGGTGGGGCCGTTGTGCGATCCGTTGTGCGTCTCGTCGGCCCACGCCGCCCCACCCGACAGGGCCACCGACGCGATGGCCGCCGCGACCACCGCGCATCCGCGCGCCCAAGTCCTCTGCACCGTGCTTCTCCTCTCGAAAGCGGCCACGGCGAACGCCGTTCACCGTGCATATCTGCCGGTGAGCGGAAAAGTTACGAACGGATCTGCACTCCGGTCCCGCGCCGGTTCCCGCGCGCGGTCCTCCGCTTCCTCGCGCCCCTCTACGCCGTGGAACCACCGTGGTCGAAGGCGTCCAGGAGCCGGCCCACGGCCCGTTCGAACGCGGCCTCGTAGTCGTGGGGGCCGGTGGGGGCGGGGTTCTCCGCGACCGCCGCGGCGAGGTGCGGATACCGTCCGCTTCCCAACTCCGCCGTCAGGTAGGCGTTCCGGACGGCCTGTTCCTCCTCCGGCGTCCAGGGCACGGCGCGGGCGCGTTCGGCCGCGGCCACCTCGTTGGAGACGAACGCCATCACGCTGCCGTTGATCATCGACAGCAGCTCCAGCTTGGCGCCGCCGGTCGCGTCCAGCCCCTCCAGCGCGGCCATGCAGCGCTCCAGGTGGCGCAGTGTGTTGGGCGTGAAGCCGTACGCCGCGCTGAGCAGGCGGGTGAGCCAGGGGTGACGGCGCATCAGGTCGCGGGTGTCGCGGGCGACCGTCAGCATGTCCGCGCGCCAGTCGCCGGTGGGCAGGGCCGACAGGTCGTGCTCCTCGGCCGCCGCGTCGACCATCAGCTCGTACAGGTCCTCCTTGCGCGGCACGTAGTTGTAGAGCGACATCGTGCCGCAGCCGATCTCGGCCGCCACCCGCCGCATGGAGACCGCCTCGATCCCGTCGGCGTCGGCGATGCGGACGGCGGCGCGCGCGATCTCCGCCCGGGTGTGGGCGGGGCGCGGTCCGCGACCGGTCCGCTCGGGACGGGTCCAGATCACCTCGGGTCCTGCGGAACGGCCGCCGGCTGGCATCGATCGATCACCTCGCCGTCCATCGTAGTTACGTACAGCGTACGTAGTGGTGTAGCGTGACGGCATGGCTACTACGTACGCTGTACTTAGTGAGGGTGTGCGGAAGCGCTACGGCGACGTCCACGCCCTGACCGGACTGGACCTGGCCGTCCCCGAGGGCACCGTCTGCGCGCTCCTGGGACGCAACGGCGCGGGCAAGACCACCGCCGTCCGCGTCCTGACCACCCTCACCGTCCCCGACTCCGGCACCGCCCGCGTCGCCGGCCACGACGTCGTGCGCGAGGCGGCGGCCGTCCGCCGCGCCATCGCCGTCACCGGCCAGGACACCTCGGTGGACGACGACCTCTCCGGCCGCGAGAACCTCCACCTGTTCGCCCGGCTGCTGCGCCTGCGCACCGCGGCGGCGCGCGAACGCGCGGACGCGCTCCTCGACCGCTTCGGCCTCGCCGACGCCGCCGACCGCCCCGTGCGCACCTGGTCCGGCGGCATGCGGCGCCGCCTCGACCTCGCCACGAGCCTGCTGGTGCCGCCGGAGGTCCTCTTCCTCGACGAGCCCACCACCGGCCTCGACCCGCACAGCCGCAACCACATCTGGGACGCCGTCCGCGCCCTCGCCGACGACGGCACCACCGTCCTGCTCACCACCCAGTACCTGGAGGAGGCCGACCGGCTCGCCGACGAGGTCGTCCTGGTGGACGGCGGCCGGGTCGGCGTGCGCGGCACGCCCGCCGAACTCAAGGCGCGCATCGGCTCCCGGGCGGAGGTCGTCGTCGCGGAGGAGTCGGCGCTGCCCGCGGCGGCCGTCGTCCTCGGCCCGCTCACCGGCTCCGCACCCGCCCTCGACCGCGAGCGCCTGGCCGTCGGGGCCGTCACCGTCGACCCGACGCTCACCCTGCCCCGCCTCGTCCGCGAACTCGACGCCGCGGGCGTCCCCCTCGTGGACGCCACCCTGCGCCCGCCCACGCTCGACGAGGTCTTCCTGCGCCTGACGGGCGAACCCACCGCGAAGGAGAGCGCCGCATGACCGTCGCCGCCCACGCCGTCCACGCCGCCCACGACACCCGGGCGGTGCTCGGCCGCCACCTCGCGCGCATCCGCCGCGCCCCGGGCCTGTTCCTGATCACCCAGACCATGCCGCTGACGCTGCTGCTGTTCTTCGGCTACGTCTTCGGCAGCGCCGTCGCCCTCCCCGGCGACGTGGACTACCGCGCCTACCTCGTACCGGGCCTGTTCGCCGTCACCGCCGCCGGAGGACTGGTCACCGGCATGCTCCAGGCCGCGCAGGACGCCGGACGCGGCGTGACGGACCGCTTCCGCGCCCTGCCCGTCAGCCGCGCCGCCGTCCCCGCCGGACAGGCCGCCGCCGACGTGCTCGCCACCGCCGTCGGCCTGTTGCCGCTCGCGCTGGTCGGATACGCCGTCGGCTGGCGGATCGAGAGCGGGCCCGGCGCCGTCCTCGGCATCCTCGGCCTGCTGCTGTTCTTCCGCCTCGCCACCGTCTGGGTGGGCATCCACCTCGGCCTGGTGATCCGCGACGAGGCGGCGGCCGGACAGCTCGCCGGCAGCACCTTCCTGGTCCAACTGCTGTCCAACGCCTACATCCCCACCGCCGGGATGGCCGACTGGCTGCGCGCCGCCGTCGAGTGGAACCCGATCAGCGCCGTCGCCGCCGCCGTCCGCCGACTCTCCGGCGATCCGGCCGCCGACCTCGCCGCCGCCCCGGGCGCCGCCTGGCCGATGCACCACCCCGTCGCGGCCTCGCTCGCCTGGTCGGCCCTGCTCATCGCGGTCTTCGCCCCCCTCGCCGTCCGCCGGCACGCCCGGGGCGCCGAACGCTCCGCGTGAAACACCTCGCACGGCGGGCCTCTGGCCGGGCCCACCGTCACGCCCCGCTCGCGCCGCCCGGGGGCTCGACCTCGCTCAACCTGCGCCGTAGGCAGGCACGTTCGGGCTCGTTGCCGGCCAGGGCGAGCGCCCGACGCCAGGCCGCCGCGGCCTCGGGGAGGCGGCCGAGCCGGTGCAGCAGGTCACCCCGGGCGGCATGGCAGGGGTGGTGGCCGCGCAGCCGCGGCTCGTCCGCCAGCCGGTCGAGCAGCCTCAGGCCCGCCTCCGGGCCGTCGCGCATCGCCACCGCCACGGCCCGGTTCACCGCGACGACCGGGGACGGGACGAGGGCGAGCAGCATGTCGTAGAGCGCCACCACCTGCGGCCAGTCGGTGCCGGCGAGATCGGCGGCCTCGTCGTGCAGGGCGGCGATCGCGGCCTGCACCCCGTACGGGCCGGGCGGGCCGCCGGTCAGCGCGGTGCGCACCAGGCCGCGGCCCTCCTCGATCATCGCGCGGTCCCACAGGCCGCGGTCCTGGTCCGCCAGCAGGACGATCCCGCCGTCCGGGCCGGTCCGGGCGGCGCGCCGGGCGTGGACCAGCAGCATCAGCGCGAGCAGCCCGGCGACCTCCCGCTCGGCGGGCAGCAGGCGGCGCAGGATCCGCGCCAGTCGGACGGCCTCCTCGGCGAGGTCGAGTCGCTGCAACTCCGGGCCCGAACTGGCCGCGTAGCCCTCGGTGAAGACCGAGTAGAGGACCTGGAGCACCCCCGGCAGCCGCTCGGGCAGTTCGTCCGTGCCGGGCACCCGGAACGGGATGCGGGCCTCGCGGATCTTCCGCTTCGCCCGCACGATCCGCTGGGCCATCGTCGCGGTCGGGACGAGGAAGGCCCGCGCGACCTCGGGCGTCGTCAGACCGGCCAGGCAGCGCAGGGTCAGCGCCGTGCGGTCCTCGGCCGCGAGGGCGGGGTGGGCGCAGGTGAAGAACAGCAGCAGCCGTTCGTCGGGCAGCGCGCCCTCCTCGTCGACGGGCGGCACGGGCGCGGCCCGGTCCGCCTCCACCTGGAGGAGGGCGAGCCGGACGGCGTACGCCCGGTCCCGCCGCAACCGGTCGACGGCCCGGCGCCGTGCCACCGTCAGCAGCCAGGCGCCCGGCCGGGCCGGGACGCCCTCGACCGGCCAGTGCCTCAGCGCCGCCTCGACGGCCTCGGACGCGACCTCCTCGGCCAAGTCGAGATCGCCGAAGCGCCGGACGAGGGTGGCGAGCAGCCGCCCGCGCTCCTCGCGGAACACCGACTCGACGGACGCCCTCGCGGACGCTTCGCCGACCGGTTCCCCCACGGGCTCCACGTCCGTCAGGCCCCGAACTCGGCGACCGGCCGCACCACGACCGCCCCGCCACCGCGCGCGCCGGGGCAGCGCGCGGCCCAGTCGAGCGCCGCGTCCAGGTCCGGCACGTCGATGACCAGGAAGCCGCCGAGCACCTCGCGGGTCTCGGCGAACGGCCCGTCCGTGACGATCCGGTCGCCCTCCGGGCCGACCCGGACCGTGGTGGCGGTGACCAGATCCGCCAGCGACTCGCCGGAGACGTGGATCCCCGCGTCCCGCACCGCCTTGTCGTACGCCATCCACTCCTCGACGCCGCACTCGGCGGCACCGCCGTCGGCGTCGGTCGCACCGGCGTGGATCAGCAGCATGTACTTCACGTTCCGTCTCCTCGATCGGGTCTGTCGTGTTCCGTACGGCGGGTCGCCGTACACAAGGACGACGAACGGTGGACGGACTCGTCGACAGGGCGCCGAAGATTTTTCGAGACGGATTCGGCGGGCCGGCGGTGCGGCGTGGCGGTCACCAGGGCACCAGGTCCGTCCACCTGCGGCCCAACCAGTCGCCGAACGACACCATCCGGCCGTTCAGCCGCAACGGGAGGATCCGCTCGCAGGTGGCGCGGGCGTCGAACCACATCGTGCCCCGGTACGGGCCGGTGACGACGAGGAGGGTGGAGAAGCCGCAGCCGTTCTCCTGGAGGAACACGGCGCCGGCCGTCCTGCGCTCCTCGAACACCCCGCACTCGGCGTCCCGGCACGCGCGTGCGCGTGGCCGCGGCCGTCCGGAGGTCGGGGTGTCCCGGCGGGCCGTCCGGCGGGTCATCCGGCGCGGACGCACCGGCGGCAGACACGGGCGGAGGCCGCCACCACGGTGTGGAACACGGCCGCGAGGACTCCGGCGAGCGCGACCAGCGGCCAGTTCGCGGCCAGCGGGGAGGACACGGCGAGGGCGAGCGCGGAGAGGCCCGTGGCCGCGCCGGCCGCGGTGCCGGCCCACGCGGTCGCCGTGGGCAGCCGGTGCGGCGTGGGCAGCCGGCGGGCGAGGGCGCCGGTGGTGGTCAGCGTCGCCGCGGCGAGCAGGGTGGCGCCGGCCGCGACACCGGCCGGCGGAAGGACCAACCACCACGCCAGGGAGGGGAGTCGGCCGCCGTGGCCGACGATCAGGAGGTACCAGCAGACGACCAGGAGCGGGGCGGTGAGGGCGACGGACCGGGCGGTGTGCCGGACCTGGGCGACGGTCAACTCCCGCTGACAGGACGGCACCAGCTCCTCCACGGTGCCGAACTCCCGCACGGCCCGCCGGACGGCGTGGTCGTGCGGGAGCCCCTGGTCGACGTACGCCGCCACGGTGTCCGCGAGGCCGTCGCGCACCTCCTCGACCAGCCGCGCCTTGGCCCGCTCCGGGCCGTGGAGGGCCGCCGCCAGGGCGGCGGCGTACTCCGCGGCGTACGTCTCGGCGTCCGTCCCCGCGTCCGTCCCCGCGTCCGTCTCGGCGGGGTCGGGCCACCGTTCGGCCGCGCTCACGAGGCGTGCCCCGGCCGTGCGTCGGCGGGGTTCAGCACGGCGCCGATCGCCTCCGTGAACGCGCGCCAGGCCGTCCGCTCCTCGGCCAGGGCGCGCCGTCCCGCGTCGGTGAGCTCGTAGCAGCGCCGCCGCCGCTCGCCGACGGAGTCCCAGGTGCTGCGCAGCAGGCCGAGCCGCTCCAGCCGGTTCAGGGCGGGATAGACCGTGCCCGTGCGCAGTTCGAGCGCGCCTGCGCTGCGCCGCTGGACCGCCGTGATGATCGCGTAGCCGTGCAGCGGCCCCGGTTCGAGCACGGCCAGCAGCAGCCCGTCCAGGTGTCCCCGTACCGCGTCCGCCTTCATGAGTAGGCAGCCTACACAACCTGGATGTAGGCGTGCTATCTATTGGCAGCCAACATATTCGTCATCGGTACGGAGGAGAGTCCGCGATGACCAAGCTGCTGCTGTCCGTGCACGTCCTCGCGGCGATCCTGGTGGTCGGACCGATCGCCGTCGCCGCCTCGCTGTTCCCCCGCTACGCGCGGCAGTCGGCGTCCGGGGGCGGGGGAACGGGGGACCGGGACGCCGGGGCCGCCGCGCTCCTGCACCGGATCTGCCGGGGCTACGCCGTCGTCGGCGTCACCGTCCCGGTCTTCGGGATCGCCACGGGCGCACGGCTCGGCGTCCTCACCGACGCCTGGCTGCTCGTGTCGCTCGTCCTGACCGCCCTCGCCGCGGCCGTCCTGGTGCTGGCGATCGTGCCCGGCCAGCGGCGGATGCTCGAACCGGCCGGCCACGAGGGGGCGCGGTCGGCGGCGGCCCGGCTGTCCATGCTCACCGGCGTCTTCAACATCCTGTGGGCGATCGTCGTGGTCCTGATGATCGTCCGGCCCGGCTCGACGACGGGAGCGTGACCGTCATGGGCCCGCGCACCCTGCGCATCGCCGCCGGCGTCGAGGCCGCGTCCCTGGCCGTCCTGCTCGCCAACCTGCTCACCGTGCACGCGCGGGTGATCACCTCGCTCGGCGGCCCGCTGCACGGCACGGCCTACCTCGTCACCATCGCGGCGGCCTGGCAGGTCACGACCGCCGCCGAACCGAGCGCCCGCTGGTACGCCCTCGTCCCCGGGATCGGCGGACTGCTCGCCCTGCGCCGCGTCCGGAAGACCCCCGTCCACACCGCCCGGGAGGGCTGACCCGGCGGGCCGGTGCGGGGAGCCGCGCCGTGCCGGTCCGGCTACCGCCGCAGCCGGTCGTGGGTGTCCCGCGCCTCGCGCAGGTACGGCGCGGTGGCGGCCGGCTCGTCCCGCGCGATCCGCCTCAGGAGAGCGACCGCCTCGGCCGACGCCTCCCTGGCCCGGTCCGAGCGGTCTCCGGTCAGGAGCCGGGCACGGGCGAACGCCGCGAGCGCGAGGGCGAGCACGTCCCGGTGGCCCCGCCGGTGCTCGCGCGCGAGCAGTCGGGCGAGAGCCAGGGCCTCCTCCGTGGCATCGGCCGCCTCCCGCGCCCGTCCGGCCTCGGCGAGGCGGAGGCCGTGACTCGCCAGCGACAGGGCCAGGGACGAGCGGAGGACGGGAAAGGCCCCGACGAGGCGGTGGTGGATGGCGACGGCCTCCCCGGCGGCGCGGAGCGCCTCCGGGTGCCGCTCCGGCACCGCCGCCAGATGCCACCCGAAGCACCCCAGCGCCTCGGCGAGCTGCATCTCGGCCCCGGGACCCGCACGGTCGGGGAGGGCACGGCAGAGGGCGACGGCTTTCTCCAGGAGCTCCGGAGCGCCGTCCTCGCCCAGCACGGCGGCGACCCTGCCGTACGTGGTGAGCGCCGCCGCCGTGGTGAGGTCGGGCGCCGCACCCGGGCCGGCCGCCGCCCGGCCGATGCCCACCGCCTCGGCGGCGGCCCCGAGAGCCGCCTCGCCGTCTCCCGCGTGGAGGAGCAGGACGGCCAGTTGGCACAGCGCCGAGGACAGCGAGGAGAGGGTCGTCCCGTGCGGGTCGGAGCCGGCCGCGTGAAGCGCCCGGAACTCGGCCTCGGCCTCCCGGGTCGGCGGCAGCGCGTCGGCGCGGCGACCGCACTGTACGAGGCGGTTTCCCAGAAGCATGGCCGCACGCGCCGCCGCGGACCGGGCGTCGTCGGTGCCTCGGTGATCCCGCACCTCGCGACGGAGGACGAACACCTCCTCGGCGGTCGCGAGGGCCTTCCCGCGCCGGTCCAGCAACCACAGCTGGTCGCCGTACTTCTCCAGGTACTCCGCGAGTCCGGCCCGGTGGCGGCCGGGATCGCCGTCCGCGAGCCGGCGGCCGACGGCCACGGCCTCCCGCGCCCGGCGGAGGGCCCGCTCGCGCTGTCCCGTGAACTGCAGCAGCACACCGGTGGAGGAGAGGACCATCGCCAGGTCGCTCTCGTACCGGCCGGGCGCGGACCTGACCAGGGCCCGCAGTCTGCGCACCGCCTCCGCCCCCGCCGGCGCCGCCTCCTCGAGCCGGTTCAGCAGGACGAGGCAGTGGTACTTGACCATCCAGTTCTTGGCGAGGGCGTCCGCGAAGGCACCGGCCCTGCCCCGTGCCAGCCTGCTGTTGATGGCGATGGACTCCTCGACGGTGCGCAGGGCGGACTCGAATTCCCCGGTCCGCCACAGGAGGCTGGAGAGGTTGTTGAGGCACCCGGCGAGACCGGGACGGTAGGCGTCCGGGGCGGCGTCGGCCAACGGCCGGTAGATCGACTCGGCCTCCTCCAGGGAGGCGCGCGCCTCGTCCGGCCGGTCGGTGCGCTCCTGGCAGAGGGAGAGGGTGACGAGGGCCACCGCGAGCTTGTCGCGGAACGCCCCCGGATGTGCCGCGTCCAGTTCCCGGTACGTCCGGACGGCTTCCTCGGCGGTCTCCAGGGCCCGTTCCCGCTCCTCATGGTCGAGCAGGCTGTTGGCCAGGGAGTTCAGGGCCAGGGCCAGGTCGGGGGTGTGGGCCGGGGGATGCGCGACGGCCAGGTCGCGGAACAGCTCCACCGACTCCTCGCCGGCGGCCAGTGCCTCGTCGTGCAGTCCCAGGCCCATCAGGTCGATGGCGAGGCTGTTGAGGGCGTGGGCGAGGTCGGCGCGGTACACCTCCGGACGGGCATCGGCCAGTCGGCGGCGGATGGCGACGGCCTCCCGGGCCGCCTCCAGCGCCCTGCTCCTCAGACCCATGAGGCGGGCGGCGGCCGAGAGGGTGGCGAGCGCCGCGGCCAGGCCGGGCCGGAACGCGTCGGGGTGCGCGGCGGCCAGATCGTCGTGGAGGGCGACGGCCTCCTCCGCCGCCGTCAGCGCCTCCTTCCGCAGGCCGCACTCCATCAGGTGGCCCGCCAGGCTCTGCAGGCCGTCGGCCAGGAGGGAGGTGGACTCCTCGTCGCGCCCGCACAGCTCGTACAGGTCCCGCCGGAGCTTCACGCACTCCTCGGTGGTCCGCAGGGCGGCCGTGTTGTCGCCGAGCTCGCTCTGGGCCCAGGCCAGTGAGGACAGCCCGCGCGAGAAGTGGCCGAGTGCCACCGGATCACCGGACCGGGCCTCCTCGCGGAGCAGTTCGACGGCCGTGAGGGCGGCCTGGAGCGCCTCCTTCCGCCGGCCGAGGGCGCTGTGGCACAGGACCGCGTTGTTGTGGCAGGCGCCCAGTTCGGCCCGGCGGCCCGGGAGGTGCGCGGGCAGCGCCCGCCACAGGTCGATGGCCTCCTGGTTCACCCGGAGGGATTCCTCGCGTTCCCCCATGCTCCCCAGGCGCTTGGACAGCTCCCGCAGGGCGACGGCGAGCCGCGCCCGCCCTTCCGGGACGTCGCCGGCCTGCTCGCGGTGGACCTCGACGATGCGCTTGTGGAGGCGGAGGGCCCAGGGGGCGAGGTTCTGCGTGCTCCTGGGGAGGCGCGCGGCCAGGCGTTCCAGGTCCGGCAGGGACGTGCCGGGGTCGTCGACGACCGCCCCGAGCGCGTCCAGCAGCGGCTCGGGCTCCTCCACCCGGGTGGCCACGTCGATCGCCGGGAGCGCCAGGACGTCGCGGTGGCGGACGCACCAGTCGGTCAGCTCCCTCCCGAGGACGCCGCGGGCGGCCGCCCGGGTGGCGAGGGTGAGGAACCGGGCGGCCTGGTCGGGGGTGGCCCCGGACAGGAGGCCGTCGGCGAGTTTCGGCTCCCTCACCAGACGTTCGCCGACGAAGCGCTCGGCCAGCCGGTCGGGCTGGAGGTCGCCCACGGGACGGCCGGCCGCGGGGGGAAGGACGGACCGGAGCCAGGAGAGCACCGAGTAGAGCCGGTCCTCGCTCTGACCCGCCAGACGGTGTACGCGTCGGATGAGCGCGTCGGCCTGGTCCTGGTCCCGCGGGCGCAGCACGACCATCGCCGCCACCGCGTTGAACAGGGCGTCCTCCGACAGGGCGGGTTGGCGCAGCCCGTGCGCGGCGGCGATCCGCACCCAGTGCGACCGTTCGTGGGCCAGCAGTCGCTCCTCCACGGCCGCGGTGCCGTCCCGGGGGTCGGCGGCGCGCGGGGCCGCGGTGCCGTCGGTGTCGGTGTCGTCGGTGTCGGAGGCGTCGAGGGAGGCGTTGAGGAGGTCCACCAGGGCGGTCATGTGCAGGGTGAGGGGGGAACCGAGGTGATCGCCGGGGCCGGGCGGGGACAGCCTGCCGGCGAGGGTCTCCCAGGGGTGGTGCTCCCACTCGGGAACGCCCTTCAGGGCCGAGGCGAACGCGCGGACGGCGCTGCGGTACGAGCGCCGCTGCGCAGCGGCGTCCGTCTCCAGGTCCGGCAGGGCGATCGTCAGCGCTCCGCTCATGAGGGTCGCGACCGGGAGGGACGGCTCGCGTCCCCGGAGGTCGTTCCACCAGCCGTCCGACCGGGCCAGGAGGACGACCTTGATCCGGGCACTCCGGTGCCGCACGGCGAACTCCAGCACGGCCGCGGTCTCCTCGACGCGGCTGTCGGCACCGTCGACCACCACGAGCAGCGGCATCGCGGGCGGCGGCATCCGGCGGACGTCGTCGGATCTTCCGGGGGCCGGCCAGAGGACCGCCCAGTCCTCCTCCCCCGAAGCCGGCCCGCGGGAGAACTCCAGGGCCAGACGGGTCTTTCCCCGGCCGCCGGGGGCGTGGATCAGGGCCACTCCCGGCCCGGGCCGCCGCGACCACTCGTGCAGGCGCGCCAGGTGCTCGTCGCGGCCGGCGAAGGGCACGACGCCGCGGGCGGGGTGGAGCAGCTCCATGATCGAGGCGGGACTCCGGTCCGGGCCGGTCCCGTGGTCCCGATCGGCGAGTCCGGCGTACTCGACGGGTTCGAGCACACGGGGGCCCGACGGCCCGTACCGGTCGAGGACGTCCTGGAAGCCGTCCGCCCGGAGCAGGACGGCGGCCGGCTCGGCCTCCAGCCGGGCGGGCAGGTGGCCCGGCAGCTCGGCGGTCACGACGCCCGTCAGGAGATCCCCGCAGAACACGGCCGCCCCGGACATGCCTCCCCACGGCGAGCCCTCGGCCGGGCGTGGAGGGGTGGTGTCGCAGTCGATCACATACGTACCGCCGACGAAGCCGTTGCCCGGGTTGATGGTGCCGAAGACCTGCGTGCTCTCTCCCGCGCGGTGCTCCGAGCGGGAGAAGCCCCACACGCGGCACTCCACGCGGACGCGCTCTCCGACGATGCGGCCCCAGCGGGGCCGCTCCGTCGCATCCGGCTCCGTCGCATCCGTCGTGGCGCTCCGCCGGCCGGGGTCCTCGACGTGGACCAGGGCCGCGTCGACGTACCGGCCGCCCCGCCGCTCCGGACCACGCGCGTCCGAGGCGCACGGCCCGCCGCGCCAGACGACCCGTCCCGAGTGCTCCGGGTCGTCCGGTGCCCTGCGCACGCGGACCGGTGAGCCCACCTCGTCCACGGCGTGGGCGGCGGTCAGGACGAGGCCCGGCAGGATCTCGTATCCGGACCCCCACGTTCCGGGGGTCTTCACCTGCACCACTCGACCGCTGTCCATCCCCGTCCCCTCCGTCGATCGGCGCCACGTCACCGCCCGGCCCCCGGCCTCCGGTGCCCGGGCGGACGGGAGGCCGTGCCGGCGTCAGCGCCTGCGGAAACGCCGCTCGTCGTCGGAGGACGGCTCGGGGGCGGGGGCGTCCTCCGCCGCCGAGACCAGTACGGGACCGCCGCCGGCGCGGCGAGGGGTGAGGGTGAGGGCCACGCGGTGACCGCGTCCCCGGGCCACGCCGCCCTCGGCGTCGGCCGCGAGGACCCATGCGCGGAAGCCGGACTTCCCCCGGACCTCCTGTCGGAGCTCGACCTGGAACTCCATCTCGATCGGTCCGACCTCGAAGGCGACGTCCCGGCCCGCGCCGCGGGAGGCCGCGTCCATCAGGCTGTCGCGCAGCGCGGCGACGGCTTCGGTGAGTTCGATCTCCACAAGGCCCCCCGTGATCCGACGGCGTGCTCGACGCCGTCCGCCCCCTCGACGCCCGCGCCCCCGCCGAACCGCTCCCCACCGATCGGCGACCGCACGGGGCGGACATGAGGCTCCCCACTGTAACGACCCTCCGTCGCGCCTGCCACACGTTCCGTGAACTTCCGTTCGGGCCCGTCCGGGGAGCGGGGTACCGGCGAGGCCGGGGACCGGGGCGAGGCTCCGCCCCGCGACCCCGTCCCACGGCCTCGCCTCACCTCGTCTCACCGCACCGCATCACCGCCCCGCCTCACAACCGCTCGAAGCCGCGCATCCGCTCCCAGTCCGTGACCGTCCGCTCGAAGGCCGCCAGCTCCGTGCGGGCCGCGCGGGCGTAGTGGGCGACGACCTCCTCACCGAAGAGCTTGGCGGCGATCTCGCTGGTCTCCCAGCGGTGCAGGGCCTCGGTGAGGGTGCCGGGCAGGCGGGGGACGGTGGTGTCGTCGAGGGCGTTGCCGGCGTGGGGGGACGGGAGGGGGAGGCGGTTGTCGATGCCGTACAGGCCCGCGGCCACGGCGGCGGCGACGGCCAGGTACGGGTTGGCGTCGCCGCCCGGCACCCGGTGCTCGATGCGCAGCGACGGACCCGAGCCGACCACCCGTATCGGGCAGGTGCGGTTGTCGTGTCCCCAGGCGATGCCCGTCGGGGCGAACGCGCCGGGCTGGAGGCGCTTGTAGGAGTTGACGTTGGGCGCCATCAGCAGGACGAGGTCGGGCAGGCAGGCGAGCTGCCCGGCGACGAAGTGGCGCATCGTCTCGGACATGCCGTCGTCCGCGCCGTCGTCGGCGAGGACGGGCGTGCCGTCCTCGTCGCGCAGGGAGAGGTGGACGTGGCAGGAGTTGCCCTCCCCCTCGTCGAACTTCGGCATGAAGGTGAGCGCGACGCCCTCCTCGGCGGCGATCTGCTTGGCGCCGTTCTTGAAGAAGACGTGGTTGTCGCAGGTGGCCATCGCCTCCGCGTAGCGGAAGACGATCTCGTACTGGCCCGGGTGGCACTCCGCGCGGGCCGTCTCCAGGACCAGCCCGGCGCGGACCATCTCGCGGCGGATGCGGCGGACGACGGGCTCGATCCCCTCCAGGCCCTGGAGGGAGTAGTCGACGTTGTAGCGGGTGGCGGGCCGCAGGCCGGTGTAGCGGCGTTCCCACGCCTCGCGGTAGGAGGCGGTGAAGGCGAGGAACTCCAGCTCGGTCCCGGCGTACGCGACGAGGCCGCGTTCGGCCAGCCGGTCGAGCTGGGCGCGCAGGATGCGGCGGGGCGCCACCTCCACCGGCGCCCCGCCGGGCCAGACGGCGTCGGCGACGACCAGCGCGGTGCCGCCGTCCCAGGGCAGGCGGGTGCGCAGGGTGGACGGGTCGGGGCGCAGGACGAAGTCGCCGAAGCCGCTGTTCCAGGCGTCGATGGCGTAGCCGGGGCCGGTGTCCATCTCGACGTCGGTGGACAGCAGGTACAGGCAGGCGCCGAAGCCCTGCCGGGCCGCCTCGTCGAGGAAGTGGGGGACGGACAGCCGGCTGCCCATCAGCCGGCCCTGGAGGTCGGGGACGGCGACGACGACCTCCTCGACGCGGCCCGCCCGGGCCTCGGCGCGCAGGTGTTCGTAGGGGTCGGTCATGTCCTCGGTCATGTCGGCTCCTCGCTGCTCTCGATGGTGGGGGGTGCGCCGGCCAGGGGGTTGACGACGGTGCCGTGGACGACGTCGAAGCCCTCGTCGCGTTCGGCACGGTCGTGGAAACCACCGCCCAGGAGCTGTTCGCGGTTGAGGGCCACCCGGTCGAAGACGGGCGCGAACAGTCCGAACTCCCCGAACCGGTCGGCGAGTTCGGGAAAGCGGGCGTGGTAACGGTCGACCTCGGCACGGACCATGCTCCAGAAGTCGCCCTCGGCAACGCCCAGATGCTCCTCCAGGAGGGGCGCGAAGAAGCGGAAGTGGCCCGCGAAGACGGCGCTCAGCAGCGAGTGCGCCAGCTCGTGCGCGGGCCAACGGAGCAGGACGGCGTTCGCGCGCTCCGAGAGCCCGGCGTACTCGGGGCGCTCGCCGGGAAGCAGGTTGACGTCCTCGGCGAAGTCCTTGAGCGCGACGCCGACCGGCGTCTCGGCGGCGTCGTAGAGGACGACGGTGTTCTCGCCGTGCGGGCAGTAGGCGACGCCGTAGCGGTAGAGGTAGTGCAGCAGGCCGGGCAGCAGGGCCGCCAGGAAGCGGGCCAGCCAGTCGCGCGGGGCCAGGGCGGAACGTTCCACCAGCTCGGCCACCAGGGCCCTCCCGTCCGAGCCGACCTTCAGCAGGGCGGCCATGGTGCGGGCCTTCTCGCCGTCGCGCAGCAGCGCGGTCACCGGTTCGCGCCACACCGCGCCCAGCAGCTCGTGGTAGCGGTACGGGGCGTCCCGCACCGACTCGTACAGCGGGTGGCGCACGGCCACGGACGCCACCTCGCCGAGCGGGTGGAAGCGCAGTTCGTCCCGCAGGTACGGGTCGGCGTCGCGGATCGCGTGGAGCCAGGCGCTGACGTCGGGCGCGGCCTTCGTCGGCTCGGTGGACAGCCCCCGCCACACCAGCGTGTTGCGGATGAGGAGGGGGACCTTGACGTTGCGGCGCCCGGGGTGGTCGAGGTTGGCGAGGGTGCGGATCGACTGGAGGGGCCGGTAGCGGTCCGGCCCCTCGCCGAGCGGGACGATCCGGCCGTCGGCGAGGTAGGGGGCGAAGAGCGTCTCGACGGCCTCGTCCCAGTGGAAGGGGTGGACCGGGAGCCAGACGAAGTCCCGCGCGCCGTACGGGGTCCGGGCGCGGGCGTCGGTCGGGGCGGTCGGGGCGTCGGTCGGGGCGGCGGTCAGGGCGTCGGCCAGGGCGGCGGTGAAGCGCTCGCGGGTGGCGGGGTCCAGCTCCTCGGCGAGGAGGGTCGCGTCGTCCAGGCCGGGCACGCCCGCGTACGACGCCAGGGAGGTGTGCACCGCCGCCCAGCGCAGCCGCACCTCGCCGGCGGCCTCGGGGGCGTAGGCGGCGGCGTCGGAGGCGGAGAACCCCAGCCGGCCCTTGTTGAGCACCATGCAGGGGTGGCCGTCCTGGTGGGCCTCCAGGTCCAGGTGGTCCAGGTCGGCGAGGGCGGCGGCGGGCAGGTCGCGGGCGAGGACCTCGGCCTGGGCGCGGCGGGTGGCGGTCAGCTCGCGCAGCGCCTCGGCGGTGGTGGGGCCGTCCCAGCCGAGCACCGGGCGGGCGTCGAGCAGCAGCCGCTCGGGGCCGGCCTCCTCGCCGTCGCCGGGCTCCGGGTGACGGCGGAGGGTGTCGGGGAGGAGGCGCCAGGTGCCGAAGGTGCCGCGGGCGGCGCGGAACGTCCAGTGGGCGCCGTCCCCCAACTCCAGCCGCCAGGTGCCGGGTTCGGGGCCGGGCACGGGGACGAGCAGCTCCTCGTACGCGAACTCCTCGACGGCCTTGACCAGCAGTCTCCGGCCCGCCTCCGCCCAGGCGTCGCGGAAGACGGCACAGGGGTCTTCACGGGGGACGCCGCGGGAGACGCCGTGGGAGACGCCGCGGGGGGCGGGGGTCATCGCGCGGCCTCCCCGGTCCGCGGCCCGGGCGCTCCGAAGGTCGTCCAGGCCACGTGTCGGGGGACCCTCACCACCGTCCGCCCGGCGGCGGAGTTGAGGATCGTCGCGGCCCGCCACGCGCCCAGGGTGAGGTCGGGGGTGCCCACGCCGTGGGTGTGCGTCTCGGCGTTCTGGACGTACAGCGTGCCGGTGACGGTCGCGTCGAGGGCGACGCGGTAGGCGCCGTCGACCCGGTAGCGGCCCTTGTCGTCCCAGTCGACCAGCTTCTCCAGGGGCTCCAGGAAGGCCGGGCGCACGGCCGCGTAGCCGGTGGCGGCCACGACCGCCGAGGTGCGGATCTCGAACTCCGTGCCCTGCTCGGCGTGGCGGCAGCCGAGGACGTAGCCGTCGCCGTCGGGGCGCGCGGCGGTGACCTCCACGCCGGGGTGGAGGTCGGCGCGCGGGCGCCCGCCGCCAATGGTCCGCTCGTACAGCTCGTCGTGGATGTCGGCGAGCGTCTCCTCGCTGACGCCCTTGTAGAGCTGCCACTGCGCGCGCACCAGCCGCTCGCGGGTGGCCTCGGGCAGGGAGCGGAAGTAGTGGAGGTAATCGGGGGTGAAGTGCTCCAGACCGATCTTGGAGTACTCCATGGGCGCGAACGCCGGGGTGCGCGCCAGCCAGCGCACGTACGGGCCGCCGCGCCCCTCGCCGTCCTGGTGCCGCACCAGGTCGAGCACCACCTCGGCACCGGACTGGCCCGCGCCGATCACCGTGACGTCGTCCCGCGCGGCCAGGGCGGTGCGGTGGGCGCGGTAGTCGGCGCTGTGCAGGACGCGCCCGGCGTGCGCGGGCGTGAGCAGCGGGCGCAGCGGCTCGGGGACGGTCGGGCCGGTGCCGACGCCCAGGACGACCCGGCGGGCCAGGACGCGCGCCTCGGTCCCGTCCGCCGACCGGTGCGCGACGGCGAACGCCTCGGCCCGCCCGTCCCACTCCACGGCGGTGACCTCGGCGTCGAAGCGGCACGACGGCAGGCGCTCGGCGACCCAGCGGCAGTAGTGGTCGTACTCGCGGCGCGGGATGTGGAAGCGCTCGGAGAAGAAGAACGGGAACAGCCGCTCGTGCTCGCGCAGGTAGTTCAGGAACGACCAGCGGCTGGTGGGGTCGGCCATGGTCACCAGGTCGGCCAGGAACGGGACTTGGAGGACCGTGCCCTCCAACAGCAGGCCCGGGTGCCAGGAGAAGGCCGGCCGGCGGTCGAGGAAGAGGGCGCTCAGCCCCGGTACGCCGTCGCAGAGGGCGGCCAGGGAGAGGTTGAACGGACCGATGCCGACGCCGAGCAGGTCGTACACGCCGTCGTGTACGGCGCCGCGTGCCGTGCCGTTCACGCCGTCGTTCGCGCCGTCGTTCGGGCTGCCGTTCACGCCGTCGTTCGCGCCGTGCGCCGGGGTGGGGCGATCGGTCACCGCTGTACCTCCGCGAGGGGGTTGGGAAGGTCGATGTAGACGGACTGGGTGTGGACGTCGCCGACCAGCTCGTCGAGTCCGTCCACGCAGGTCAGGAAGTTGCCCTTGCAGCGCAGGGCCGGCGCGTCCAGCAGCGGGTCCAGCAGGCCCTCGGCGCCGGGCTCGGCGGCGCGCAGCCGGTCCAGCGCGCCGCGCAGCACGCGCAGCAGCTCCTCCTCGTCGGCCAGGCCGTACGCGCCGAAGGCGCCCACCAGTCCGAGGAGGTTGTTGACGCCCAGGTAGTAGACGACGCGCTCGTCGACGAACGCGTCGTCGAAGACCAGCTCCACCCCCTCGGCCACCCCGGGCAGCAGCCGGTCCAGCTCGGCCGCGTGGGAGGCGGCCACGTAGTAGCCCTGGCTGTCGCGGTACCAGCCGGCGGCGGGCAGCCCGTCGCCGTCCAGGGCCACCAGGGTGTTCTGGTGGTGCGGCTCCAGGGCGATGCCGTAGCGGGCCCGGAGGCGGATCAGCGGGACGGCCAGCACGTCGAGGTAGCGGGTCAGCCACCGCGCGGACGCCTCGGCGCGGGAGACGCCCAGGGCACGGGCGGCGCGCTCCACGGCCGCGCAGAGCGGGGCGCGGTACGGCGGCGGGGAGCCGTCGCCCGGACCGGTGCGCTCGGCCACCAGCCCGGCCACGCACAGGGCGTCGCCGGTGCCGCCGCGGGAGGAGCCCCGGAAGGGGTTGTCGCGGATCGCCGTCTCCAGACCCGTCTCCGCGTCGCCGGTGCCCACCGACACCCAGGCGAAGTCCCGCAGGACGCCGAACTCCGGGTGCTCGGCGCGGAGCCAGGCCGCCGGGCCGGGCCGCCCGGTCCCGTCCTCGGGACCGGCCGCCAGCAGCCGGGCGGCCCGCACGCCCAGCCGCAGCTCGCCGCGGAGGTTGTTGCGGCGCGAGTTGGTGATCCGCATGCCGAGCGACAGCTTGAGCATCGCCGCCGCGTCCGGCCGGTGCACGGTCCGCACCGAGGACGTCGGGTGCCAGGCGGGACCGGCCGGGCCCAGCGGGCGCAGCAGCCCCGCGTCCAGCAGGGCGGCGACCTCCGGACGGGCGGCCACCTCGCGCGCCTGCCAGGGGTGGGCGGGCACCGGAACCCACCCCTCGGGCACGCCCACGTCCGTGGCGAGCGCGCGCAGCAGGTCCGCCACGGGACGGCCGTCCGCGCTCTCGCCGACGACCGCGTCCGGGTGCGCGGCGAACCAGTGCAGCGGGAAGGAGCCGCGCACCTCCGGCGAGTACGCGTCCAGTTCGGCCTCGGACGCCCCCTCGCGGCTCTTGGGCGCGGGGTGGAAGGGGTGGCCCAGCAGCAGCGCCTGCTCGGCGTCCAGGAACGGCGTCGGGCCCGTCGTGCCGGCGGGCTCCTCCCGGCGCCGGGCCAGGTGGACGGCGGTGCGGCGGGCGGAGTCCAGCACCCGGCCCACCGCGTCCACGCCCGTGTGGGGGAGACGCCCTCGGCCCAGGACGCTCTCCCGGACCAGCGCCGCCGCCACCAGCGCGACGTCGGCCGGGAGGCCGCCGCCCCGCTCGGAGGTGACGACGCGCGCCCTGCCGAAGCGGTGCCATCCCGTCGCCGACCGGTACCGCACCCGGACGCGCAGCGCCGTTCCGCCGAGGGGCAGGCGCAGGTACAGCACCCGCCCCGTGGGCGGGACCTCGGTGCCGGTCTCGCGGACGTACGCGCGCAGCAGCCGCTCCGTCGCGGCGGCGTCGGCGGCGCGCAGGACGTCGGGGTGGTCCAGCGGGTCGCCGGCGTGCGCGGACGGGTCCCCGGTCCACGGTTCGGGGCTCACGGCGCCTCCTCTTCCTCCGCCCGGCCCGCCGCGGCGACTGCGTCCAGCAGCCGTTCGACGTCGGCCGGGGTCGCGTACGGGTTGAGCAGGGTGAGCTTGAGGCGGACCCGGCCCGGTCCCTCGCCCGGCAGCTCGGTGCGGCCGACGACCGCGCGCCCCGCGCGCAGCAGCCTGCGCCGCAGCGCGGCGTTGATCCGGTCCACCCGCCCGGGGTCCTCGGGGCCCGACGCCGGCAGGTAGCGGAAGAGGAAGGCCGTCAGGACGGGGTCGTGGTGCAGCTCCAGCCGCGGGTGGGCCCGCACCGCCGCGGCCCCGGCCAGCGCCAGGTCGTGGCAGGCGTCCACCAGACGGCCCAGGCCCGCGCGCCCCAGCGCGCGGAGGGTGACGGCCATGGGGAACGCGTCCGCGCGCCGGGTGGTGCGCAGTGACAGACCCAGCAGGCTGGGGTAGCCGGCCTCCTCGTCGTCGCGCGGGTTGAGGTAGGCCGCGCGCCGGGCCAGGGAGGCGTACGTCTCCGCGCGCCGCACCAGGAACGCGCCCGCCGCGACGGGCTGCCAGCCCAGCTTGTGCCAGTCCAGGGAGACCGAGTCGGCCAGCTCGACGCCGTCCAGCAGCGGGGCGAGCCGGTCCGACAGCAGCGCGCCGCCGCCGTAGGCCGCGTCCACGTGCAGCCAGGCGCCGGCCTCGGCCGCCGCCTCCGCGCAGGCGCGCAGCGGGTCGACCGCGCCGGTGTCGGTGGTCCCGGCGGTGGCGACCACGGCGACCGGCAGCTCGCCGCCGTCCACACACCGTTTCAGGGCGCCGGCCAGGGCGTCCGGGTCCATGCGCAGCCCGTGGTCGACGGCGACGGGCACCACCGCGTCCTCGCCCAGGCCCAGCAGGGCCGCCGCCCGCCGGACGGAGAAGTGCGCGGCGGCGGAGGCGAACACGCGCGGACGCGGCCCGCTCCGGGGCACGCCGCCCAGCTCGACCCGCCGCCCGGACGCGCGGCCCAGCACCCGGTCGCGGGCCAGCATCAGGCCCATCAGGTTGGACTCGGTGCCGCCGGAGGTCGGCACCCCGGCGGCCTCGTCGCCGTACCCCACCAGGCGGGCCAGTTCGTCCAGCAGCAGCGTCTCCAGCTCGGTGGCGGCCGGGGCCTGGTCCCAGGAGTCCTGGGAGGGGTTGAGCGCGGAGACCGCCAGGTCGGCGGCGACGGCGACGGCCAGCGGCGGGCAGTGGAGGTGCGCGGCGCAGGACGGGTCGGCCGGGTCGGCGCCGCCGTACGCCAGCAGCTTTGTCAGCCGGTGCAGCGCCTCCCCGCCGGAGGCCGCCGCGAACTCCTCGGCGACGTGCGCGGCCAACTCGCCGGGCGTGGTGGCGGGGACGGGTCCGCCGCGCCGCCCGGCGCCCTCGGCGAGGGCCGCCAGCACGGTGCGCAGCAGCGGCTCCAGGGCGGCCGGCCCGGCCGTACCGCCGGACAGGGCGGGCGCGCCGGACGCGCCGGGGGGCTCGTCCGCGGCGCCGCGCGCCGTCGGGAGACGGGCCGCTCCCGTCCCGCGGACTTCCGGCCCGTGGGCTCCCGGCCCGTGGACGCGGCTCGTCATGCCGGCCATCCGGCGCCCCGGCGCCCCGCGCTCCGCCGGACGACGCCCCCGCGGGCGGCCTCCCGGCCGCCGGTCACCGCGTCGATCGCGTCGGCCAGCCGGTCCAGGACGGCCTCGACCTCCTCGTCGCCGATCACCAGCGGCGGCAGCAGCCGCACCGTCGAGTCGTACCGTCCGCCCAACTCCACGATCAATCCCCGCTCCAGGCACGCCGCCCGCACCCGGTCCGCCGTCCCCGGCGCGGGGGGACGGGCCCCGCAGGCGTCGGGCGCGCCCTCCGGATCGACCAGTTCCACGCCGATCATCAGGCCCCGCCCGCGCACGTCGCCGATCGCGGGCAGCTCGGCGCGGAGCGCGTCCAGCCGGGCCGTCATCCGCGCGCCGACCTCGGCGGCCCGCTCCGCCAGGCCCTCGCGCGCCACGTACCGCAGGGTCGCCGCGCCGGCCGCCATGGCCAGGGTGTTGCCGCGGAAGGTGCCGGTGTGCGCGCCGGGCGACCAGCGGTCGTACTCCTCGCGGTAGACGATCACCGCCAGCGGCAGACTGCCGCCGATCGCCTTCGACAGCACCATCACGTCCGGCACGATCCCGCTGTGCTCGACCGCCCAGAACGCGCCCGTGCGCCCCACCCCGGTCTGCACCTCGTCCACGATCAGCGGAATTCCGCGCTCGGCGGTGATCCGCCGCATCGCGCGCAGCCACCCGTCCGGGGCGGGCACCACGCCGCCCTCGCCCTGCACCGCCTCCAGGATCATCGCGGCGGGCGGCACCACGCCCCCGTTCGGATCGTCCAGCAGCCGCTCGGTGTACGCGGCCGACAGCTCCGCCCCGCGCTCGCCGCCCACCCCGAACGGGCAGCGGTAGGCGTACGGGTACGGCAGCCGCGTCACGTCGGCGGCGATCCCGGACACCGGACGCTTGACGGCCACCCCGCCGGAGACGGCCAGCGCGCCGGCCGTCATCCCGTGGTAGGCGCCGGTGAAGGCCAGCAGACCGTGCCGTCCGGTGGCGGTCTGCGCCAGCTTCAGCGCCGCCTCCACCGCGTCCGTCCCGGCGGGCCCGCAGAAGTGGACGCGGGCCCGCTCGGCGAACACGGGCGGCAACGTGGCGAACAAGGCGTCGGTGAACTCGTCCTTCTCCGGCGTCGCCAGGTCCAGCACGTGCAGCGGGGCCCCGCTCTCCACGGTGCGCTTCACGGCCTCGATCACCACGGGATGGTTGTGGCCCAGGGCGAGGGTGCCCGCGCCGGAGAGACAGTCGAGATAGCGGCGCCCGTCGGCGCCCTCGATCGTCGTGCCGTACGCGCGGGCCGGGACGACGGGGAAGGAGCGGGCGTAGGTGCGGGCCGAGGACTCCCGCGCCCGCTGACGCCGCAGGATGGCGTCGGCCGCGACGGCGGGCGGTGTCGGAGCCGGCGTGGGGGCCGGCGTGGGGGACGTGGTGGACACGGTCATGGCGTGACGCTCCGTCAGGAGGTGGCGTCGGTACGGCCGCGGCCGTACCGGGGGCGGTCAGAGCAGATGGCGTTCCGCGACGGGGTGGCCGAGGAAGCTGTGCATCGCGAACTCCCAGCCGTAGGAGCCCGCGTAGGGGAAAACGACCAGATCGCCCGCGCGGACGCGGTCCACCCGGACATCGCGCACCAACGTGTCCTCGGGCGTGCACAGTTCGCCGACGACCGTCACCCGCGCGTCGGCCGCCTCGGGGCGCGGCAGGCCCTCGGGCCAGCGCTCGACGGGCAGCACGGCGATGTTGTGCACCAGATCCCAGGAGGTGGGGAGCTGGAAGTGGTTGATGCCGCCGCGCAGCACCACGAAGACCGCGCCGTAGCTGTGCTTGACGTCGGTCACCTCGGCCGCGTACCAGCCGCAGTCGGCGACCAGGAAACGTCCCGGCTCCAGGACCACCCGCACCCCGGGCGGCGGCTCCACCCGCCCGGCCAGCTCCCCGAAGCGGGCGACGTCGAACGACTCCTCGCCCGCGAGCTCCTCGAACGCCACGCCTATGCCGCCGCCGATGTCGACGTGGCGCAGCTCGACGCCGTGCTCGCGGGCGGCCCGCACGCTCCACTCCACGCACCACCGCAGGTAGGCGGCCTGGGAGTCGGCGTCGAGGTTGTTGGACGCGGCGTGGATGTGGAAGCCGGTCACGTCCAGCCCCGGCAGCCGCAGCGCCTCGCGCAGCACCTCGGGGACGTCGGGCTCGGGGACGCCGAACTGCGACGGCGCGCCGCCCATGCGCAGCGAACCGGTGACGGGGATGTCGGCGGGGTTGACGCGCAGCGCCACCCGGGCGGTGGTCCCCTCGGCGACGGCGATCCGGCTGATGCGGTGGAGCTCCAGCGGGCTCTCGGCGTTGATCGCCTCGACCCCGGCCCGCACCAGGGCGGTCAGGACGGGCACGGACTTCGCGGGCCCGGCGGCGACGACGGGGACGGGACCGCCGGGCGCGGGGGCTGCGGAGGACGCGGGGGAGCCGCCCTCGCCCTTCTCCCGGAGGGCGGCCAGCGCCAGCTCCAACTCGGCCCGCGACGCGACCTCGAAGCCGTCCACGTGCGGGGCCAGCGCCCTGACCACGCCGGGGAAGGAGTTGGCCTTCACCGCGTAGTGGACGGCCGCCCACTCCGGCAGCGCCGCGCGCAGCGCGCGTGCGCGCCCGGCGGCGACCTCCCCGTCGTACAGGTAGGCGGAGACGGGCTCCCGCCCCTCCGCCAGTTCCAGGAGCCTGCGGCGGAGCCGCTCGGGGAGCACCCGGGCCGGGTAGGCGGAGCGCGGGGCGGCGGAGGGCGGGAGAACGACGGACACGGGCTTCCACCTCGGGCGGGTCGGTTGTCCAGGTACGCGTCACAGGGCCGCCCAACGGGCCGCCGGTTGGTTAGGTGAACCTAACCTAGATTCTTCCCGGGTTTCTTTCCAAGAGCGCCTCACCGGCCGGCGGCATCGCTCGAACGTCTGTCCTGGAGGTGTACGAGCTTCCCCCAGGGTGCGGGAGCCAGGGGGCGGCATGAGGCGAACAGCGGTGCCCCTGTGAACAGGACGGTTTAGTCGGGAAAACGGATGTCGACGGGGGCCTTGAGACTCCGTGGCCTGTCCCGTTCCCGAGGGACGAGTCTCTCGATACGAGCATCGGCAGCACCGGCGAGGAATCCTCTCCGGCCGACTCGATCTCGACCGTCGGCCGTGGCGTGATCCACTCCGTGCCGCTCGTCCACCCAGTCGTATCCGGGTGGCTGGATTCCGTGTCGTGCGTCGTCGTTGCGGCCGGGACGAGTCGACACAACCCGGGGTGAGGTCATCCGGGGCACGCAGACGCGAATTGCCTCGTGCATGTCGGAAAAATCACCCCAAGCGCAGTGGAAGTGTCCCGCGAACGCCTGGGAGCTCGCCCTCCCCTGCCTGTCGTTGCGTCCTTCCGGAAGCGAAGGGGTCAGCGGCGACCTCCTGACTCCCGGTTCTCTCGCTCGATTTCTTGACGTTGGACCTCGAGGAAGCGTCGGGCTTCGGACTTTTGCTTCTCGCGTTCCTCCGGCGTCATCCTCTCCCATGATTCTCTGAAGGTTCGAACCTTTTCTCCCAGAGCTTCCGCGTAAGCAGGCACACGCATGGCTTCACTCAGTCCCACTCGGCCGGAAAGGATCTCTCTGGCCATCTCCTGAAGTACGCTTCCTGCGCCTCCCTGCGCCAGCTGCTGCAGTTGTTTGCGCAGTGCGCGGGCTTGAACGCGATCGCGGTTTTCGTTCTGGAACTCGAGATCGTCCACCTCGGGTTCGGGGCGCCCGTTTTCCTGGGGCACTCTGAAACCTCTTTTTCGTTGTGGCTTTATTGAACCAGAGGGTTGTCATACGCGCGGCCGGGAAGTGGGAAGTCGTGCAGCTTTCCCGCCAGCTCGCCACCGACCGTTTCCATGCTTCCCATGGCGCTGTTGACGATGATCTGACCTTTGTTGATCAGTTTGGTGGCATTGCTCCACATTTCGATGATTCTCAAGATTTCGAAGGCGGCCAACCCGTACCCGACGGCCGCGCCCCATCCGGTCCAAGTGGTCATCGTGCCGGCGGCGGCAGCGATCGCTGCCGTGGCGGCAGCATCACCGATCTGGGCGAGAATCGCACCGACTGCTTCGGCTGTGGACCATACGCCGTGTGAGACCACGCCATATTTATCGCTCAGGATTTTCAGATCGGACTGCAGATCTTCGCACCGATCGGCCAGGTTCTTGAAGTAGACGAACGCGGAGTCCGCCCCGTTTCCGTCCCAGGTGGCGTCGAGTTCTCGATTCCCTGCGTGAACATTATCGGCGATGTCGGCGCACATCTTGCCGATGTTTTCCCATAGTTGGGCACACTTCGCATACGCCTCCCAATCCCCCGCGAAATACTCTTTCGCCTTGTCCAAGGGATTGAATCCTGTGGACGCTGCAATGATTTCATTCATCCAGTAAGTCGGGCTGATGAGATCGCCCGCCTTGTTCAGTACTTCGAGGGGGCTCTTGAACTCTTCCGGAGTTTCAGGTGGCTTGAGATGGGTGGTGGGCTCGGCGACGTCTTTAAAGCTCATGGTGGTGTCTCAGCGTTTCGCCGGCGGCAGGAGGGCGTCCATCCTGGCAGCCTCTTCCAGATCGGTCTTGCGATAGTACTCCGCCGATCTGTCCAGCTCCCTGGAGGAAGCGTCCAGGAGGGAGTGAAGTCGGTTTAGAACCCTCTCCACGTTTCCTTTCAAGGTTCCATGGAAATCAAAGGGCCTGGTAAAGAGACCTTGGGATCCCGGAGGGATGTCTCCGTATCGGTTAAGATATTCTTTGCCCTCCCGGGCGTCCTCTTTGGCGCGAGCGACCATTTTCCCGTAATCCTCCAGATCGCCCGGATCGACTCTAAAAGTCATGACTCTCCGTGTGTCTTTGACTGTTTTAGTGGGGCTTCCGGCGCTAGGATGACCCTCATGTCTGCCACTCGGGGTCAGAAAGCCCGTCATACAGACCGGAAGGACGATCCCAACCGCTTGATCTACAACACGGGGTTGGCCGCTGGGATCCTCTTCTCCCTGGGGTTCCTTGCCGCTCTGCTCGGTGCCGCTTTCACAGGGGACTTCACCTTCGGCGGCCTTCTGGTGACCGCGCTGGCCTTGGTGAGCGCCGGGCTGGGTGTCGTGGGTTGGCGGCGACGGCAGGTCACTTTCAGCTGGGGAGCTCTTGGGTGCCTGCTGGCTGCCATGGCATTGAGTCGAGTCGTCGCCGGCTGATCCGTGACTACTGTGTGAGCAATTGGTAAACGGCCCCACCGATGATGACCGCGGTCAAGAACGTGTAGAAGATCAGTTTGCGTTTTCGATCTCGTGCTGCGCCCTCGGGGGTGTCCCGCTCATGGGCAAGGGCGCTGCGCAGCATGTCGCGTCGTTCCCTCGGCGTTGCAGACGACCAACGTCGTCGCATCTCCTCACGAGTCACCGGAGTGCTTTGCGCGTCTTCCACGCCGGGATGCTAGCCCTGCCCTCCTCCGGCGGTCCACTGTCCGCTTGCCGATCGTCGCGGAGAGTGAACACATCGATCGGCGCGACTGGCTGGGAAGGTTCCGTGGCTGCGTCGGCTCGGCCTGGGATGAGTCTCGTGCGCAACGGACATCCCGGACACCCCGCGGCTCCGTCCGTGGCTCACCGTCACCGTTCGGACGCCGACCGTACGGGCGACGGCGTGCGGTGGGGACGGGGTTTCGGCCGGGGACGCCCCCCCGGGGGGAAGTCGCGGCGGAAGCGTGTCACGCTGGAAGTCCGCACGTCGACGTTGACGCCGAGCACCTTCGGGTGCTCGGCGTCATGCGTTTGTACGGGTCTCGCGGGGGACAGCGGGACGGCGGACCCAAGGAGCCGCACCTTCAAGGAGAACGCGTGATCGAGAAGCTCTACGACCGGATACTGCACCGCAACCCCGGTGAGAAGGAGTTCCACCAGGCCGTCTGGGAGGTTCTGGAGTCACTGGAGCCGGTCTTCGCCCGACGCCCCGAGCTGCTGGACGAATCCCTCGTCGAGCGGCTGTGCGAGCCGGAGCGGCAGATCATCTTCCGTGTCCCCTGGACCGACGACGCCGGGCGGACGCACGTCAACCGCGGTTTCCGGGTGGAATTCAACAGCGCCCTCGGCCCGTACAAGGGCGGTCTGCGCTTCCACCCGTCCGTCAACCTGGGGATCATCAAGTTCCTCGGCTTCGAGCAGACGTTCAAGAACGCCCTGACCGGCATGCCGATCGGCGGCGGCAAGGGCGGCAGCGACTTCGACCCCAAGGGGAAGTCGGACGCCGAGGTCATGCGCTTCTGCCAGTCCTTCATGACCGAGCTGTACCGCCATCTGGGTGAGTACACGGACATCCCGGCGGGCGACATCGGGGTGGGCGCGCGGGAGATCGGCTACCTCTTCGGCCAGTACCGCCGGATCACCAACCGCTGGGAGGCCGGCGTCCTGACCGGCAAGGGCGTCCTGTGGGGCGGCTCGCAGGCCCGCGCCGAGGCCACCGGCTACGGCCTGGTCGTCTTCACCGCCGAGATGCTCAAGACGCGCGGCGAGGAGCTGGACGGCAAGCGCGTGGTGGTCTCGGGCTCCGGCAACGTTGCCATCTACGCCATGGAGAAGGCGAGCCAGCTCGGCGCCGTGCCGATCGCCTGCTCCGACTCCGGCGGCTACGTGGTGAACGAGAAGGGCATCGACCTGGAGCTGCTGAAGCAGGTCAAGCTGACCGAGCGCGGGCGGCTGTCGGAGTACGCCGAGCGGAGCGGGGCGCGCTTCGTCCCCGGCGGCCGGGTCTGGGAGGTGCCGTGCGAGGTGGCCCTGCCGTCGGCCACCCAGAACGAGCTGGACGAGGACGACGCCGTGCGCCTGGTCCGCAACGGTGTGCAGGCGGTCGGCGAGGGCGCGAACATGCCCACCACGCCGAGCGGCATCAAGGTGCTGCGCGAGGCCGACGTGCTGTTCGGCCCGGGCAAGGCCGCCAACGCGGGCGGCGTGGCCACCAGCGCGCTGGAGATGCAGCAGAACGCCTCGCGCGACTCCTGGACCTTCGAGCACACCGAGGCCCGGCTGACCGAGATCATGCGGCACATCCACCACCTCTGCCACACCACGGCCGAGCGCTACGGCCGTCCCGGCGACTACGTGGCGGGCGCCAACATCGCGGGCTTCGAGCTCGTGGAGGAGGCCATGGTGGCGCAGGGCCTCATCTGACGCCGATCCGGACGGGACCACCCGACGGCCCGGCCCGGGCACCACGCCCGGGCCGGGCCGTCCTCCGTACCACTTGCCCGGTTCACCCCCGAAACGCGTTTTCCAGGGTTAAGGTTCGTCTTGCACGCGTGAAGTGTGCACTCAGTCAACCGACATCAAGTGGTCGTTCGCCGGTGCCCTGGCGCGACCGCGTACCGGGGGGCGCATGCACGAGATGATCAAGGGCGCCAACGTCGACCTGGCGAGCCTGAGCGAGGACGTCGACTCCGTGGCCTTGGGGCTGAGCTGGAGCAGCGCCACGGGCGACGGGGACGCGGACGTCTCCGTCCTGCTGCTGGGCGCCGACGGAAAGGTGCGCGGGGACGCGGACTTCTTCTTCTACAACAACCCGGCCGCGGTCGACGGCAGTGTGCAGCTCCTGGGCAAGACACCGACGGCCGACGGCAGTGAGGACCGGATCAGCCTCGACCTGACCGCGATCCCGCCCGACGTCGAGCGCATCGTCGTCGGGGCCAGCCGCTACGGGGGCGCCCGGTTCGGCGAGCTGGACGGTCTGCGGATGACGCTCGCCGACCGCGCCGGCGAGGTCCTGCTCGGGTTCTCCATCGAGGACGCCGGGGTGGAGAGCGCTTTCATCTTCGGGGAGATCTACCGGCGGGGCGGGGGCTGGAGGTTCCGGGCCGTCGGGCAGGGTTACGAGACGGGCCTGGCGGGCCTGGCGACGGACTTCGGCCTCGACGTCGAGGACGACGCCGAGGCGGAGACGGCGGCTCCGGTGCTGGAAGCGACGCCGGAGCCGGGGCCGGAGCCGGGGTCGGACGGGGCGCCGGAGACCGAGAAGCCTGCCGAGCCGCTGCCCGCCGTCCCCCGGCAACCGGACCGCCGGACGCCGGCGGAGGAGCCGTCGCCCGCTCCGGCCCGGCGTCCTCGCACGGCCCGGAAGAAGGTCACGCTGCCCAGGGTCGCCAGGAAGTCCCTGGCCGAGAACGACTCCTGGCGGCAGGCCCGCCTCTTCCCCGTCTCCTCGCTGAAGAGCGACCGGGAGCGCGAGACGCGGGCGACCTCCATCCTGCTGTCGGTGATGGCCCAGGTACCGGAGTTCGGACGCCGCCTCACCGCCGCCTTCGGGGCTCCGGCGGGGCGGATGGAGACGTTCACGGAGGTGTCGCTGCCGCACGGGGACTCCCCGAAGCGTCCGGACGGCGTGATCAGGGTCGAGCGCGCGGGCAAGCTCTGGACGGCCCTGGTGGAGACCAAGACCAACGGCAACCCGCTCAAGGCCGAACAGGTTCAGGACTACATGGACATCGCCGCTCGACGCGGCTACGAGGCCGTGATCACCCTCTCCAACGACGTGGCCCTGGAGGGCAGCCCTCTCGTCGACGTCAGGATCGACCGGCGCCGCAAGCACAAGGTGGCCCTGCGGCACCTGTCCTGGGCCGAGGTGGCGCACCAGGCCCAGATGCTGATCCGCCACGAGGGCGTCGGCAACGCCGCCCACGCGTGGCTTCTCCAGGAACTCCTGCACTACCTCCGGCACGAGAACTCCGGGTGCCACGGCTTCCAGAACATGGGACCGGCCTGGGTGCCGGTGCGCAACGCCATCGACACCGAGACGCTCTGCCAGGGCGACGAACGGGCGCTGGAGGTCGTCGAGAGCTGGGAACGGCTCGTCCGCCAGGTCTGCCTGCGGCTCGGCGGAGAACTCGGCCGGAAGGTCCTGCCCGTCCAGCGCGCCCGGCGCGGCACGGACCCGCACTCCCGCCGTGCCGCGCTCGCCGACCGGCTCTGCCGGGACGGCCGCCTGTACGCGGAACTGCGCGTCGAGGGCACGCCCGGCATCCTCGCCATCACCGCCGACCTGCGCACCGGTCGGCTGCGCACGTCCATCGAGATCCCCGCCCCCGAGCAGGGCTACCCCCTCGCCTGGGCCAAGCGCCTGGTCCGGCAGCTCGCCGAAGCGCCCGCCGACCTGCACGTCGAGACCCTCGTCGAGGGCCAGGGGGGCGGGCCGCGCGGCACCCTGGAACGGCTGCGGCCCGAGCCGGGCGACATCCTGCCGAAGGACGGTGCCCGGATCACCGGCTTCCGGCTGTCCCTCCTCAAGGGCATGGGCAGTACCCGCGGCAACGCCGAGACGGGGTTCATCCGCAGCGTCGACGACGCCGTGCACCGCTTCCACGCCGGCGTCGTCGCGCACCTGGAGCGCCGCCCGTCCCGCCGATCGGGGGCCGAAACCCCCACGGGATGAACCCGAGAGCCGGCCCGGCCGGACCGGGGGTTCTCCGGGGGGTTCCCGATGTCCGGCCGGTGCGCGGCGCGCGACGATCCGGACAGCGGTGGGACGGGCCGGTCGGCGGCCCGGCCGCGGGCCGGAGGGAGTTCCATGGTGGAGAGCCGTTTACCGGGCGCGGGGCGCGCACGGCGGCGGGTGGGGCGGGCGGTGGTGGCGTGGGGCGCGTTCCTCGCCGTGGCCGCCTCGTCCCCCGGCGCCGTCACCGGTGCCGCCGCGAGCGCCGCGGAGCCGCGCGGCACGGCACCGCGCGTCGACTGGACGCCGTGCCGGGAGGACGCCACGGCGGAGTGCGGCACCCTGTCGGTGCCGGTGGACTGGGACCGGCCGGACGGGCCGAGGTTCGCTCTCGGACTGGCCCGCCGCACGGCTCGGGACCCGGACGCGCGGGTCGGCTCGCTGGTGTTCGGCCCCGGCGGCCCCGGCGACTCCGGGGTGCGGAAGGTGGTGGAGGACCACCGGTTCAGCGACGAGGTGCGCGACCGGTTCGACGTCGTCGGCATCGACCCCCGCGGCGTGGGCCGCAGCGGACCCGTCCGGTGCTCGACCGCCCTGCTGGAGGAGCGGCCCTCGCCCGTCCTGACCGACCAGGCCGACTTCGACGCCGCCGTGGAGTACAACCGCCGGCTGCGCGAGGACTGCCGGAGGCACAGCCGCGGGCTGTACGACCACGTGGACACGCTCCAGGCGGTGCGCGACCTCGACGCGGTCCGGACCGCGCTCGGCGAGGAGCGGCTCACCTTCCACGGCAGTTCGTACGGCACCCTGCTCGGGCAGCAGTACGCGGAGGTGTTCCCGCACCGGGTCCGGGCCGTGGTCCTGGAGAGCGTCGTCGACCACAGCCTGGGCAGACGGAGGTTCCTCGTCACGCAGGCGGCGGCGCAGCAGGACTCCTTCGACGGGTTCGTGGCGTGGTGCTCCCGCACCGAGAGCTGCGCGCTGCACGGACGCGACGCGCGCGCGGTGTGGCGGGGGCTGCTCGCCCGGGCCGAGCGCGGGGCGTTGACCGATCCGGGGTCCCCGGGGACGCGGCTGGACGCGTTCGCCCTCAGCCGCGTGGTGGAGACGGCGCTCAAGGGGCCCGACCGGGAGCGGCTGGCGCGGTACCTGGCCGCCCTGGACGCGGGCCGGCGGCCGGCGGGGAGCGCGTCGCCCCGACGGGAGACGCCCCCCGAGGAGCGGCCCGCGACGGAGGCGCACCCGTTCCCCGCGATCTTCTGCCAGGACTGGAGCCTTCCGGTGCGCTCCCACCGCGAGTACGCCGCCGACCTGCGCCGGATCGCGAGGGTCGCGCCCGACATGCGGTACCCGAGCGCCCTGCTGGGCGTCGTCTCCTGTCTGGGCGCGCCCCGGCCGGTGAACAACCCGCAGCACCGGCTCAGGGTGCGGGGCGGCGGTCCGCTGCTGCTGGTCAACTCGCTGCACGATCCGGTCAGCAGCCACGACTGGGCCGTGCGGGTGGCCCGGCAGCTCGGGGACGCGGGGGTGCTGCTCACCTACGAGGGATGGGGGCACGGCGCCTACGGCACCGGTCCCTGCGTGACGGAGGCGGTGGACCGCTATCTGGTCTCGCGGACCCTGCCCGCGCCCGGGACCACGTGCCCGGACGTGGCGGCGGCGTCCCCCTGAGCCCGCGGCTCCGCCTCCCCGCTCACGCGTGACCCGCTCGTGACCCGCGCGGCTCGCGGGCGGCTCGCCCATGGCTCGCGCGGCTCACTCGTGGAGCCTGTCGAGGAAGGCGAACAGGTTGTCCCTGGTGCGCTCGATCTGCTCCTCCAGGGTGAGGGACTCCTGGATGCGTCCGCCGGCCTCCGGGACCTTCCGGCCGCGTACGTAGAGGGAGCAGGCGAGGTCGGTGCACATGTACGCCCCGACCGAGTTGCCCTCCCGCCCGGCCCGGCTCGCCTTGCGGGCCGTCACCAGGGAGACGCCGTCCGCCGGGTGCGTGGTCAGGCACAGGGAGCACATGCTGCCGCCGCGGTGTGCCGGGCCGCGCTGTTTGACGGGGAAGCGGAGCACCACGCCGACGAGCCGGCCGGCGCGCTCGACGACGAGGTGGCCGCGCTCCGGGGCGGCGGGGTCGCGCCACCCCAGGAAGTCGAGGTGCTCCCAGGGGCGTTCGGTCAGGTCCCGAGGAAGGGCGAGGCGTTTGGCCTCGCCCTTCGAGCAGTTGACGAACGACTCGCGGATCTCCCGCTCGCTCAGTGGTTTCATGGCCCGGACGCTAACCGTGCCTAGAGGCACTAGGCAAAGGGTTAATTCCCCTAGGAAGGGCTTCGGTGGAGGTGGCGCATGGCCCGGGCGGGACTGACGGCGGAGCGGGTGACGGAGGCGGCGGCGGACCTGGCGGACGAGGTCGGGTTCGAGAACGTCACGCTCTCCGCGCTGGCACGGCGCTTCGGGGTCAAGGACGCGAGCCTGTACTCGCACGTGAGGAACCTCCGGGACCTGCGGACGCGGGTCGCGCTGCGGGCCGTGGAGGAGTTCGCCGAACGGCTCGGGGCGGCGGTCGCGGGCCGGGCGGGACGGGACGCCCTGTTCGCCTTCGCCCACGCCTACCGGGAGTTCGCGCTGGAGCGTCCCGGCCGCTACGCGGCGACCCAGATGCGGCCGGTCCCGGACGTCGTCGCCGCGTCGTCCGCGGGCCGGCGCACCATCGAGATCACCTACGCGACGCTGCGCGCGTACGGGTTGGCCGAGCCGGACCTGACGGACGCGGTGCGTCTGCTGCGCAGCACCTTCCACGGCTTCACCGGCCTCGAGGCGAGCGGCGGTTTCGGGCACCCGCGCGGCGTGCGGGAGTCCTGGGAGCGGGCCCTGGAGGCGCTGCACGTGCTGCTGGAGCACTGGCCCTCCGCGGACCGGGAGACCGCCGTGAACGGCGGTGGAAAAGAGACGACTTGACAGACCGTCATACCGGTCGGAGGGCCGAGCGACGGTCGGGCGCGCGTGTCTGACCGGTTAAAGGTCCGAAATGACACAGAATGGTGGAAACTGCTCCATGATGACCATGGTTGTCCCGTTGCCGAGGAGCGTGTCATGCATGTCCGCGAAGGGCTCCCCGACCAGCCCACCCGCGTCGGCCGCATCGACTGGCCGAAGGAAGGCGACAACGGTACGCACCTCCGCCTGAAGAGCGGGCACGTCGTCGTCTTCGACCGGCAACCCTGGCGGATCCTGGAGATCAACGAGTACCGCGACCACCCCTGGCCCCTCTCCTACGAGCAGGCGTGGCGCGAACACGTCGAGCTGTGGCGGCACTCGGAGCACCTGCGCCGGGCGAACGGGCAGGTGAACGTCCAGCCCCCCGAGCGGGCCGACTTCTACAAGCGGCCCGTGATCCTCGTCCTGCGCAACGAGAACTTCCCCCGGTCCGCGCCCAAGTACTGGTGCGCGCCCATCGGTCACGGCTGGCAGGTCCTCCCCGAGCACTACGCGGTCTGCCGCACCTGCGGCGAACTGCCGCCGTGCAGCAACGGGGAGTACCGCGGGGAGATCGGTCCCCGCGCGGCGGCGCGGAGCGAGGGCGGCGCCCTGTGCGTCCCGGCCGGCTGCTGCATCGGCTGCGCGGAGCCCATCAAACCCCGCATGCGGACGGTGCGTTTCCCCGGACCCAACCTCTGGTACCCCGACCTCGGCGAGGGCAGCGCGATCTTCCACGCCCGCGCCGCCTGCGCCGACCAGGTCGAGTGCTACCGCCTCCAGTGGAAGGCCGAACACGTCGGCGCGCCGCACCCCACCACGCCGCTGTGGTCACCGGGCACCGCCGACAACGTCCTGCTGCCGCAGACCAGGCTCTCGCCGGACGTGGCGAAGCCCGTCAAGGGCTGGGGGCTTCCGGTCGCGGGCGGCACGGAGGCACTCCACGTCGACCCTCCGGCCCCCGCCCCCGCGAGCGGGAACGGGGACGGAAGCGGGGACGAACCGCAGGCCGTCCCCGCGCCCCCGCCCGCCCCGGCGGAGCCCGTCGCCGCCGCGCCCCCCGCGCCGGCGCCGGCCCCGGAGCCTCCGAAGCCCGCGCCCTCCGCGCCCGCCACGGGCCCCGTGCTCTCCGCCCCGGTGCCCCCCAAGCCGCCCCGGCCCGAACCGGCCGATCCGCCCGCCCCGCCCGCCGCCCCGTCCACCGCCCCCTCCGCCGGGGACATCGACGCGGTGCGCCGCCTCACCGCGGACCTCAACACCTCCCTGGCCGCCGACCGCCCCGCCTTCCACGACGCGGAGCAGGCCGCCCGGGTGATCGAGGAACTCACCGCCGCGGTGCGCAACATCGCCCTCTGTCTCAACGGCACCGGCCTGCGCACCCGCCCCTGACGGGCGCGCGGGCCGCCCCGCCCGACCGGGCGCGTCCGTAGCCCACCTGCCGTACGACGGTCGTGTGATCGGACCGGTCCGCCGCGTGTGCCGCCTCGAAACCACTACATTCGCTGATAAAACGGCACGGAAAGTGCAGAACGCAGTGAACCACCGGCGGCTGGAGGCCATGTGAAGGCCGTGACGGGCTGGTCGGCGGCACCCGGCCGGGTGGCGTCCGCCTTCGACCCCGGACGGACGGCAGCGGAGTCCGCCCTGGTGAGGACGGCGGGCCGCGGACTGTGGGCCGTGTGCGCCGTCTTCGTCCTGGCCGCCGCCGCCCTGGTGCCGCCCACCCTGCCGCTCGGCTGGGACGAGCGCGTCTACACCAGCCGCTTCGACCCCCACGGCCCCGCGACCCCCTTCAGCGCCCCGCGCACCCGGGGCGTGCCCCTGCTGGAGCTCCCGATCGCCTCCTGGAACGGCTCGGAACTCCTGCTGAGGATCTGGCTGCTCCTCCTGGCGGGCGTCGCGCTGTACCTGGGCTTCCGCCCCTGGCTGCGGGCCCTGTCCCGCCCGTCGGCCGCCTGGGCGGCGGCGGCGCTGTACGGCAGCGGGTGGATCGCCCTGTTCTACGCCAACTCCGCGATGCCCAACCACTACACGGCGATGGGCGCGGTCGCGGCGGCGGGTTGCTTCGCCCGCCGCCGCCCGTGCCACGCCGGGGTGGTCGCGGGGCTGGCCGTGGCCACCCTGATGCGGCCCAACGACGGCGCGTTCGTCGCCGCCCCGCTCCTCCTCGCCGCCCTCCTGGTGCCCGCCTGGCGCGACCCGGGCCGGATCGCGGCCGTGGCGGGGGGCGTCGCGGCGGGCGCGCTGCCGTGGATCGTCGAGGCGTACCTGCGGTTCGGCGGGGTGGGCCGGCGGCTCGCCGAGGCGAGCGACGCCCAGGGCGGCACGCGGCCCGTCCTCTCCCTGGCCGCCAACCTCACCTCGCTGGACGGTCCGCTGCTGTGCCGCCCCTGCGAGGGCGACGGCGTGTGGTGGGCCGCGGTGGAGTGGTGGCCGCTGCTCGTCCTGCTCGCCGCCCTGGGCCTGTGGGCCGCGCGCCGCGCGGGAGGGCCCGTGGCGCCCCTGTGGCTCGCCGTGGCCGTGGCCCTCTCGGCCGTGGCGCAGTACCTCTTCCTCGTCGCCTACGCGGCACCGCGCTTCCTGCTGCCCGGCTACGCCCTGCTCGCCGTGCCCGCCGCCCTCGGCCTGCTCGCCGTCGCGGACCGGGCCCGCCGCTCGCTCCCGGTGGCCGCCGTCCTCGCCCTGGTCCTCGCGGGCCACCTGACCGTCCAGCTCGGCCTCGCGTACACCCACGGCGACATCCAGGAGAAGGCCCGCGAGGACTGGCGGCGGACCGCCGCGGTGCTGCGCGAACACGGTGTGCGTCCGCCGTGCGTGCTCGGCGGGAGCGGCTCGGCGATCCCCGCCGCCCACGTCGCCGGCTGCTCCACGGCGGAGTCCGACGCCCGGACGCGGGCCGACGCCCTGGTGCTGCGCGGCGGCGAGGTGCCGCGCTGGGCCCGCGACTGGCCGCGGTACCCCGTGCCGGACACCTACCGGCCCCCCTGGTCCGTCGCGGTCCGCCCCTGACGCGGCCCGCGTCACCCCGCCCGCTCCACCAGCTCCACCACGGCCTCGGGCGTCCAGCGCGCGGCCGCGCCCGGACGGCCGGCGAGGAACCGGGCCGCCCGCTCGACGCTCCAGCCGTGGGCCGCCATCAACCCCGCCGCCAGATGCCGCAGATAGGCCGCCGACGGCGGGGTCTTCTCCACCTCGCCGCTCCGCCAGGGGGCGGTGAAGGTCAGCACCGGCCGGCCGTCGAGCAGGCCGGGGCAGACCAGCGTCTCGTACCGGCCCGGCCCCAGCCGCGCCCGCCCGCGCGCCAGGACCTCGGCGAGGTCCGGATCGGTGCCGGGCTCCCGGTACATCTCCTGGGCGGCGATGTCGGAGAACTGCGCGACGGTGAGCAGGTAGGCGTGCGCGGGCGTCTCGCCGCCGGCGTCGGGGTCGTAGAAGGCCCGCCCGCCGGTCCACACCGGCGACTCGGTCGCGAAGTACAGCAGTCCGGGCAGCACGATCGGCAGCGACCGCGCGGGCGGTCGGCGGTCCCGGCAGCCGGGGTACGTCCGGGCGCCGCCGGGCGGTCTGCCGCCGGCGAGGTAGCAGGTGAGGCGTTCGCGGTGCAGGTTCGAGCCGTACGCCGCGTACCAGACGCGCCGGCCGGCCGCCGGGCGCGCGCCGAGGGGGTCCGGCCGGCGGGGCGCGGGAGGGGGAACGGTCATGTCTCCACTCTGCGCGGTCGCCGCGCCGGACGGCGGACGCCCGGTGCCTCTCGGTGCTCCAAGGCGGTGTCCGGGTCGGCCCGCCGGCACGTGACCCGGCGCCGGCGTTGACCGCGCTGCCGGGGGGGCGTGAGACGCGCCCCGCACGGAAAAATCGGTGGGGCGGCCCGCCCCGTCCGCCTACCGTGCCGCCTGTGGACCTCGACCTCGTGCCCGTCACCGGCCCCCTCACCGGGCCGACGCTCGCCGACCTGACGGCGGTGTACGCCTCCAACCCCGGCTACCACCGTCTCAGCGGCGACTTCCCGGACCCGGAGCACGTCACCCCCGACCAGGTGGCCTCCGCGCTCGGCGAGGAGCTGGAGAACCCCGACGCCGAGGTCCTGCTCCTGCGCGACCGGGCGCGGCGGCCGGCCGGCGTGGCCTGCCTCCTCCACCGGCACCCCGACCCGGGCGACCCGTACCCGTGGATCGGTCTGCTGATGATCCACGGCGACCACCACGGCCGCGGTCTCGGACGCGCGGCGGCCGGCCTCGTCGAGGAACGCCTCCGGACCGCGGGCCGCGCCGGCGTCCGCCTGGCCGTGCTGGAGAACAACCCGACGGCGTGGGCGTTCTGGACCGCGCTCGGCTACCGCGAGATCGACCGCCGCCGGGACCGCGCGGGGGACCGCCCCTGTTCCGTGCTCCACAAGGACCTCCGGTGACCCGGGAGACGCCGCCCCGTCCGGCACGGGCGTGCCAGGCTTGGGCGCATGGCGGAACACAGCGGTGAGCCGGTCGGCCTGAACGACGCCCTCCAGGCGCTGGCACTGACCAACTACGGGCACTTCACGTCCATGCGCGTCGAACAGGGCCGGGTGCGCGGGCTGTCCCTGCACCTGGACCGGCTGGTGCGCGACTGCCGGGCGGTGTTCGACACCCGCCTCGACCCCGACCGCGTCCGGGAGCACATCCGTCGGACGGCTCCCCTCGACGGCACCTCCGTGGTCCGGGTGACCGTCTTCGACCCGGCGCTCGGCCCGGGCCACATCGACCGGGACGCCCACCCCCACGTCCTGGTGACCACCTCGCCCGCCGGCGCCGCGCCGGCCACGCCGCTGCGGGTCCGCTCCGTCGCCTACACCCGCGACATGCCCGAGGTGAAGAACGTCGGCCTGTTCGGCTCCCTGCGCCACCGCCGCGAGGCGCGGCGCGCGGGGTTCGACGACGTCCTCTTCGTCGACGGGCGGGGGCGCGTCTGCGAGGGCGGCACCTGGAACATCGGCTTCGTCAAGGGCGACCGGGTGGTGTGGCCGGAGGCCGACTGCCTGGTCGGCGTCACCATGCGGCTGCTCCAGCGGCTCCACGAGGACTCGGTGACGGCCCCGGTGACCCTCGCCGACGCCGCCGGCTTCGACGCGGCCTTCGCCACCAACGCCGTCGTCGGCGTCCGCCCCGTCGGTGCCCTGGACGACCTCTCCTTCCCGGCGACCCACCCGCTGATCGACGGACTCCGCGACAGGTACACGGCCCTTCCCGGCGAACCGATCTAGCCGCCCGGCGGCCCGCCGCCGACGACCGACGACGACCGACGACGACCGCCGGCTCGCCCCCGTGCCGGGCCGTGGTCGGGCACGGCCGGGGCACCGCACTCCCCCGGCCGTGCGGTGCCCCGTGTCTCCAGTCCAGCGCCCGCGGGGTTGTTCAGCAGCCCGTTCCACCGGAGTGAACAATTCCGGTCTTTCCGAACGCCCCCGATCCGGGCGGCGGTTCACCCGCAGGGCGGGGTGAACGGCACCTGCGGCACGTACCGCTCCCACTGTCGCCGCGTCAGGGAGCCCGCCGTGGTGGAGCAGATGCGTCGGATCGCCCGCTCCGCGTCGAGCTGCCACACCCGTGCCGTGACGTCGTAGCCCCCGCTGGCCAGGGTGTCGCCGTCCGGGGCGAACGCCACGGAGGTGATGGTGTCGACGTGGCCGGTCAGGGGTTCGCCCAGGGGCGTGGGCCGTGCGGGGTCGGCGACGTCCCACAGCCGCACCGTGTTGTCGCTGCCCGCGCCGGCCAGGGTGGCCCCGTCGGGGCCGAACGCCACCGCGTGGACGGGCCCCTTGTAACCGGTCAGGGGGTCGCCCAGCGCCCGCGGCCGGGCCGGGTCGGCGACGTTCCACAGCCGTACCGTCCGGTCCTCGCTCGCGCCGGCCAGGACACGGCCGTCCGGGCTGAACGCCACCGCGTGGACGATGCCGAGGTGGCCGGTCAGGGGTTCGCCCAGGGCCCGGGGCCGCGCGGGGTCGGCGACGTCCCACAGCCGCACCGTGTTGTCGGCCCCGGCGGTGGCCAGGACGTTCCCGCGCGGGTCGAACGCCAGGGAGGCGACGTCGTTGCCGTGGGCGTCCAACGGGTCGCCCAGCACCCGCGGCCGGGCCGGGTCGGCGACGTCCCACAGCCGCACCCCGCCGTCCGCCCCCGCAGCGGCCAGGAGCCGGCCGTCCGGGTCGAACGCCACCGCGTGGACGATGCCGACGCGGCCCTCCAGGGGGTCGCCCAGCGCCCGGGGCCGCGCGGGATCGCCGACGTCCCACAGTCGCACCGTCCGGTCCTCGCTCGCGCTGGCCAGGACGTTCCCGCGCGGAGCGAACGCCACCGAGGTGACGGGCCCCTCGTGGGCGATCAGCGGCTCGCCGATCAGCGACGGGCGCGCGGGGTCACGGGTGTTCCACAGCCGCACCATGTGGTCGTGGCTGCTGGCGCTCGCCAGGAGCCGGCCGTCCGGGTCGAACGCGACGGAGTTGACGGGGTTGGTGTGCCCGGTCAGCAGCGTGGCGGGACGGTGCCACAGCCGCACCACGTGGTCCTGGCCCCCGCTGGCCAGGGTGGTCCCGTCCGGGCCGAACGCCACCGTCCAGACGCCGTCCGTGTGGTCGGTCAGCGGTTCGCCCAGGGGCATGGGGTAGGCGGGATTGGCGACGTTCCACAGCCGCAGCGTGTCGTCCTGACCGGTGGTGACCAGGGTCTTCCCGTCCGGGGCGAACGCCACGGAGGTGACGGCGGCGTCGTGGGCCTCCAGCGGTTCGCCCAGCGGCTCGGGCTCCTTCGGATCGCCGACGTCCCACAGCCGCACCGTCGCGTCGTAGCCGCCGCCGGCCAGCGTCTTCCCGTCCGGGGCGAACTCCACCGACCAGACCGCGGCCTCGTGCCCCTCCAGGGGCTCGCCCAGCGCCCGGAGGCGGGCCGGGTCGGCGACGTCCCACAGTCGTACCGTCTTGTCGTAGCCGCCGCTGGCCAGGGTCTTCCCGTCCGGGGCGAACGCCACGCTCCGTACGCTCCGCCCGTGGGCGTCCGGCACCACGTCCAGGAGGTCGGGCTCCCTCGGGTCGGCGACGTCCCACACCCGGATCGCCGCGTCGTCGCCGGCGGTGACCAGGACGCGTCCGGCGGGGTCGAACGCGGCCGAGACGACGGGCCCCTCGTGCCCCGTCAACGGCCCGCCCAGCGGCTCGGGCTCCTTCGGGTCGGTGACGTCCCACAGCCGCACGGTGCGGTCGAAACCGGTGGTGACCAGGGTGTTTCCGCCGGGGGCGAACACGGCCGAGAGGACGGGTCCCTCGTGCCCTCCCGGGAGCCTGCCCAGGGGCCTGGGCCGGGCCCGGTCGCCGATGTGCCACAGCCGCACCGCCGCGTCGTACCCCGTGCTGACCAGGGTCTTCCCGTCCGGGGCGAACACCACCGAGGTGACGACGCCGGTGTGCCCGGTCAGCGGGGTGGAGAGGGTGGCGTGGGCGCCGGACACCAGCTTGGTGCGGAGTTCGGGGGTCCGCCGCATCCGGTAGGCGGCGAGGTCGAGCTGGGCGGCGAGGGAGGACCGGGCGCCGCGCAACTCGTCGGCCTTCGCGGTGATCTGGTGGAAGATCGCCGTGTTGCGCTCCGTCCGGGCGGTGGCCCGCTGCTGGAACGCGACGACGGCGGTGCCCGAGGTCAGCAGGAGCAGGATGGCGAGGACGGCGGTCACGGCCCGGCGCAGCGCCACGCTACGGCGACGCTGTCGCACCGAGGCGGCGAGGAACTCCTGCTCCACGGGCGTGAGATCGCGGTGGCGGTCCGGCTCGGGGAACGCCTCGCCGGCCATGACGAGCCGGCTGCCCCGGTACAGGGCTCCGGGGTCGCGGCCCAGGTCCTCCCAGCCGCGGGCGGCCTCGGTGAGCCGGCGGTGGAGGCGGAGCCGGTCGCGTTCGGCGTCGATCCAGCCGCGCAATCTGGGCCAGGCGTCGATGAGGGCCTCGTGGGCGAGGTCGACCGTGCCGTCGGCGAGGGTGATCAGCCGGGCCCTGGCCAGGTGTTCCAGGACGGTGGCGGTGTCCCGCGGATCGCCGAGGTCGAGTTCCGCGCGGTCGGCGGGCCGGCGGGTGTCGGGCGTCCCGTCGCCGGGGGCGACCAGGCGCAGCAGGATCCGGCGGGCGAGGTCGGCCTGGGCGTCGGTCAGCCGGGCGAAGACCTCCTCGGCGGTGCGGGCCGCGGCGCCGTGCAGGCCGCCGGCCGCGTCGTACGCCTCCCGCGTCAGGGCGCGTCCCCTGCGGTGCTGCCAGGTCTCCAGCAGGGCGTGGGACAGCAGCGGCAGCGCGCCCGGCTCGTTCTCGGCCTCGTCCAGCAGGCGGGACGTCAGGGAGCGCTCCACCTGGAGCCCGACGGCGGCGGCGGGCTTGACGACGGCCTCCCGCAGCTCGTCGCGGCTCATCGGACCGACCAGCAGGGTGGCGTCCTGCACGGCGGCGATGAGTCCGGCGTGCTCGGCGCACCGCCCCAGGAAGTCGGCCCGCACCGCGACGACCACGCGCAGCCGGCTGTCGGCGTCCCGCGCCGCCAGCAGCCGGTCGAGGAAGGCGGCCCGTACCGCGGGGTCGTGGCAGAGCGTGTACAGCTCCTCGAACTGGTCGACGATCAGCCAGGTGTCGCCGTCGACGTCGAGCCGGGGTGCGAGCCGGTCGCCGTGGACGGCCAGGGGGTCGGCGCCGGGGGTGATGATCCGCACGGTCGCCGGACGCGGCCCGCCGTCCCCGCCCTGCCGCAGCCGGGGGATCAGCCCGGCGCGCAGCAACGAGGACTTGCCGCTGCCGGACGGCCCGAAGACCGCGGTGAACCGGTGGCGCCGGGTGAGGTCGGTCAGCTTCTCCACGAGCCGGTCGCGGCCGAAGAACAGGGCGGCGTCGTCCGGCTCGAAGCGCGCCAGGCCCCGGTACGGCGGCCTCGCCTCGTCGTCGTCCCGCAGCCGGGCCGCCTCCCGGGCCGTGTCCCGCCACCGCCGCTCCCACTCCTCGACGTCCCCGCCGCAGGCCCGGACGTAGGCCAGGGCGACCGGCAGCGTCGGCAACCGCTCCCCGGCGGCGGCCTGGGAGAGCGCGGTGACCGAGTAACCGGCCCGCTCGGCCAGCACCTTGTAGGTGGGCGTCCCGGCCTCCCGGCGCAGTGTGCGCAGCTCGAAGGCGAACCGCTCCACCGGCCCCGCGTTCGGGTCCAGTTCGGACTCACGACGCCCCATGACCCCACCCCTCAGTGGCTCCCCGTACGGAGACGCTCACGGTAGGCAACCGGAGTGAACCCCGGCAAGCGGAACGCCTCTTCCCGTGCCGGCAACGCCGCCGGCCGTGCCCCGCAACCTGGCACGGGGAACTCGGGACCGGTCCCGAAACGGTGGACGGAGCCGTCCGCCGCCGGGGAGGAGGAGCCCCGTCCACGTCCGTGACGTCCCACGTCCATGACGGAAGCCCGGCCCCCGAAGGGACCGGGCTTCCGTCACGGCGTGCGTCGTGTGGGTCGTGCGGGGATTACTTCGCCCGGGCTTCCTTGGTGGCCCGCTCGATGCGCTCGCCGATGGTGGCGTCGACGTTCTTCCAGTACTCGAAGGCACGGGACAGGACCGGCTCCTGCACCGACGCGAGGGCACCGGCGACGGTCTCGACGAAGCGGTCGCGCTGGGCGTCGTCGAAGACCTCGCGGACCAGCGTGCCGGGCTGCGAGAAGTCGTCGTCCTCGGCGTGCAGGCTGTAGGCGCTGCGCACCATCTCGCCGTCGGCCTCCCAGCCGTCCTCGACCGGACCGGTCTCGTCGGCGAACGGGCGGCCGAAGGAGTTCGGGGCGTACACCGGGGCCTTGCCGGTGTGCTCGAACGCCATGTTGCCGTCGAAGGTGTAGGAGTTGACCTTCACCTTCGGGCGGTTGACCGGCAGCTGGAAGTAGTTGGTGCCGATCCGGGCGCGCTGGGCGTCCGCGTAGGCGAAGACGCGGCCGAGCAGCATCTTGTCGGGGGAGACGCCGATGCCCGGGACGAGGTTCGACGGGGCGAAGGCCGCCTGCTCGATCTCGGCGAAGAAGTTCTCCGGGTTCCGGTTCAGCGTCATCTTGCCGACCTTGATCAGCGGGTAGTCCGCGTGCGGCCACACCTTGGTCAGGTCGAACGGGTTGAACCTGTAGTTCTTGGCGTCCGCGTACGGCATGACCTGGACGTGGAGGGTCCAGCTCGGGAACTCGCCGCGCTCGATCGCGTCGAACAGGTCGCGGCGGTGGTACTCCGCGTCCGTGCCCGCGAGGCGCTCGGCCTCCTCGTTGGACATGGACTCGACGCCCTGGTCGCTCTTGAAGTGGTACTTGACCCAGAACTTCTCGCCCTCGGCGTTGATCCACATGTAGGTGTGGGAGCCGTAGCCGTTCATGTGGCGCCAGGTCGCGGGGAGGCCGCGCTCGCCCATGAGGTAGGTCACCTGGTGGGCGGACTCGGGGTTCGCCGTCCAGAAGTCCCACTGCATGGTGCTGTCGCGCAGACCGGTGTGCGGCATGCGCTTCTGGGACCGGATGAAGTGCGGGAACTTCATGGGGTCACGCACGAAGAAGACCGGCGTGTTGTTGCCGACGATGTCGTAGTTGCCCTCGGAGGTGTAGAACTTCAGGGCGAAACCACGGACGTCGCGCCAGGTGTCGGGCGAACCCTGCTCGCCGGCCACGGTGGAGAACCGGGCGAGCATCTCGGTCTTGGCACCCTTCTGGAAGAGGGCCGCCTTGGTGTAGCGGGAGACGTCCTCGGTGGTCTCGAAGACGCCGAAGGCGCCGGCGCCCTTGGCGTGCGGGTTGCGCTCCGGCACGCGCTCGCGGTTGAAGTGCGCGAGGGTCTCGACCAGGTGGACGTCGTGGAGCAGCAGCGGACCGTTGGTGCCGAGGCTGAGCGAGTTGCGGTCACTGACGGCCGGCGCGCCGTTCTGCAGCGTCGCCGGGGTGTGGGTGGAGTCGGTCAAGACGGTCTCCTTCAAGACGTACAGGGCCGAAGCCCCGGTGGTGAACTCCCGCGGTGGTGATGCGGAGGCCCTGGAGGTCTCACGGCTGCGGACACAGCGCGTCGCCCGTGGCGCAGTGCACGTCGACGGCGTCCCCACAGTCACGGCAGACCAGGTCCGATGTCGTGCGATGGCGCGTAACCTCGTGAACCTCATCCTATACTAGACATTGTCTAAGTCAGTTGTGGATCCAAAGTCGTACTCCATCGGAGCGAGATCCCTCGACAGTTGGGGCGGCCTGCCATGAGCGACCTGCTGGAACGTCTGCGTGAACGCGGTTGGCGGATGACCGCGCAACGACGTGTCGTGGCCGAGGTCCTCGTCGGTGAGCACGTCCACTTGACCGCCGACGAGATCCACGCGCGCGCCGCCGCGAGGCTCCCGGAGATCTCCCGGGCGACCGTGTACAACACGCTCGGCGAGCTGGTCTCGCTCGGCGAGGTGATCGAGGTCACCACGGTCAAGCGCGCCAAGACGTACGACCCGAACGCGCACCGGCCGCACCACCACCTGGTCTGCGTCCACTGCGGCGCGGTCCGGGACGTGCACCCGACGGGGAACCCGATCTCCGACCTGCCCGCCTCCGAGCGCTTCGGCTTCACTCTCCGCGACGCGGAGATCACCTACCGGGGCGTCTGCCCCGGCTGCTCGGCCGGCTGACACACGGGCCCCGAGCGGGCCCGGTCGCCGCACGGTCCGGCCGTGTCGCCGAGAGCGGACGCCGGCATCGCCGCCAGGGGCCGGTGTGGGACCGCCTCGGCCGGAGTGGCGTCGATCGCGTATGGGTGACCGTGCGGCCCGGCTTCCTTCGGGAGCGCGGCCGTCGCCGTGTGCGCCCGTATGCGCCGAGGTGGCCGTCCGGGTGGCGGGATCTCTGTGGTGCGAGTCCGACGCGAGACGCCGGGCGCGGTCCGGGCAACAAAGAAGCCCCGGGCCGCCGGCCTGGGGCTTTCCGCTGGAGCGGGTGACGGGAATCGAACCCGCGCTCTGAGCTTGGGAAGCTCATGTTCTACCATTAAACTACACCCGCGAAGAGCGAACGATCATCGTTGCTCATCGACGCACACTGTACCGCATCTCGGGCCCCCGGCGCACAGCCGCGGGGTCTTTTTGCTGTGCGCTCCGTCGGTTCACGGGTGTGGTTCGGGGAGGCGAGGGAAGGGAGTTGAGGCGTACGGTGAGGGGAGTGCCGGTTGGTGGAGCAGACCGCTTGATCCCTTAATGTGGCTTTCGTCGTCCACGTACATGGGGAGAGGCAAGCGATGGAACCCACCGTCGTTCGGTGTGCCGAAGGGCACGTGTTCAGCACCTCGACGTTCCCGATGCAGAACCTCGGCCCCGGCCGGATCGGCCCCGGCCGGCTGCTGCGGTGCCCGCGGTGCGCGCGGCTGCGGCAGGCCGTGCCGGTGGTCCCGGCCAAGCGCTGAGGGAAGCGCCGAGGGACGCCGAGGCGGCGGCGTCCGGCGGCGCGGTGGGAGAGCCGAGGTGGGACCGAGGGCCCGGTGCGGAAGCGCCGGGCCCTCGGTCTGTACGCTCGGTGCGTGCTTCTCTCAGACAAGGACATCCGGGCCGAGATCGACGCGGGGCGGGTGAGGATCGACCCGTACGACCCGGCGATGGTGCAGCCCTCCAGCATCGACGTACGGCTGGACCGCTTCTTCCGGGTGTTCGAGAACCACCGCTACCCCCACATCGACCCGGCCGTCGAGCAGCCCGACCTGACGCGGCTGGTGGAGCCGGAGGGGGACGAGCCGTTCATCCTGCACCCGGGCGAATTCGTGCTCGCCTCCACGTACGAGGTCGTCACGCTGCCGAAGGACATCGCCTCCCGGCTGGAGGGAAAGAGCTCGCTGGGACGGCTGGGCCTGCTGACGCACTCCACGGCCGGGTTCATCGACCCCGGTTTCTCCGGGCACGTGACGCTGGAGCTGTCGAACGTGGCGACGCTGCCCATCAAGCTCTGGCCCGGCATGAAGATCGGGCAGCTGTGCATGTTCCGGCTCACCTCGCCCGCCGAGCACCCGTACGGGTCCGCCCGGTACGGCTCCCGCTACCAGGGACAGCGCGGGCCGACGCCCTCGCGCTCCTATCTGAACTTCCACCGCACGCAGGTCTGAGGGAGAGAACGACGCACATGAGCCAGGAGCGGGAGAACCTGACGTACGAGCTCTTCGGACGGGCGATCCGGGAGCTGGCGCAGGAGATCGCGGACGACGGCTACGAGCCGGACATGATCCTGTCCATCGCGCGCGGCGGGCTGTTCGTCGCGGGCGGGCTCGGCTACGCGCTCGACGTGAAGAACCTCCACGTCATGAACGTGGAGTTCTACACCGGCGTGGGCGAGACGCTGGAGATGCCCGTGATGCTCCCGCCCGTCCCCAGCCTCGTCGACCTGCGCGAGAAGAAGGTCCTCGTCGCCGACGACGTCGCCGACACCGGCAAGACGCTCAAGCTGGTGCACGACTTCTGCGCCGAGCACGTGGCCGAGGTGCGGTCCGCGGTGATCTACGAGAAGCCGCAGTCGCTGGTGAAGTGCGAGTACGTGTGGAAGCGCACCGATCGGTGGATCAACTTCCCGTGGTCGGTGGAACCGCCCGTGGTGCGCCGGGACGGGCAGGTCCTCGACGCCTGAGCGGGCGATCGGGGAGGACGATCGGGGAGGACGAGAGGACACGGCGAGAGCCCCGGCCGGGAACGGCCGGGGCTCTCGCCGTGGAGGGGCGCGGAGGGGTGCGTCAGGACGCGGCGGGCGCGCTCGCCACGTTGTCCTTCACCCGCATCCGCTCGCCGAGGAGGCCGCCGAGCGCGGTGAGCAGGGACAGCGCCGCCAGCAGCAGGGCGACCGGCCACGAGGCGCCGCCGCTGACGTCCAGCAGCGCGGTGGCGACGAAGGGCAGGAAGCCGGTGAGGGCGCCCGCCAGGTTGTACGCCAGGGCCACGCCGCTGTAGCGGAGGTGCGCCGGGAACAGCTCGGTGAGCAGGGCCCCGGAGACGGCGTACGCCACGGAGAGCACGGCGATGCCGAGCGTCACCGCGAACACGACCAGCAGCGGGCTCTCGGTGTCGATCAGCCAGAAGAGCGGGAAGGCGAGCAGCGCGGTGGCGGCACCTCCCCAGAGGGTGACCCGACCGGGGCCGATCCGCTCCGCCACCCGGCCCATGAACAGGATCACCGCGATCTGGAAGACGGCCGCGACGAGGGTGGCGTTGACCATCAGGCTCCGCGACAGCCCCAGGGTGTCGGCGCCGTAGCTGATCACGAAGGTGGTCAGGATGTAGAAGCCGCCGACGCCCAGCAGGGCCGAGGTGATGGCGACCAGCAGCCGGCGCCAGGCGGTGCGGAAGACGTCCACCGCCGGGATCTTGGCGCGCTCGTCCTGCTTGAGCAGCTCCTCGAAGAGCGGCGACTCCTCCACCTTGCGGCGGATGTAGACGGCGATGAGCAGCAGCGGGAAGGCGGCCAGGAACGGCAGGCGCCAGCCCCAGGAGTCGAAGGAGTCCTTCGGGAGCAGCAGCACCAGGGAGAAGGCGCCGGAGGAGAGCAGGGTGCCGACCGGGGAGCCGACCTGGGGCAGGGCGGCGTAGCGTCCGCGCTTCGCCGGCGGCGCGTGCTCCACGGCCAGGGTGACGGCGCCGCCCCACTCGCCGCCGACCGCGATGCCCTGGAGGAGGCGCAGCAGGACCAGCAGCAGCGGCGCGGCGATGCCGATGCCCGCGTAGCCGGGCAGCAGACCGATGAGGCCGGTGGCGACGCCGATCAACACCACGGTGATGAGCAGGGCGGGCCGGCGGCCGATGCGGTCTCCCAGCCAGCCGAAGATCACGGCGCCGATGGGGCGGGCCACGAAGCCGACGCCGAAGGTGGCGAAGGCGGCGAGGGTGGCGGCCGTGGGGTTGAGGGAGGTGAAGTACAGCCGGTTGAAGACGATGGCGGCGGCGGTGCCGAAGAGGTAGTAGTCGTACCACTCCAGTGCCGTGCCGACGAAGGACGCGAAGGCGACGCGGCCCGCTTCCTTCTCGGTGACCACCACCTTCTCGGCGCCGCCCGGCCCACCCGAGGTGGTGCCCGCGGCGTGTTCCAGCTTGTTCATGTCCTGTAGTGCTCCTTGCGTGCGGCCGTCAGACGCCGGCCTGGGGGAGGGGACCGGTCACGGACACGGCGTCCCCGAGTACGTCGGCGCCGTGCACGCACTCGCCCGCCACGAAGGTGGCGAGTACGTCGATGGCGCCGATCCGGCTGCTGTCGGTCTCCACGGGGTCGTCGGACAGCAGGACGAGGTCGGCCAGCTTGCCGGGGGTGAGGCTGCCCCGCCGGTCCTCGTCGTGGCCGGCCCAGGCGGCGTCGATGGTGTAGGCGCGCAGGGCCTGCTCGGCGGTGACCCGTTCGTCCGGGCCGAGTACCACGCCGTCCCGGCTGAGCCGCTCGACCATGGACTGCATGCCCAGCAGCGGGGCGCCCGGGGCGACCGGGCGGTCGGAGCTGCCGGGGACGCGCAGGCCGTGGTCGAGGAAGGACTTGTGCCGGTACATCCAGGGGGTCCGCTCGGGGCCGAGCGCCTCGGCCATGGTGTCGCCCACCGCGTACAGGAAGTGGGCCTGCGGCACGGGCGTCACCTCCAGCTCGGCGTAGCGCTTCAGCTGGTCGGGGCGGACGACCCCGGAGTGTTCGATGCGGTGCCGCACTCCGGGGCGGGGGGTGGTGCGCCGGGCCTCGTCGAAGGCGTCGAGGGCGAGGTCGACGGCGGCGTCGCCGATGGCGTGGGCGGCGACGCGCCAGCCGGCGCGGTGGGCGGCGACGACGAGGCGGCGCATCTCGTCGGGGTCGTTCTGGTAGACGCCGGTGGCGTGGTCGTGTCCGCAGAAGGGCTCGGTCACGGTGGCGGTGCGGCCGATCAGCGAGCCGTCCAGCCAGATCTTCATCGGGCCCAGCCGCAGCCGGTCGTCGCCGAACCCGGAGCGCAGGCCGAGGTCGATGCCGGTGGTGATGCCGTCGTCGGCGTGCGCGTCGAGCGGGTGGAGGTTGTCGGCGGCGACCATCAGCTCGACGCGGGTGCGCAGCGTGCCCCGCTCGCGGGCGAGCTGGTACGCGGCGGCCTCCACGGGGCTGCGGCCGATCAGGCCGCGTCCGATGCCGGCCTCGGTGACGTGGGTGAGGCCCTCGGCGGCGTAGACGGCGCTCGCCCTGCCGATGGCGTCGGCGAGCTCGGCCACCGGGTAGGGCATGACGAGCCCGGTCACCAGGGACTGGGCGCGCTCCTGGAGCAGCCCGGTGGGGGCCCCGGAGGCGTCGCGGACGACGACCCCGCCCTCGGGTTCGGCCGCGGTGCCGTCCAGGACGCCCGCGAGCCGCAGCACCTCGCCGCTGACGGCGCACATGTGGCCCGAGCGGTGCTTGAGCCACACGGGCCTGCCGCCGCCGGCGCGGTCGAGCGCCTCGCGGTACGGGTGGCCGCCCATGACCGTGTCGTCGTAGCCGGAGCCCACCACCCAGGCGTCGGCGGGGAGGGCGGCGGCGCGGCGGGCGACGGCGTCGTACACCGCCTCCAGGGTGCGGGCGCCGGACAGGTCGAGTTCGTCCAGGGACTGGCCGAACCAGGCCATGTGGTTGTGGGCGTCGCCGAAGCCGGGGACGACGACCGCGCCGCGGCAGTCCACGGTGGTGCGGGCGGGGAGGTCCGCGACCGTCTCGTCGAGGCCGACGACGCGGCCGTGCAGGACGCCGAGGGAGTGGGCGCGCGGGTGGTCGTCGTCGACCGTGCGGACGCGGGCGTTGACGAGTTTCAGATCGAGCATGTCGGGTGGCGGGTCTCTTCCGGACGGGACGCGGGGTCAGGCGAGGTTCTGCAGCCGGGTCAGCGGCAGCTCGGTGGCGTGGTGGACGTCGACGGGACGTCCGTCGATGTGGACCGCGTCGGGTGTGGTGGGCACCCGCACGTCCGGCACGGCGGTGTTGGCGACCATGTCGGCCCTGGTCAGGCCGCGGCTGTCGCGCAGGGCGGTGTAGCGCACCCCGCGGGGCAGCGCCGCGGACGCGGAGCCGTCCTCCAGGCACGCCCGCGAGACGAAGACGGTGGACAGCCGGCGCGGCGCCCCGCCCAGGCCGCCGAAGTAGGGCTTCATCACGCGGGGCTGGGTGAGCCGGGTGGAGCCGGAGCCGGAGCCGGTCAGGCCCCAGGCGACGAACCCGGACTTCAGCACCAGCTCGGGCTGGGCGCCGAAGGTCGCCGGGCGCCACAGGACGATGTCGGCGAGGCTGCCGGGCCGCAGGGAGCCCACCTCGTGGGCCATGCCGTGGGCGATGGCGGGGTTGATCGTGACCTTGGCGAGGTAGCGCAGCACCCGCTCGTTGTTGACGAACCCCGGTCCGGTCTCGCCGGCCAGGTGGGCCTGGACGTGGGCGAGCTGCCAGGTGCGGCGGGCGGTCTCGGCGATCCGTCCCATGCCCATGGCGTCGGAGTTGACGATGCTGATCGCGCCCAGGTCGTGGAGGGCGTTCTCGGCGGCGATGGCGTGCTCGCGCACCCGGCTCGCGGCGATGGACACGTCGCTGGGCACGCCGTGGTGGCCGCGGTGCACGGTCATCGTCATCGGCAGCAGCTCGGCGACGGTGGCCGGGGTGAGCGGCAGGGTCGGGGTGGTGGAGGAGGTCAGGACGTGCGGCTGGGAGACGATCTCCAGCAGGTCCGGGTGCCCTCCGCCGCCCTCGACGTGGTAGGCGTGCACGGTGCGGCCGCGGGTGGCGTGGAGGGTGTCGGAGAGGTAGCCGGACTCGTTGAGGGTGTCGGTGTGCAGCGCGACCGGCAGGTCGGCCTCCTCGGCGACACCCAGGCAGGTGTCGACGATCCGCGGGGTGGCGCCCCAGTCCTCGTGGATCTTGAAGCCGCCGGCCCCGGCGAGGACGGCGCGCTCCAGCAGCTCCCGCGAGGAGGAGGAGCCGCGGGCCAGGAACGCCACGTTGATCGGGGCGTCGCGCCAGCCCTCGATGAGGCTGTGCAGGTTGTAGGCGGGGTTGGCGCCCACGTCCCACACGCCGCCGATGCCCATGCCGACCAGGGAGGTCACTCCGGCGGACAGCGCCGCGGGCACGACCTCGGCGCTGGAGAGGTGGACGTGGGAGTCGACGATGCCGGGGGTGGCGACGAGCCCCTCCCCGGTGATCATCGCGGTGTGGGAGTCGACGACCAGCTCGACGCCGTCGGTGGTCTCGGGGTTTCCGGCCCGCCCGACGCCGACGATCCGGCCGTCCTTGATGCCGATGTTGGTCTTGCGCACCCCCAGCAGCGGGTCCATGACGACGACGCCGAGGACCACCATGTCCAGGGCGCTGTCGCGCGGGGCGCGTCCGGTGACCAGCAGTCCGTCGCGGGTGGTCTTGCCGCAGCCGCCGAGCAGCTCCTCGCCGGGCTCGGTGTCGTCGGCCTCGACGCGCACCCACAGGTCGGTGTCGGCGAGCCGGATCAGGTCGCCGCTGGTGGGACCGTAGACGGAGGCGTAGGCGCTCCGGGACATGCGGCTCATCGCCGGCGACCTCCTCGTGCCACCACGGTGACGGATCGGCTGTGACCGGGAAGGAACTCGACCGAGGTGCCGGCCGGGACGTCCAGCCGGTGGCCGCGGGCGGCCTCGCGGTCGAACTCCAGGGCGGCGTTGGCCTCCTCCAGGGGGAAGTGGGAGGAGACCCAGATCGACCGGTGCCCCCGGTTGGTGACGGTCAGGACCCGGCGCGGACGGCCGGGGGCCAGCTCGGTCTCCTCCTCGGCGCCTCCGGCGGCCAGGACGCCGCCGGGGCCCGTCGGGTCGGCCGGGCCGAACGGCTCGGGCACGTGGACCAGCGTGGAGCCGTGCGGGAAGAGGGCCTCGACCTGGATGCTCGGCACGGCCTCGGGCACGCCGGGCAGCAGCCGGTCGCGGGGGACGACGCGCGCGGCCCGCTCGACCACCTCCTCCAGGGGCGTGCCGTCCCAGGCCATCTCCAGGATCTCGTCGCAGACCAGGGCGACGGCTTCGGTGGCGCCGAGCCGCGCGCCGCGGGCCAGCCGCCTGCGGGCCAGCTCGGCGGCCGTGAAGAGGGTGAGCCTCTCCTGCTCGCGCGGGGTGAGGTGCATGGGCGATCTCCCCTTCGTGCCGACGCGGTCGATCGCCGCGCTTGGGGGTATGTCCATCAGGCTGCCTGGTGAGAAGGGGTTGAACAATGACGGAACGCTCCGCGATGGACGGCGGATAATGGGCATATGCACAATCCGCCGTCCGTCGGCGCTCCGGCGGTCCCCGCCCCCGCTTCCGGTTCCGCCCCCGTTTCCGTTCCCTCTCCCGTGCTCTCGGGCGACGGACCCGGCGGCGTCGTCTCCGAGCGACTGCACCGGCTCGCCCACGACTGCCTGGACCACCTGGAGGAGTTGATCGAGCGGTACGTCGCGGAGGTGGCCGACTTCGAGGGCTACCGCTCCACCGTCGACACCGAGGACCTGCGCGCCACCGCCCGCGACTGCTTCGAGCTCCTGCTCAGGCTGATCGGCGGGCTGCCGATGCGCGAGGACCTGCGCGGGGTCTCCGACCGGCTGGGCCGCCGCCGCGCCCACCAGGGCGTGCCGCTGGAACGGATGCTCCAGGCCGTCCGGATGGACTTCCGGGTGCTGTGGACGGTCTTCCTGGAGAGGGTCCCTCCCGAGGAGCTGTCGGAGCTGACGCGCGAGGCGGTGCGGGTGTGGGACGCCGTGGAGTTCCACACCGTGCGGGCGCACGCCGGCTATCTGGACGAGGTGGCCGTGCTGGCCCGGGAGCGGGAGCGGGAGCGGGCCGCGCTGATGGGGCGGCTGCTGTCGTCCGACGGCCGCGACCAGCAGCTCGTCGCCCAGGTGGCGACGCTGCTGAGGGTGAGCGCGCAGGACGACTTCGTGGTGGCCATCGCGCCGCCCGCCTCCCAGGACGCGATGCGGCGGGCCGTCGCCGCCCGCCCGGCCGGTCTGGTGGCCCACCTCCAGCAGCACCAGGGGGTGTTGGTCCTCGTCGCCCGGCTGCCGCGCGGTGGCGACCGTGCCCTGCCGCCGGCCTGGCTGGAGGGCGTGCCGTGCGCGGTGGGTCCGCCGGCGCGCGGCCTGGCCCGGGTGCCCGGCGTCGTCCGGGCGGCGGAGGCGATCGCCGTCGCGATGGACCCCGCGGCCGACGGGCCGGTGACGCTGACCGACGCCTGGATGCCGGTGGCCACGGCCGGACTGGGGCCGATCGCGGACATGCTGGCCGACTCGGTGCTCTCCGGGCTGGACCCCCTGCCGCCGCACGAGCGGGAGCGGCTGCTGGAGACGGTGACCGTGTACTGCGACTCCGGCTCGGTCGCCGAGACGGCGGCGGCGCTCTACTGCCACCGCAACACGGTCCTCAACCGGCTGCGCCGGTTCACCGAGCTCACCGGCTTCGATCCGACGCGGCCGAGGGAGGCGGCGACCGTCCTGTTCGCGCTGTGCTGCCGGACCGCCGCCGACTGACCGCGCGACCGACCGCGCCGTCGGCCGCGCGATCGATGGCGGACCGACCGCGCGACCGTCCGCGGCACGGGGCGAGCACCGGCCCCGGCACCGGAGAGGGCCCGCCCGGATGCCGGGCGGGCCCTCTCGGTCGTTCCTCCGTCCCCGTCGCCGTCACGGGGACCGCGGGGGCTACAGGGTGCCGAGCTTGATCAGCGCCAGCAGCGCGATCAACTGGATCGACGAGGCGCCCAGCGCCTTGGGCCAGGGCAGTTCGTGCGAGCGGGCGACCATCAGCGTGAACAGCGCGCCCGCCGCCAGCCAGGTGACCCAGCCGACGACCTGGACCAGGGTGGCGCCACCGCCGAGGAAGATCGCCAGGAGCAGCCGCGGGGCGTCCGTGATCGACATGATCAGCATCGACAGGCCGACCGTCGGCGCCCACAGGCCGTTGCCGCCGAGCTGGCGGGCCAGGGTGTGGGTCACCACGCCCATCAGCAGCCCGGAGATCACCAGGGCCACGCCGGTGATCAGGACGAACGGGACCGCCGTGGAGAGCGTGGAGTTGATCGCGTCCTCGCGGGCCTGGTCGAAGCCGAAGACGGCGAGCAGGCCGTAGAGGAAGGTGACGGTCAGCGCCGGGCCCCACACCGTGTGGTCGCGCATCTGCCAGAAGGTGGCGTTGGGCCGCAGCACGATCCCGCTCAGCAACTGCTTCCAGTGCAGCCGGGGCGCGGGCGGCGCCGGCGGGTGGCCCGCGCCGTAGGTCGCGCCGTCGGTGTAGCCGCCGCCCTGGTACGGGGCCTGGCCGTGGTCGGGCGCCTCGCCGACGCTGAACACCCGGGTGTGCCCGGGGTTGTCGGCGTACGGGTCGTGTCCGGAGCCGAAGTACTCCGGCTCGCCGTGCCGTCCGCCGCCGCCCTGGGGCCACCGGGCCTGCCCGTGGGCGGGCTGCCCGTGAGTGGGCTGTCCGTACGGCCCCGGGGCGTGCCGCGGGGGGTGCTGCCCATGCTGCTGTGCGTTCCGGGGGTCCCGGCCGCGTCCCATCCTGAATCCAGCCACGCCTTCGAACGTACCGTGTCCCGACGGCGACGGCGTCCGGCCCCGGGTGGGAAACCCGGCATTGCCGCCGAGCTGTGACATCCCGTCGGGATCGCGACGGGGCCCGGCCCTTCGGCCGGGCCCCGTGGGGGGAAGGGACGGAGGGTCAGCCCGCGAAATTGACGCCGAGGAAGGGGCTGCCCGAGGTGGAGATGCCCGCCAGGGTGGGGGAGAAGGAGACGCCACCGCTCAGCCGGATCCGCTCGCCGTCCGACCGCATGGCGACGACCGCGCCGTTGCCGTCGTTCTCGCCGGCGACACCGATGGTCAGGTCGGCCCTGTCGTCGCCGTTCATGTCGGCGAGGTGGACGTCGCTGCCGAAGAAGTCGCTCGTCTCGTTGGAGCCGGGGACGCCCGCGGTGTTCTGGTCGAGGAACTGGGAGCCGGCGCCGGTGATGCCGGAGCCGTCCGAGGCGCCGTACAGGACGACGACCGCGCCGGTGTAGTCCACGCCGCTCAGCGACTCGCCGGGGGCTCCGACGGCGAGGTCGAGGTGGCCGTCGCCGTTGACGTCGCCCAGGTCCAGCTCGGCGCCGAAGGCGTCGCCCGTCTCGGAGGAGCCGGGGACGCCGGGGGAGTTCTGGGTGATGGTGAGGCGCTCGCCGTTCGGGCCGGAGGCGGAGCCGTGGATGATGTTGACCTTGCCGCCCGGGCTGCTGCCGGGCACCTCGGCGTCGAACTCCATGCCGATGACGATGTCGCCGAAGCCGTCGCTGTCGACGTCGCCGATGTCGGTGATGACGCCGGCGGGGAGCTTCTGCTCGCCGGTCTTCGTCAGGCCGGAGGCGGAGCCGGGCAGGTAGTAGTTGGCGTTCCAGTACTCCGTGCTGTCGTCCTCGAAGCCGTCCACGACGAGGTCGGCCTTGTCGTCGCCGTTGACGTCGCCGGAGTGGAGGTTCAGCGGGCCGTTGTCGCCGCCGCTGAGGATGGAGGGACGGACGCTGTAGACGCCGCCGGTCTGGCCCTGGGTCTTGCCGAAGCCGCCGCGGTAGACGCGGATGGTGGCGGAGCTGGAGCCGATCGCCAGGTCGGCCCTGTTGTCGCCGTTGAAGTCGGCGGCCTCCAGGACGTAGCCGAAGCGGTCGTGGGAGGAGACCGCCGGGTCGGGGACGACGGTGCCCCCGGACAGGCCGGACGCCGAGCCCCAGATGATCGTGACCATGCCGCCGTCGACGTCGTCGTCGACCTTCTCGCCGGGGGCTCCGACGGCGAGGTCGGTGTAGCCGTCCCGGTTGAAGTCGGCCGCGGCGGTGTCGTGGCCGAAGATGTCGCCGATCTCGGCGGAGCCGGGGACGCCGGAGCTGTTCTGGCTGACGAGCGTGCGCTTGGAGCTGGTGGTGAGGCCCTGGGTGGAGCCGTAGATCACCAGGACCTGGCCGGCGGCCTCCTTGCCGTTCACGTAGGCGAAGGGGGCCGAGACGGCGACGTCGAGGTAGCCGTCGCCGTTGAAGTCCGCGGTCGGACGGGCGCCGTCGGCGGCGGCCGTCCCGGCGGTGGCGACCACGAGGCCGCCGGTGAGGACGGCCACGGTGGTGGCGGCCGCCAGGGACGTGCGGAAACGTCTGTGCACTCGGAACTCTCCTGCTGCACGGGAGTGGGAGGGTGCCGCCCGACGTCCGTGACCGACGGGCGGCGGGCCCACGGATGTCACCGGGAATTGGTCCCCGGTTCACGTGGAGATGGCGCACGTACAGACCTCCAAGGGGGCGCCGCGGTTGTACGGAACGGAGCATTCCTTTCGCGTGCGCTGCGCGGGCGCGGGCAGCGCTCCCCCGCGTGCCCTCGCGCGTCCTGTCTCCGCGCCCGTTCACGCGCACGGGCGCGCAGACGGGCGCGCAGACNNNGACCCGCCCGTCGGGTGGGTCGGGTCGTCTACTTGGCGGGCTCGGGCTCGGGGGCCGAGGCGGTGTCCTCGGCCCCGTCCGGACCGGCGGGGGTCTTGACCGAGTCCAGCAGGAGCTGGGCCACGTCCACGACCTGCAGGTCCTCCTTGGCCTTGCCCTCGTTCTTCTTGCCGTTGACCGAGTCGCTCAGCATCACCAGGCAGAACGGGCAGGCGGTGGAGACGATGTCCGGGTTGAGCGACAGCGCCTCGTCCACGCGCTCGGCGTTGATGCGCTTGCCGATCCGCTCCTCCATCCACATCCGCGCGCCGCCGGCGCCGCAGCAGAAGCCGCGCTCCTTGTGGCGGTGCATCTCCTCGTTCCGCAGGCCCGGGACCTTGGCGATGATCTCGCGCGGGGGCGTGTAGACCTTGTTGTGGCGGCCCAGGTAGCAGGGGTCGTGGTAGGTGATCAGGCCCTCCACCGGGGTGACGGGGATCAGCTTCCCCTCGTCCACCAAGTGCTGGAGGAGCTGGGTGTGGTGGATGACCTCGTAGTGCCCGCCGAGCTGCGGGTACTCGTTGGCGATCGTGTTGAAGCAGTGCGGGCAGGTCGCGACGATCTTCTTCTTGGACGGCGGCAGCTTCGTCGACTCGTCCTCGTCGTCCTCGCCGAACGCCATGTTCAGCATCGCGACGTTCTCGGCGCCGAGCTGCTGGAAGAGGAACTCGTTGCCCAGCCGGCGGGCGGAGTCGCCGGTGCACTTCTCCTCGCCGCCCATGATCGCGAACTTCACGCCCGCGATGTGCAGCAGCTCGGCGAACGCCTTGGTGGTCTTCTTGGCGCGGTCCTCCAGGGCGCCGGCGCAGCCGACCCAGTACAGGTACTCGACCTCGGACAGGTCCTCCACGTCCTTGCCGACGACCGGGACCTCGAAGTCGACCTCCTTGGTCCACGCCAGCCGCTGCTTCTTGGCCAGGCCCCAGGGGTTGCCCTTCTTCTCCAGGTTCTTGAGCATCGTCCCGGCCTCGCTCGGGAAGGCGCTCTCGATCATCACCTGGTAGCGGCGCATGTCGACGATGTGGTCGACGTGCTCGATGTCCACCGGGCACTGCTCGACGCAGGCGCCGCAGGTGGTGCAGGACCACAGCACGTCCGGGTCGATGACGCCGTTCTCCTCCAGCGTCCCGATCAGCGGACGCTCGGCCTCGGCGAGAGCGGCGGCGGGCACGCCCGCCAGCTGCTCCTCGCTCGCCTTCTCCTCGCCCTCCACGGTCTTGCCGCCGCCCGCCAGCAGGTAGGGGGCCTTGGCGTGCGCGTGGTCGCGCAGCGACATGATCAGCAGCTTCGGGGAGAGCGGCTTGCCGGTGTTCCAGGCGGGGCACTGCGACTGGCAACGACCGCACTCGGTGCAGGTGGAGAAGTCCAGCAGGCCCTTCCAGGAGAACTGCTCGACCTGGGAGACGCCGAAGACGTCGTCCTCGCCGGGGTCCTCGAAGTCGATCGGCTTGCCGCCCGACGTCATCGGCTGGAGCGGGCCGAGGGCGGTGGAGCCGTCCGCGTTCCGCTTGAACCAGATGTTGGGGAAGGCCAGGAAGCGGTGCCAGGCGACGCCCATGTCGGTGTTGAGGCCGACGACGGTCATCCAGATCAGCGAGACGCTGATCTTGATCATCGCGGTGAAGTAGATCAGGTTCTGGAGCGTGCCCTCGTCCAGCCCGTCGAAGGCCGCGACCAGCGGGTACGAGACGAAGTACGCCGCCTCGTAGCCCTCGACGTGGTGGATCGCGCCCTCCAGGCCGCGCAGCACGAGGATCGCGAGGCCGATGGTGAGGATGACGTACTCGACGAAGTACGCCTGCCAGGCCGTCGAGCCGGCGAAGCGGGACTTGCGGCCGGGCCGGGTGGGCAGGTTGAGCAGCCGGATCGCGATCAGCACCAGGATGCCGAGGACCGTCGCCAGGCCGATGAACTCGATGTACATCTCGAACGGCAGGAAGCCGCCGAGGACGGGGAGGGTGAAGTCGGCCCGGAAGAGCTGCCCGTACGCCTGGGCGAGGGTCGGCGGAAGGGTGAGGAAGCCGATGGCGACGAACCAGTGCGCGACGCCCACGATGCCCCACCGGTTCATCCTGGTGTGGCCGAGGAACTCCTTGACCAGGGTGATCGTGCGCTGCTTCGGGGCGTCGGTGCGGGTGCCCGCGGGCACCGGCTGACCGAGCTTGACGAAGCGGTAGATCTGCGCGATGGCGCGGGCAAAGAGCGCAACGCCGACCGCGGTGATGACCAGCGAGACGACGATCGCGGCGAGTTGCATGACGGCTCCTCGAACCTGCGGGGGCGGTGCCTGCTGCTGCAAGCTTACTAAGCGGTAACTTATCCGATCTGTTCGAGACTACCCACTAACGCAGGGCCTCTGTAGACGCCTGGACGGTGATCTGCGTCGCTGAGGCCGCCCTTACAGCGCGGCTCCGGAGGGCGCCGGTCGGGGGCGGAGGTGTGCCCGGGCTGAGTCATCCTATAGATCTTCTCTCCGCTGAATTAATAGCAAATGCTGTAAAAAGGGATGAGTTGGATTGTCGTGGCCGGGAGGAAGGTCCCCATGCGCCTTCTGCGCTCGGGACCCGTGTGGGTCGCCCCGAGCATGTGGGGCCGGCGGTGGGTCTGGCTGTTCCTGCCGTGGCTGCTCGTCCTGGGGGTCGCCGTCGTGGAGGTGGCCGACGGCCTGGGGCACCACGTCTTCCACGCCGGTCCGCTGCTCTCCCCGGCGCCCGCGCTCGCCGCGATCCGCGGTCGCCCCCGCGACGTGCTCGCCGTCTCCGCCGCCGCGCTGGCCATCGGCGTGGGCGACTCCGTCGGCCACCACTGGAGCGGTGCGGACAACCACCCGGTCGTCCTGGTCTCCGTGGTCGTGGTGGGCGCGGCCGGTCTGATGGCGAGCGTGGCCCGGGAGCGGCGCGAGGGGCGGTTGGTGCGGCTGCGCCGGGTGGCCGAGGCCGCCCAACTGGCCGTGCTCTACCCGGTGCCCCACCTCGCGGGCGGACTGCGGTTGGCGGCCGGCTACAGCCCCGCCGAGTCCGACACGCTGATCGGCGGCGACCTGTACGGGGTCGTGACGTGCCGGGACCGCACGCGGCTGATCATCGGCGACGTGCGCGGCAAGGGCCTGCCCGCGATCCACATGGCGGCCGCGGTGCTCGGGGCGTTCCGGGAGGCGGCCCGGTACGAGACCACGCTGACGGCCGTCGCGGACCGCTGCTCGAACGCGGTGGCGTGGGTCGCCGACGGGCAGGAGGGGGACGAGCGGGAGGAGTCGTTCGTGACCGCCGCGCTGGTGGAGATCGAGGGGCCGGTGCTGCGCGTGGTCGACCTCGGCCACCCGCCGCCGCTGCTGCTCACGGCCGGCGACTGCCGTCCGCTGGTGGCCGAGCCGCTGCCGCCGCTGGGCCTGGTACACAGGTACGGGGGACTGCGCGGCGGCGAGCAGCCGGTCGTGACCCGGTGGCGGCCCGGCGACCGGTTGGTGCTCTACACCGACGGGATCGACGAGGCGCGCGACGACGGCGGCCGGTTCTTCCCTCTCGTCCCCGAACTGGAGGCCCTGCGTCCGGAGTCCACCGAGCGCCTGCCGGACCTGCTGCTGGAGGCCGTGGCCCGGCACACCGGCCGCAGGCTGCGCGACGACGCGGCCGTCGTGGCCGTGGAGTTCGACGCGCCGGGCCTGCCGGGGAGCGCGAGCGCCCGGGACGGGCTCGTCACCCCCTAGGATCGGGCGTCGGGCCGCGTGCGACCGGATGTGAGTCCACGGTCCGGAGAAGACTTGAGTCGCCGTGACTCAGTTCTCTTGACGATGTTCTCCCTCTGCTGCACCCTTGAGTCAGTTCTACTCAAGGCATGAGCTGGAGGAACCCGAAATGGCACGTGCGGTCGGCATCGACCTGGGTACGACGAACTCCGTCGTCAGTGTTCTGGAAGGCGGTGAGCCCACCGTCATCGCCAACGCCGAGGGCGCCAGGACCACGCCGTCCGTTGTGGCCTTCGCGAAGAACGGTGAGGTCCTGGTCGGTGAGGTGGCCAAGCGCCAGGCCGTCACCAACGTCGACAGGACGATCCGGTCGGTCAAGCGCCACATGGGCACCGACTGGAAGATCAACCTGGACGGCAAGGACTTCAACCCCCAGCAGATCAGCGCCTTCGTGCTGCAGAAGCTGAAGAGGGACGCCGAGGCGTACCTGGGCGAGAAGGTCACCGACGCGGTGATCACCGTGCCGGCGTACTTCAACGACCACGAGCGCCAGGCGACCAAGGAGGCCGGCGAGATCGCCGGTCTGAACGTGCTGCGCATCGTCAACGAGCCGACCGCCGCCGCCCTGGCCTACGGGCTGGAGAAGGAGGACCAGACGATCCTGGTCTTCGACCTCGGCGGTGGCACGTTCGACGTGTCCCTGCTGGAGATCGGCGACGGCGTCGTCGAGGTGAAGGCCACCAACGGTGACAACAACCTCGGCGGTGACGACTGGGACCAGCGGGTCGTCGACTACCTGGTCAAGCAGTTCCAGAACGCCCACGGCGTGGACCTCGCCAAGGACAAGATGGCCCTCCAGCGCCTGCGCGAGGCGGCGGAGAAGGCGAAGATCGAGCTCTCCAGCTCGACCGAGACCACTATCAACCTGCCCTACATCACGGCCTCGGCCGAGGGTCCGCTGCACCTGGACGAGAAGCTCACCCGCGCCCAGTTCCAGCAGCTCACCCAGGACCTGCTGGAGCGCTGCAAGATCCCGTTCCACAACGTCATCAAGGACGCGGGCATCTCGGTCTCCGAGATCGACCACGTCGTCCTGGTCGGTGGTTCGACGCGTATGCCCGCGGTCTCGGAGCTGGTCAAGGAGCTG
>NZ_BAAASZ010000053.1:0-852 GCF_039533145.1 Streptomyces macrosporus
TGATCATGCTGGAGGTTGAGGTGGCGCGGCCAAAGCCGTGGGAGGTCGACGACGAGCTGTGGGCGATAATCGAGCCGCTGTTGCCGAAGGTCGAGCGCCGCACGCACCACCCGGGGCGCGAGCGGCTGGATGACCGGCCGGTACTCCGGGGGATCCTGTTCGTGCTGCACACCGGGGTCTCCTGGGAGCATCTGCCGCAGGAGCCGGGCTTCGGCTCGGGGATGACCTGCTGGCGGCGTCTGACCGAGTGGCACCAGGCCGGCGTGTGGCAGCGCCTCCATGAGGTCCTGCTGGAGCAGCCTCCGGGCCGCCGACGCCCTCGATTTCTCCCGTGCGGCCGCGTGGACTCCTCGCACGTCAGAGCCCTAAAGAGAGGACCCAAGACGGGGCGAAGCCCTGTTGGCCGGGGCAGGACGGGCGGCAAGCACCATCTGATCACCGATGGCACCGGGATCCCGCTCGCCTGCACGCTCACCGGCGGCAACCGCAACGACGTCACTCAGCTCATCCCGCTGCTGGAGGCGGTGCCGCCGGTGCGCGGCAAGCGTGGAAGACCCCGTCGGCGACCGGATGTGGTGCTCGCCGACCGCGGCTACGACCATGCCAAGCATCGGCACCTGGTGCGCGAGCTGGGCATCAAACCGGTGATCGCCCGTCGCGGCACCCGACACGGCTCCGGCCTGGGCACCCAAAGGTGGGTGGTCGAGCGCGCGTTCGCGCTGCTGCACCACTTCCGCCGACTGCGGATCCGCTGGGAGATCCGCGACGACGTCCACGAAGCCTTCCTCGTCGGCGATGGCCTTGAGCTCACGAGGCAGCGACTGATCCGAGTTCATGGACTCATGCTCCCGA
>NZ_BAAASZ010000054.1:0-559 GCF_039533145.1 Streptomyces macrosporus
ACTTCGCCCCGCAGAAGTCCTTCGCCGCCGACGGCGGCCTGTGGATCGGCGTGTTCTCCCCGGCCGCCCTGGAACGGGCCGCACGGATCGCCGCCACCGACCGGCACATCCCGGCCTTCTTCGACCTGCCCACCGCCATCGACAACTCCCGCAAGAACCAGACCTACAACACCCCGGCCCTGGCCACCCTCTTCCTCCTGGCCGACCAGCTGGACTGGCTCAACGACCAGGGCGGCCTGGCCTGGGCCACCGCCCGCACCGCCGACTCCGCCGCCCGGCTGTACGGCTGGGCGGAGAAGTCCGCGTTCGCCACCCCCTTCGTCACCGACCCCGACAAGCGCTCCCCGGTGGTGGGCACCATCGACTTCGCCGACGACGTGGACGCCGCCGCGATCGCCAGGACACTGCGCGCCAACGGCATCGTCGACACCGAGCCGTACCGCAAGCTGGGCCGCAACCAGCTCCGGATCGCGATGTTCCCGGCCGTCGACCCGGCCGACGTCGAGGCGCTCACCGCCTGCGTCGACTACATCGTCGAACGCCTCTGACCCCCCGCCCG
>NZ_BAAASZ010000055.1:0-1256 GCF_039533145.1 Streptomyces macrosporus
GCCCAGTTGGTCGGCGGCTCGCTGGACGCCGGAGGCGATGCCGGCGTCGTCCTCGGTCACGCCGGTCACCGCGACGTACTGCAGCCCGACGATCCCGAACCCCATCCCGGCCGCGATGAGCACCATGGCCGGAATCATCGCCCAACCGGTGGCCCCGAGGGAGGAGACCAGAGCGATGGCCGCCATCGCCGACACGGTGAAGCCGATCCCGGCCAGAACACAAACCCGGGCGCCCCACCGTCCGAGCAGCCGAGGCACCAGCACCGAGGCCACGATCAGGGACACCGCCAAAGGCAGCATCGTCACACCGGCCTGGAGCGGTCTGGCGCCCGACCGGTCCTGCAGGTAGTAGGTGAACAGCAGGAACGAGGTGGACAGTGCCGCGCTCAGCAGAGCGGTGGCGAGGTTGGCCAGGACGCGCGGCCGGTTGCGGAAGAACCGCAGCGGCACGAGCGGGTTCCGTGAACGGCGCTCGACCCCGACGAACAGGGCCCCGGCTGCCACCGCCCGGCCAGCGCCGCCGGCGGCAGCCAGGGCAGCGTGCCGTCCGCCTCTCCTGCCTCGATGACGCCGAGGGTGAACAGCAGCGGAGCCGCGACCAGCAGGAGCGAACCGGGAAGGTCCAGCGGTGCGCGCCCGGCGGGCCGTTCGCTCGGCACGAGAAGGGCCGCCGCGGCGAGCACGACCAGGATGAACGGCACGGACACCAGGAAGATCCACCGCCAGCCGAGCAGCTCGGTGACGATCCCGGAGACCGCGAACCCGAGGACGAGGCCACAGCTCGCGACGGCCGCCCACACGCTCAGCGCCCGCGACCTGCGCGGCCCCTCGGGGAACATGAGCACGATCACCGCCATCGCCGCCGGAAGCGCGATCGCTTCTCCGGCGCCCTGCAGCAGCCGGGCCGTCACCAGCACGGCGAAGGAGGGCGCGAGCCCGGCCAGCAAGGACGCGGCGCCGAAGAGCGTTGTGCCGAGCAGGAGGACGCGGCGCCTGCCGAGCACGTCGCCCAGCCGGCCGCCGAGCATCAGCAGCCCGCCGCCGGTGACCGTGTACCCGACCACGACCCAGGTCAGGGCGTGACCGTCGACGCCGAAGTCGGCGCCGATCGAGGGCAGGGCGACGTTGACCACGGTCACGTCCACCGCGATGAGGAACTGCAGCATGGCCATGCAGCACAGCACCAGCCACGCACGCACCGGGGACGACCCGTTCCGGCGCGAAGAGAGAATGCCTGAAAACACCGAGTGCTCCGT
>NZ_BAAASZ010000056.1:0-628 GCF_039533145.1 Streptomyces macrosporus
ACGGTTCACGAGTGAGAATGCAGGCATGAGTAGCGAGACAGGAGTGGGAAACTCCTGCGCCGATTGACCAAGGGTTCCTGGGTCAAGCTGATCTGCCCAGGGTAAGTCGGGACCTAAGGCGAGGCCGACAGGCGTAGTCGATGGACAACCGGTTGATATTCCGGTACCCGTGGTGGAGCGCAAGGGCCGAGCCCGGTGATGCTAAGTCCGTGAAGCCGGCCGGATCCTTCGGGGTTCGGTGCGGTGGAGCCGACGGTCCGATCCGGTAGTAGGCGAGTGATGGGGTGACGCAGGAAGGTAGTCCAGCCCGGGCGGTGGTTGTCCCGGGGTAAGGGTGTAGCCCGAGGGGTAGGCAAATCCGTCCCTCGTGGAGGGTGAGACCCGATGCCGAGCCGATGGTGGCGAAGTGGATGATCCTATGCTGTCGAGAAAAGCCTCTAGCGAGTTCCGTCGCGGCCCGTACCCCAAACCGACTCAGGTGGTCAGGTAGAGAATACCGAGGCGTTCGGGTGAACTATGGTTAAGGAACTCGGCAAAATGCCCCCGTAACTTCGGGAGAAGGGGGGCCGTCTCTGGTGATCGTCCGTGCGGCGTGAGCCGGGGGTGGCCGCAGAGACCAGCGAGAAGC
>NZ_BAAASZ010000058.1:0-8709 GCF_039533145.1 Streptomyces macrosporus
TGTGGGCTTCGCCCTTCGGGGCCGGCCGCCGCTCGCTGCGCTCGCTCCGGCCTGGGGGCGGCCCGCGCTGCGGGCCGGGAGGGGTTCCGCTGCGCTCCACCCCCGGAACCGGCCCCGGAGCTGTGCGGGTGAACTGTCGTCAGCAGGTGCGTGAGGGCTGAGGTTGGGCCCGCTGCGCGGGCCTGGCCGGCTACGGCACGGAGGGGGTGCGGGGTGGTGGGGAATGGGTGACGGGCGGTCACGAGGTCACCGAGTCAAGGGAGTTTGCGGGTTCTCCTCACGGCATGATGCATCAGTGTGTAGAGTTTGGGAAAACACGCCACCCCCGGAGAAGACGGAGAACAGCCCGTGTACGGCATGCGATCAGCTCCTGATTTTCACCCAGGTTCGGCAGCAGGTTACGGTGCCGAACCGGCTCCTAAGTTTCAGTGGACTCACCAAGGAAGCGGCCCGGACGCACTGAAAGCGGAACGCCGGATCAGTGCAAACTCAGAGCCGAACATCACCGCGATGGGCCCGGTTCCGAAGCTCGAGAGGATGCACGTCGGTTACCGGGCCGCGTGGCGCGGCTTCGGCGGCCTTCGGCGGAGGGAGCGGGCATGGGGGACATGACCGCCACGGTGCGGGCCGCGGGTCTGGTCGTCGCGTACGCGGTCCTGGTCGATGCGAGCAACGCGTGTGACGCCCTGGACGAGGTGGTGGTGGCCGCCGACAGCTGGGGCACGGCAACGGACCTCATACGAGTCTGCGGCTACCGCAAGGTCCCCCGACGGGCCACAAGCGGCAAGGTCCCGACGGAGGCGCTGGAGGCCGCCCTCGCCGCTCCGGGCACGGTGCTCCGAAAACGCTTCATGGCGGACACCCCATGGGGGCCGGTCACCGGGTGAAAGCAGACTCTGTCTGCGGGGAAAAGCGCCCCTCTTTTTTCGCGGGAAACGTCGAGAAGGCTGTTCGACCGGTCACTTTGATCGAGTCTTCGCGGTCGAAAGCAGCGGAGGAACATTGAGTGCGATGAGGCTCCGGCCGCATCAGGTGGAGGCGGTGGACGCGATTGTCCGGGCGCTGGAATACCGTGCAGGTCTGGAAGTGCCCGCAGAGGGGTTGCGGGCCACGGCGGTGGCCGCCACCGGGGCGGGCAAGACCCTGATCGCCGCCGAGGCCGCGCGGCGCCTGGAGCCGCGCGGGCGGGTGCTGGTGCTGGTGCCCACCCTGGACCTCCTCACCCAGACGGTGGCGGCGTGGCGGGCGGCCGGCCACACCGGCCCGGCCGTCGCCGTGTGCTCCCTGGCAGGCGACGAGGCGCTGGCCGCGCTGGGAGTGCGGTGCACCACGCATCCGATCCGGCTGGCGCTGTGGGCCGGGACCGGGCCGGTGACGGTGTTCGCCACCTACGCCTCCCTCGCGCCGCGCCAGGAGGCCGACCCGGCCAGCCCAGACGGGAACCTGGTGGAGGCGCCGGGGCCGCTGGAGGCCGCCTTCCGGGGCGCGTACGGACAGCGCCTGGCGCCGTTCGGGCTCGCCGTGGTCGACGAGGCCCACCGCACCTCCGGAGACGCGGCCAAGCCCTGGGCCGCCATCCACGACAACAGCCGGATCCCGGCGGCGCGGCGGCTGTACCTGACCGCCACCCCACGGATCTGGGAGCCCGCCGGACGCTCGGACGAGGCAGAGGCCCCAGAGGGCGGGAACGGGCCTCAGAGAGCCGCAGAGGGCCGCCCAGAGACCGTTCCGGCCGATGCCGGGCGGCCGGTGGCGAGCATGGACGACCCACGCCTCTACGGGCCACAGGTGTTCACCTTCTCCCTCACCGAGGCGGTGGATCGCGGCGTCCTGGCCCGGTTCGAGATCGACGTCCTCGAGATCCACCCACCCCACCCCGGCACAGACGGGACAGCAGGGGTGACCGGAACGGACGGGACGGGAACGACAGGGGCCGGCGAGGAGGAACAGCGAGGCCGACGGCTCGCCGCCCTGCAGGCCGCACTGGTCAAGCACGCGGCCGCCACCGGGGTGCGCTCGCTGATCAGCTTCCACCACCGCACCGTGGAGGCGATGGCGTTCGCGCGGGCGTTGCCGGGCACCGCGGCCCGGCTACACGAGGCCGACCCCGCGCGGTATCCGCGGCGGGTGTGGGCCGACTGGCTCTGCGGCAAACACGAACCCGCCCACCGCCGGGCAGTGCTGAGCCGGTTCGCCGACGGCATCGACGACCACGGCTGGGAGACCGAACTGTCGGTGCTGGCCAACGTCCGCGTCCTGGGCGAAGGCGTCGACATCTGCGGCAGACGCGGTGTCGACGGCGTGGTCTTCGCGGACGTCCGCGGCTCGGCCGTCGACATCGTCCAGGCCGTCGGCCGGGCACTGCGGCAAAAGCCCGGCCAGGGGAAGGTCGCCCGGCTGGTGGTGCCGGTCTTCCTGGAGCCGGGGGAGGCGCCCGACGACATGCTTGCCTCCGCCTCCTATAAGCCGCTGGTGGCCGTGTTGCAGGGGCTGCGCAGTCACTCGGAGGCACTCGTCGAGCAGCTGGCGGTCGCGTCCGCGCCCAGCCGCACCCAGGCCGTGTCGGTGGCCGACCTCGACCCCGCCCACGGAGGCAGCGACGGCGGCGGTGAAGGCGAGAGCGAGGGGGCGCCGTCGGTGGCAGTGCCGCTGCTGCGCTTTGCCACCCCCCGCGACCCCGCGCTCATCGCGCAGTTCGTGCGCACCCGCGTCATCCAACCCGAATCCCAGGTCTGGCTCGCCGGACTCACCGCCCTGCGCACCTGGCACCAGCAGCACCGCAACGAGGGCCAGGGCCAAGAGCAGAAACAGGGAGACGTGCGCGAGCGCCAGGAACACGGCGACGGCGGCCAGGCCGAGGAGAGCGACACCGCCGGCCCGACCCGCAGGCCGGTGGCGGTGCCGCTCGACGCCCGCGTCGGCCCCTTCCCCCTCGGACAATGGGTCAGCGAACAGCGCCGCGCCTACCGCGCCGGAACCCTGGCGACGTGGCGGATCGAACTGCTGGAGGAAGCCGGCATGGTGTGGTCGGTACCCGACGCCGCCTTCGAGGAGAACCTCGCCGCGGCACGGGCCTACTTCGCCGTCCACGGAACGCTGTGCGCACCCCGGACGGCCGTCGCGCAGGGAAAGCCGGTCGGTCAGTGGCTCACCAACTGCCGCCGCCCCGGCGGACTCGGCAAAGACCCGCAGCGGGCCGCGGAACGCGCCGCCCGACTCGCCGCCATCGACCCCGACTGGAACCCCGCAGCCAAGGGCTGGACGGTCGACTGGCAACGCCACTACGCCAAGCTGCGGGCCTGCCTCCACGGCGGCGCCACCCTGACCGAGATCCGCCCCGGGGTGACCGTGGGCGGGGAGGACATCGGACTCTGGCTGGCCCGACAACGCACCAGGTGGCAGCAACTGACCGACGGACAACGCCAACGCCTGACCGCCCTGGGCATCACACCGACCATGCCGACGACAGCAGGCGGCACAGTGGGAAGCGACGGCCAGGCCGGGGGCGACGGTCGGACCAGGCAGGCACCGCGGGCGGTGGTGGTGCCCGCTGGCGCTTCCGCCTGGGACCGCGGCATCGCCGCGCTGCGCCAGTACCTGGGCCGGGAAGGACACGCGCGAGTGCCGAGGAAGTGGATCGAGACCGTCCACGACGAAGCCGGACACCAGCACCCGATCAAGCTCGGGGTATGGATCAACAACCAACGCCAGCGGCGGGACCGGCTGGACGCCGAACGCGCCGCCGTGCTGGAGGAGATGGGGGTGTAGGAGTCTCTGTCAGCCGGCACAGGGGCCGGGGCTCTCGCCGTCGGCCGCTGGACCGTGTAAGGTCCGCCCGCCGGGAGGGGGGACCATGGGGCGGATGCGAGTGCTGCTGCTGGACGCGGCTCCCGGGGAGCTGCTCAACCGTGAGCTGGAGCGTCTGCTCGGGCACGGTCTGGCTGTCACGCTGAACCTCCGGCGGGTGACCGACCCGGCGGGCGTGCGGGCGGCGTGGGCGGGCCGAGTGGCCTTCGCCGACTTCGACGCCTTCGATGAGCCGGCGCTTGTCGCCGAGACCGTCCGCGGCAGGCTCGGTTACCACGCACTCAAGTCCCGGGCCGGCGTCCCGCTGCGCGCCGGGTTCCTGGCGGCGGCGACCGGCCCGGCGCTGGCCAACCGGCTGAGGGTGATCGGCCGGGCCGGGGCGGGCACCGACCACGTGGACCTGGCCGCCGCCGCCCGCCACGGCGTGGCGGTCACCCACACCCCGGGCTCCAACGCGACCGCGGTCGCGGAGTTCGCCCTGGCCCAGTTGCTCGCCCTGACCCGGAACCTGGCGGCACACAACGAGGCCGCGCACGACGGCCGCTGGAGCACACCGGCCGCTCCCGCGGCCGAGCTGCCGGAGCTGACCCTGGGCATCGCCGGAATGGGGCGGATCGGCCGGGCCCTGGCGGACCGGGCAGCCGCCCTGGGCATGGCCGTTCAGGGCTTCTCCCGCCGCTCGGCACCGGCGGAGGGGGCGGTGCGCCAGGTCGCGTCCCTTAAGGACCTTCTGGCCACCAGTGATGTGGTGTCGGTGCATCTTCCGCTCACCGAACGGACCCGCGGGATGATCGGCCGGGCGGAACTGGCGCTGATGCGGCCCGGGGCGATCCTGCTGAACACCGCCCGGGGCGGGATCGTCGACGAACAGGCGCTGGCCGACGCGCTGCGCGACCCCGCCCACCCCTTGGCGGCCGCCGCCGTCGACACCTTCGCCCACGAACACGCCGCCTTCGCCTCCCCCCTGTCCGGCGTGCCGGGCGCCCTGCTCACCCCGCACATCGCCGGCATGACTCGGCGCGCCATGGCCGAGGCGGCGCTGCGCTGCGCCGACCACATCGCAGCCCTCCTCACCGGCCGCCCGCACGGCATCCCCGTCGTGGCACCATGACGCCCGCAGAAGGCCATCCAGCAGATCGCCAGCCCGTACGCGGGCACGGCTGTACCGGATGGCGATGGCTGCTGTCAGTCGTACGCCGGTTCCCGTCAGTTGGGTGCCGAAGGGCTGGGATACCTGGGACCAGGACGGCAGGCCGTGCTGTCCCGTGCTCGGTGGAGAGGGGCCGCACATGCCGAGAAGCCGTGACGGGGATCCCGGAGACGCTCCGATGGCTGTGTTCCCGCCGGCGTCGGGGAGAGCGGCGGCGATGCCCCGGCTGCTGGACCTCGACGGTCGCGGGGAGTTGAGAGCCGCGCATGTGCGCCTGGTGGCCCGCGCGTTGGGGAAGTCGGAGCGGACGGTGTGGCGGTGGCTGGCCGCCGCTCGGGAGGATCACCGTCTCGGACGGGTGGAGTCGTCCCATTTCACGGTCACCACGGAGGTCCGGCGGCTGCTGGCGCTGTGGGGCGGTAACGCCTCCCGGGTCCACGCCGAGCTGGTGCAGCGGGCGGCCGACGATCCGAACGCGCCCGCGGCGCCGTCGCTTTCCACGTTGCACCGGGCGATCCGCCGGGACCTGACCCGCGGGGAACGGGCCGGCCTCAAGAGCGGGGAAGCAGCGCGGCGCGCGCATGACGTCTTCGGGCAGCGGCCTGCGACTCACCGCAACGCGGTGTGGGAGGGCGACCACAAGCACGTGCCCGTCGAGGTAGACGTGGAAGGTGAGCTGGCCACGCCGTGGGTGACCTGGTTCATCGACTGCGCCACCAAGGCGATCACCGGGGTCGCGGTCACCGCGCACGCTCCGAGCCGCGACGCGGTGCTGGCGTCCCTGCGGATCGCGATCACCCGCACGGAGCCGTTCGGGCCGGTGGGCGGGCTGCCCGGTCAGATCCGGGTCGACCGCGGCAAGGAGTTCCTGTGCCGGGCGGTCACCGCGGCGATGGGTGCGCTCGCCGTCCCCGTGACCGACCTGCCCGCCTACACCCCTCACTTGAAGGGCACGATCGAGGCTTTGAACGACGCGGTGGAGGAGATGTTTCTCGTCTCTCTCCCCCGCTACACCGGCCGCCAGAAACTCACCGGCGGCAGGGTCGCCGACCCCGGCGCCCCGCCCCTGACGTATGAGGCGTTCGTGGGGCTGCTGCTGGACTGGGTGGCCTGGTGGAACACTTCTCACCACCCGTCCGCGCTGAACGGGAGAACCCCCCTCCAGGCGTGGCAGGCCGACGCGACGCCGCTTATGGACGTGTCCGCGGGGCAGTTGGCGACGTTCGCGTTGGAGGACGACGGGCGCACGTACACCATCAGCACATCCGGGGTGCGATGGCGCCGCCGCGATTACCTCGCTCCGTGGATGAACGGCCGTACCGGCACCAAAGTGTCGGTACGGCACCTGCCTCACCACGACGACACCATCGAAGTCTTCGACGCCACAACAGGCCGCCACCTCGGCTCAGCGTCCCTGGCCGCTGCGGCGAGCCAGGAGCAGATCCAATCCGTCCGGGCCGCCCGGACCGCGGCCGCCCGTCGGCTCAAGGCCGACCTGAGGGCAGCGGAGAAATTGCGTCGGCGGCGCTTCGAGGCCTCCACCACCGCGGCCCCGCCTCGTCCGCTCGTTGCCTCGACCTCTGCGCGGGCCGAAGAGGAACTGGGAGCGGCGGCGCAGACGGATCGCCGTGCGCTGGCCCGTCCCGATCTCGTTCCGCACGGCCCCGCACCCGATACCTGGGCCCGTCCCAGGCCACCGCGCACACCCACTCCTGATGAGGACCGAGCTGATGATCGCTGACCTGGACTACGGGCTGCTGCCCGACGAGAGCGAAGACCACTTCCTGGGCCTGGAGCAGGCCCAGTTGGTCGGCACGGACACGCTGCTGACCACCCGGGACAACATCGAGGCCGTCATCGAGGCAAAGGCCATGATGTGCGTCTACGGGCCGGCCGGCTCCGGAAAGACGATGTCGGTGAACTCCGCGCTGCGCCACCTCGCCCCGGACATCACCCACCGCCTTGAACTACGAGCCGGCCCGACCCCCAGGGACATCCGCCACGGCCTCTTCCAGGCACTGGGGCTCCCGGGTGAGCCGCCGGCCCGCCCGATCGAGTTCGACACCCTCCTCAAGGAAGCGCTCGCCGAGGAGTTCCGGATCTTGGTCTGCGACGAGGCGCAGTGGATGAAGAAGACCGGGTTCGAGTTCTGGCGCCACCTGTGGGACGACAAACGCACCAACATCGCCGTCATCTTCGCCGGAGGCGATGGCTGCTACAAGATCCTGCGCCGCGAACCCATGCTCGCCTCCCGGATCTTCATCTGGCAGGAGTTCACCCGCATGTCCAAAGACGAGGTACGGGCCACCATCCCCGCCTTCCACCCCGTCTGGGCAGACGTGGACACCGTATTGATCGACGCCATCGACAAGCAGGCCGCCCACGGCAGCTTCCGCAACTGGGCCAACATCACCACCCACATCCTCTCCGGCATGAAGAAACCGAACCTCAAACAGGTCGACGAAAACCTCGTGCGCTGGGTCTACAGCAAGATCGGCGGCGTGTAGTGACCGTCGGTGGCCTCCCACCCGTCACTGTCCTCATCGACAAAGACGACCACCCCGCCTGGACAGCCGCCGCACATGCCGCACGCGCTCCGGCTATGGGCCGTCTGACCGTCGACCCCAGCCCCGCCGACGGCGCGCCCGCCGCCCTCGCCCACGACCTGCTCTATGCCCTGGGCAAACGCCTCCCCACAGGCGGAGAAACGTACGGGACATGGGCCGACTCCCAACACCCCGCCCGGGACGCCGTCGCCGCCTGGATCCTCACCCACCGCATCATGCATCTCATCGTCTGCCGCACCGACCACCTCACAGGCGCCCGCCAAAGGCAACTACTCGCCCTGCGCGAACGCTGCGGCATCCGCCTCACCCTCCTCTGGCACCAGCCGGTCACCCCCGTTCTGAGGACACTCCTCGAACAGACCCCGTACCGCCTCATCGACACCCTCCCCCAGGCCCGCGCGGTTCTGGACCGCACGGAACACTCACCAGACAGCACGCGAAGCGCCGGACAGCGAGGGCCCACCAGGCCAGCCTCCAGCCTGGACGACGCGCAGTGGATCACCTTCCCGGTATGGCCGGACGGCATGGTGACAGACCGTCCGAAACGCGCCGGATGCCCGGGCGCGCCCAAGCTCACCTCCACGGAGAGCAGCGCACCACCCGCGCGAGGGCAGAGCCGCACACCGGCAGACGTCCTCGCCACCCGGCTGAACACCGTGGCGCACCCCCTGCACGCGACAGCCCTGACCATCCACGCGGTCACCGGGGCAGACATCAGCAGGCTCACGCTGGTCCGCGGAATCGACATCAACGAAACAGCGACCGCCGTCAAAATCCACGACAGCACAGCCCACCGCAGATGCCGGCTCCACCCCCTCCCCACCTGGACGCGCTGCCTCGTACACGCCGCCGGCATCCACGGACAGCTCAAAGACCGTGCACCGGACAGTCCGCTCTTCCCCCTCATCACAGCCCAGGGCGGCGAACAACTCCGCCTCACCGCAGCAGGAATCCGCTACACACTCGGCCACCACCAGTAGAAGGCGACACCGACGGCCCCCGGTCACAACTGTCAGCACCCAGCCCCTGCCATCACAGCCCTGACCAGCGACAACACATCTCACGCCATACCGACCGGCAACCAAATGACCCGCACCATCAGCAAAAACGTCAGCACCAAATCGGCATCCCTGACAGCACCCAAGTCACCCACGACAACCCACTGAACAGCAGAGAGCTCGAAAC
>NZ_BAAASZ010000059.1:0-743 GCF_039533145.1 Streptomyces macrosporus
GAAGCCGAGAACTTAAGCGCCAGTAAACGGCGGTGGTAACTATAACCATCCTAAGGTAGCGAAATTCCTTGTCGGGTAAGTTCCGACCTGCACGAATGGCGTAACGACTTCTCGACTGTCTCAACCATAGGCCCGGTGAAATTGCACTACGAGTAAAGATGCTCGTTTCGCGCAGCAGGACGGAAAGACCCCGGGACCTTTACTACAGCTTGATATTGGTGTTCGGTTCGGCTTGTGTAGGATAGGTGGGAGCCGGTGAGGCCCGCACGCCAGTGCGGGTGGAGGCGTTGTTGAAATACCACTCTGGTCGTGCTGGATGTCTAACCCGGGTCCGTGATCCGGATCGGGGACAGTGTCTGGTGGGTAGTTTAACTGGGGCGGTTGCCTCCCAAAGGGTAACGGAGGCGCCCAAAGGTTCCCTCAGCCTGGTTGGTCATCAGGTGGTGAGTGTAAGTGCACAAGGGAGCTTGACTGTGAGACTGACGGGTCGAGCAGGTGCGAAAGCAGGGACTAGTGATCCGGCGGTTACGTGTGGAAGTGCCGTCGCTCAACGGATAAAAGGTACCCCGGGGATAACAGGCTGATCTTCCCCAAGAGTCCATATCGACGGGATGGTTTGGCACCTCGATGTCGGCTCGTCGCATCCTGGGGCTGGAGTCGGTCCCAAGGGTTGGGCTGTTCGCCCATTAAAGCGGTACGCGAGCTGGGTTTAGAACGTCGTGAGACAGTTCGGTCCCTATCCG
>NZ_BAAASZ010000060.1:0-592 GCF_039533145.1 Streptomyces macrosporus
ACGAAACGGAGACCACCCTCGTGAGCACCCAGACCAGGCTCGCCGTCGTCTACTACTCCTCCACCGGCACCATCGCCGCGATCGCGAAGGAGATCGCCCAGGCCGCGGAGAAGGCCGGCGCCGAGGTCCGCCTGCTCAAGACCGCCGAACTCGCCCCGCGGTCCGCGATCGAGGCCAACCCGGCCTGGGCCGCCAACGCCGCCGCCACCGCCGACGTCCCCGAGGCCACCCCGGACGACCTGGTCTGGGCCGACGCGGTGATCTTCGGCTCGCCCACCCGCTACGGCAACATCGCCTCCCAGCTCAAGCAGTTCATCGACACCCTGGGCGGCCTGTGGGCCCAGGGCCTGCTGGCCGACAAGGTCTACAGCGGCTTCACCTCCTCGGCCACCGCCCACGGCGGCCAGGAGTCCACCCTGCTGGCGCTGTACCACACCATCCACCACTTCGGCGGCATCCTGGTCGCCCCCGGCTACACCGACCCGGCCAAGTTCGCCGACGGCAACCCCTACGGCACCTCCCACGTGGACGCCCAGGGCAGCAACCCGGTCGACGACACCACCCGCACCGCCGCCCGCGTCCAGGCCGAGCG
>NZ_BAAASZ010000061.1:0-505 GCF_039533145.1 Streptomyces macrosporus
GCATCGAACGCGACCTCCACGACGGCGCCCAGGCCCGCCTCGTCGCCCTCGCCATGGACCTCGGCCTGGCCAAGGAGAAACTCCTCGAAGACCCCCAGGCCGCCGCCAAAATGGTCGACGAAGCCCACGACGAGGTGAAACTCGCCCTCGCCGAACTCCGCGACCTCGCCCGCGGCATCCACCCCGCCATCCTCACCGACCGCGGCCTCGGCCCCGCCCTGTCCACCCTCGCCGCCCGCTGCCCCGTCCCCGTCACCGTCACCGTCGACCTCCCCACCCGCCCCGCCCCCGCCATCGAAGGCATCGCCTACTTCACCGCCTCCGAACTCCTCCAGAACATCGCCAAACACAGCGCCGCCACCACCGCCACCCTCGACCTGCGGCACACCCACGACCGCCTCCTCCTCCGGATCACCGACAACGGCCACGGCGGCGCCACCACCACCCACGGCACCGGACTCGCCGGCCTCACCGAACGCCTCGACTCCGTCGACGGCCTCCTCCT